>JBJFFE010000051.1:0-41206 GCA_051891435.1 Clostridia bacterium | reverse complement strand
TAGCCAAAAATTAGAATCAATTTTTGTTGCACTAGAACATTTAGAGAATGAATTTAAAAAAAGGCATTTATACTTAAGATATAAAGACGAGCTAGAATATATATATATTGAGCATTTACTCTATGCAGCTTCTCGGGCGTTTTTTATACTATGAAGAAGGAAAAGAGAAAATAAAGGAAATAGTAAAAATAATAAAACAAAAATATCCACATTGGAATAAAAATAAATTTTATAAACAGCGAAATATAATTTATAAAATAACTTGCAAAATTTTTTATACAAATACTATGTTTGTTATAAACATATATAATAAAATTCGAAGGAAAATTAAGGAGAACTATTAAATGAATAAACTAAAAAAAATTACTATAGAAAAAATAATTATAATTTATCTTTTAATTCAACCAATTTTAGATGTTGCAACATCATTATGTCTGGAATATATAAGTCCAAATTTAACATTAGGAATATTAATAAGAACCATGTTTATGGGATTAATTATTATATATTCATTGTTTAAAGCTGACAAAAAAAATAGAATAAAAAGCTTAATATATTATGGATTAGTAGGTATTTATATGTGTATATTTTTATTTGTTTCATATTCACAAAATGGAACAAATATGATACTAGCACAAATAAAGGGATTGATAAAAACTTTTTATTTCCCACTTGTTTTAGTAGCATTATATAGCATATTTAATAGTAAAACTATGAGAATAGACAATAAATATTTCATATGGACTTTAGCAGAATATGCTTTAATTATGCTCATAGCCAAAATTGCAGGAATAGCTTATCCTACATATAAATATGGATTGAATTCTGGAACTGTAGGTTTATTTTATGCTGCAAATGAAATAGGTGCTATATTAAGTATAATATCACCATTGCTTGCTATAGCATTATTAAAAGATAAGAAGATAAATATAATAAATATTCTAACTTTAATACTGTTTATATTTTCAATACTAGAGATGGGAACTAAAGTTCCATTTTTGGCATTTATTATACTATATGTACTATTTTTTATTATATGTTTGATTAAAACATTTGTACAAAAAAGCAAAAAAATCTATATAATAAAAAATGTATGTACTTTAATAATAGGACTAGTTATCCTATTTACCTTAGCTTATACTCCTGTTGGAAAAAATATAGAAGCAAATTATGATATTAAATTTATTAAATTTATTAATATTTATAAGCCAGCAGTTGATGAAACTCCTAAGCCAGCAACTGAAGAACCTGCTGATATAGGCGTAACAGAAATAGTAAGTGGAAGAAATGACTTATTAAAGATGAATTTTGAAAGGTATATGGCTAGTAATACAATTGAAAAGATATTTGGAAATGGCTATTTAGCTTATAAAGATGGTGAATTGCAAATTAATAAGTTAGTAGAAATTGATTATTTTGATATATTCTTTTCTCACGGAATAGTAGGAGCAATAATATTATTTATTCCATTAATATGTATGTTAGTAACAGTAATAATAAAAACACTAAAACATGTTATGAACATTTTTAAAAATGAAGAAATATTTCTTTATTGGTATATTATAGGTATAGGTCTAGGCATAGCATTAGCCGCAGGTCATGTATTAACAGCTCCAGCAGTTAGTATATATATGGTATTGATTTTGTTAAATTTAGATGAAGATTTAAAAAAACTAGAGGTAGATAATTGATGAAAAAAATAGTTATATTAGCCTTACATTTAGGTGTAGGTGGTGCTGAAAGAGTAATTTCTAATATTAGTAATTTATTATGTGAAAATTATGATGTTACAATTATATCAACATATAAACTTAATGAAAAACCAAATTTTGAAATAGATAGTAGAGTTAAGATAGAATACTTATTAGAAGATTTAAAACCAAATAGAACAGAATTGAAAAATGCCATTAAAAATTTTAATATTACAGAAATCATAAAGCAATCTTTTATTAGTGTAAAAATTTTATATTTGAGAAAAAAAGTAATGGTAAAAGCAATAAAGCAAATAAATGCAGATATAGTTATTTCAACTAGAATTTTACATACCAAATGGGTTGGAAAGTATGCCAAAAAAAGCATCATAAAAATTGCTCAAGAACATAACCACCACAATAATAATAAACAATACATAAAAAAGGTTATAAAATCATTAAAAAATATTGATTACTTTATGCCAACATCAAATGAATTATCAAAATTTTATGAGAAATTATTAGAAAATAAAAAAACTAAAGTTATATATATACCAAATCTTATAGAAAATGATTCAAAAGAAATTTCTGAATTAAATAAAAAAGTAATCTTATCTGTCGGAAGATTAGAAAAAGTAAAGGGATTTTTAGACCTAATTGAAGTATTTAAAATTGTCAATCAAACATATCCCGATTGGAAATTAAAAATTGCTGGATCTGGTTCTCAAGAAGAAGAATTACAGCAAAAAATATGTCATGAAAAATTAGAAAAGAATATAAAACTAGTACGGAGAAAAAACAAAAGAAGAATTAATTAAATTATATTTAGAATCTTCTATATATGTTATGACATCATTTTCAGAATCATTTGGATTAGTTCTTGTGGAAGCTGAAAATTGTGGATTACCATTAGTTGCATTCACTAGTGCCCAAGGTGCGAATGAAATTATACAAAATAATATAAATGGTTTTTTAATAGAAGATAGAGATAAAAATAAAATGGCTGATTCTATAATTAAGTTAATTGAAAATAAAGAATTACGTAAAAAAATGGGGCAAGAAGGAAAGGAATTGTCTACAACATATTGTAAAGAAAACGTTGCAAAACAATGGAATGATTTCATTAGCAAAATATAAATCTTTATAAATAAAATTTATGTTTTAAAAAAAACTATAGTAATCATGTTGAAAAGTAGGTGTTAATAAAGTGAAGAAGGTTTTATTCATATCAAGTACAGGTGGACATTTTAATGAACTTATTCAATTAAAAACACTATTTAAAGAGTATGATTATCATATAATCACAGAAAAAATAAAATGACAGCTGATCTAAAAAAAGAATATGGAAAAAGAATAAATTTCTTAGTATACGGTACTCGTATTAGAATTTTTGAATATATATTTAAATTTATTTATATTGTATAAAAAGTTTAATTCTATACATAAAGATAAGACCTAAATATATAATTTCTACTGGAACTCATACAGCGGTGTCGATGTGCTATATAGGGAAAGTGTTTGGTTCAAAAATTATTTTTATAGAAACATTTGCAAATAGAAATACAAAAACCCTGTCTGGAAGAATGGTCTACCCCATTGCAGATCTATTTATAGTGCAATGGGAAGAGATGCTAAAACTGTATTCTAAGGCAGTATATGGAGGTGCTATATATTAATGATTGTTATTTTATTGGGAACTCAAAAATATAGCTTTCATAGATTGCTAGAAGAAGTTCAAAAATGTATAGATAATGGTACTATAAAACAAGAGGTTATTGTGCAAGCTGGAGGTACACGATTCCTTTCAAATGAAATGAAATTATTTGCTTTAATTGAACAAAATGAATTAGAAAAACTTATTTAAAAAGCAGATATTATAATAACACATGGTGGAGTAGGCTCTATTGTTAATGGAGTAAAGCTTCATAAAAAAGTAATTGCTGTTCCAAGATATAAAAAATATGGTGAAGTTGCAAATGATCATCAAGTTCAGATTATAAATACTTTTGCAAAAGAAGGTTTTATAATAGGCCTCAATGATGTATCTGAGTTAGAATCAGCATTAAAAGAAATAGAAAACTTTAAGCCCAAAATACTAGAAAGTAATACTGAAAGAATAATTAATATAATTAGAGATTTTATAAACAACGATGGTACTACAAAAAGTAAAAAGCATTAAAGCACGTTAGTCATTGAACTTAACGTGTTCTTATATTTTTACCTTTAATTGTACTTTTATTTTGTAATATTTTTTAAATAAGTATTGCAATGTTCAAAATAAAGATATATAATAGCAAATATGAACAAATTTAAAGGAGGAAAAAGAAATGAAAAAATTAATTTCAATCATAACATTACTTATAATGTTATCAACACTATTTATTATTACAGGATGTTCAAAAAGTAACGGAAAAGTAGTTATTTATACTTCGATGGAAGAAGATAGGAATCAAGTATTAAAAGAACAATTAAAAGAAAAATTTCCAGATATCAATGTTGTTGTTCAATACATGTCAACTGGAAATAGTTCTGCAAAATTAAAAACAGAAGGAACAAATATAGAAGCCGACATTATTTTAGATTTAGAAACAGCATATATGACAAAATTAGAAGAAAACTTTGCTGACTTATCAAATTTTGATTCTTCTATTTTTGTAGATGGGGTTGTTAAATCAACAAATTATTTTCCATGGGTAAAATATACTATGTCTTTAATCATAGACAAAAATTATTTCGCAGAACATAATTTAGCAGTACCAAAAACATATGAAGATTTATTAAAACCAGAGTATAACAATTTAATTGCAATGCCAGACCCAAAAACATCAGGAACAGGCTATGCATTTTTCTTAAATACTGTAAATATTATGGGTGAAGAAAATGCTATTCAATATTTTAAATCACTAAAAGAAAATTTAAGAGAATTTACAGCGTCTGGTTCAGGACCAACAAATCTTTTAAAACAAGGAGAAATAGCTATCGCCATGGGTATGACTAGTCAAGGTGCAGCAGCAATAAATGAAGGATATAATTTTGAAATTATTTCTTTAGAAACCGGAGCACCATATAATACAACATCTTGTGGAATCATAAAAGGTAGAGAAAATAATGAAAGTGTGAAAAAAGTTTTTGAATGGCTATCAACAGAATTTATTAGATATGATAAAGAAAACTATATGCCAGATGTAATATTAAAAGATCAAAAAAACAATGTACAAAATTATCCAACAAATTTTGCAGAAGCTAATATGGATAATATTGATAGTATAGAAACTAAAGAAGATTTACTAGAAAAATGGGGAGAAGTAAATGGTTAGATTAAGAATTAAAAATTTAACAAAAGTATATAATAATAAAACCGTATTAGATAATATCACTTTTTCAGTAAATGATGGAGAGTTTTTATCAATTTTAGGTTCTTCAGGTTGTGGCAAAACAACTTTATTAAGAATAATAATAGGAGTTGAAACTCCAACAGCAGGCAAAATAACAAAAGATAGAAAAAACATTACAAAATTAGACGCCTCAAAAAGAGGTATGGGAATAGTTTTCCAAGATTATGCACTATTTCCTAATATGACCGTCTTAGAAAATGTTATGTATGCACTAAAATTAAAATTAAAAGACAAGAAAAAGGCTAAGGAAGAAAGCATTAAAATGTTAGAAATGGTAAATATGCAAAACCATTTAAAAAAATATCCTCATGAACTATCAGGTGGTCAAAAACAAAGAGTAGCAATAGCAAGAACTTTAGCCTTAAAACCAGATATTGTTTTGTTTGATGAGCCTATGTCTGCTTTAGATGCCGATAATAGATTGATTCTTAGAAAAGAAATAAAAAGCATACAACAAAAATTAAAAACAACAATTATATATATCACACATGATCAAGAAGAAGCTTTTTCATTATCAGACCGTGTTATGGTAATAAATGATGGAAAAATTCAACAAATAGATACTCCAAGTGAAATTTTTAATCATCCAAAAAATGATTTCGTAAGAAATTTTGTAACAAATCATCTTATAGAAAAAGTAAAATCGATAGAAAAATGTACGGGGGAATTAAATTACCATGAAAAGAAAAAATAGTTTAAGTATAATCATACTTTTGTTTTTATTGATTTCAGTTTTTTATCCTTTGATAGGAATGCTAGCAAAAGTTGAATGGGCTGATTTTAGTAAATTAGTAACATCAAGTGCTTTTAAAGAATCTTTGGCCAATTCAATGCTAGTAACTACAATTGCTACAGTAATATCAATTATTATTGCCTACATATTAGCATACACACTTAACAGGACAAATATAGAACATAGAGCTATATTAAAAGTGTTACTAACGCTTCCTATGTTAATACCTTCAATATCTCATGGTTTAGGACTAATAAACTTATTTGGTGCAAATGGATTAATTTCTAAAGTGTTTGGTTTTAATATAATAGGAATGCCGGGAATAATAATAGGTTCAATAATTTATTCATTCCCAGTAGCATTTTTAATGCTAGATGACGGATTTAATTACATCGATAATAATATGTATGACAGTGCAACAGTACTTGGATTAAATAAATGGCAAACATTTAAAACAGTAACTTTATGTTATCTTAAAAAGCCTATATTATCAGCAACTTTTGCAGTGTTTACATTGATATTTACTGACTATGGTGTTCCACTTGCTGTAGGAGGAAAATTTACTACATTACCAGTATTTTTATATAAAGAAGTAATTGGTTTATTAGACTTTTCAAAAGGAACTATGATAGGTTTATTCCTACTAATTCCTGCAATTATTTCATTTTTATTTGATAATTTTTCTAAAGATTACACTAATGGTGAAATAAAAAAGAAATACATAATATCTAGTAGTAAATTTAAGGACAGAATTTTAACATTATTTGTTTATATAGTATTAATATGCATACTAACCATATTGGGCTCATTTGTGTACTATGCCTTTATAGATAATTATACAACCAATAGAGTTTTCTCATTAAAGCATTTTGAATATGTTTTTAATAATGATGTTTTAAGTAATATATATAATTCATTAATAATTGCCATATTAGTTTCTGTTTTTGGCACAATAATAGCTTATTTTGCCGCATATGTAACCGCTAGAATAAAAGGAAAAACTAGTAAATTTATTCACATATTAACAATATCTTCTCTGGCTATACCAGGACTAGTTTTAGGGCTTTCATATTCTATAAGTTTTAAAGGCACATTTATATACAATACTTATGCTATATTAATTTTAGTAAATATAGTTCATTTCATAGCTTCACCTTACCTAATGGCATATAATGCATTACAAAAAGTAAATCAGAACTACGAAATAATGGCTAAAACTTTTAATGTAGGTATGTTTAGAACAATAAAAGATATAATAATTCCATGTACTAAAATAACTATAAGAGAAATGTTTTCATACTTTTTTGTAAATTCAATGGTAACAATCTCAGCGGTTACATTTTTATTTAATACTTCAACTATGCCATTATCTCTACTTATAAATAATTACGAAGGTAATATGATGCTTGGAGAAGCTGCTATAATATCTCTTATAATACTATTTTTCAATATTATTGTAAAAGGAATAATATATTTAATAAATAGAAAAGAACATAGAAGGAGCGAAGAAAATGGATCTTACATATAATGAATTTGAAATTTTAACAATTATTGAAAGGGAAAAAAGTAAACTATCACAAAGAAAAATATCAGAATTATCAAACTTATCTCTTGGTACAGTAAATAAAATAATTTCAGCTTTTGCTAATGATAATTTAATTAATGAAAATAATATGATTACCAATAAGGGGTTGAAAAAATTAGAACCTTATAGAGTAAAAAGAGCAATCTTTTTAGCAGCGGGTTTTGGCTCAAGAATGGTTCCAATTACATTAAATACTCCAAAGCCCTTAGTATTAGTAAAAGGGAAAAGAATAATAGAAACGTTATTAGATGCTGTTGTAAAAGCAGAAATACCAGAAATTATTATAGTTACAGGATATTTAGGAGAACAATTTGAAATTTTATTAAAAAAATATCCTAATATAAAAATTGTAGAAAATAAATTATATAATGAGGCAAATAATATATCTTCAGCTTTTTTAATAAGAAATCAATTACAAAACAGCTATGTATTGGAATCAGATTTAATTTTATACAATTCCAATTTAATAAGGAAATATGAATATCAAAGTAATTTTTTAGGAAAATATGTTGATGTTACAGATGATTGGTGCTTTGAAACTAAAAATGGTATCATTACTAAGCAAAAAGTAGGTGGTTATAATTGCCATCATATGTACGGAATTTCCTATTACGATTCAAAAGATGGAAAACAATTAAGTAAGGATATTGATGAAGTCTACAAAACACCAGGAGGAAAAGAAAAATACTGGGATCAAGTACCTCTAGATGTATGTAAACAAAATTATAAAATAGCAGTTAGAGAATGTAAAGAAAACGATATAATTGAAATTGATACATTTAATGAATTAAAAAAAGTAGATCCAATTTATGATGTATAAAACTTAAAAATAGTGTTAGAAATAACACTATTTTTTTGCCTACATTGTTTATGTCTTTGTGCTTGACTTTTGAGGACAAATAACATAAAATATAAAAAAATATAGGGAGACCAACTATGAAAAAACACGTTTTATTAATAGTAAATCCAAATGCTGGACGAGGAAAAGTTCAGAAAAGAATACCAGAAATTAAAGAAGATTTGATGAAAACAGGATATGATGTGGATATTATTAATACTAGGAAAAATTTCTCTGCAAAAGACATTATAACGGAATATAATAAAAAGCCAGATATTGTTATATGTTGTGGCGGTGATGGAACGGTAAATGATTTAGTAAGTGCAGTTATGAGTTTAGAAGATAAGCCCAAAATAAGTTTTATACCTTTAGGGACTATAAACGATTTTGCCAGAACAATTGGTCTTTCAAGAAAAAAATTCTTTACGCAAGGAATTTTAAAAAATTACTCAGAAAAAAAATCAGATGTTGGAAGAATTAATGAAAAATATTTTAATTATGTTGCAGCATTTGGTGCATTTACAGCGGTATCATATGTAACAAACCAAAAATTAAAAAAAATTTTTGGAAAGTTTGCATATTTTATTGTAGCAGTAAAATATTTATTTAAAATTAGAAGCTATAAAATAAAACTTAATATTGATGGAGAAAAAATAGAAAAAGAATGTATTTACGGCTCTGTTAGTAATTCTAAGTCAATAGGGGGATTTCAGTGGTTTAGAAAAAGAGAGATTGCTATAAATGATGGTAATTTTGAAGTATTGCTAATAAAAAAGCCAAAACATAAAATTCAATATATTAGTATTGTTTTCGATATTTTATTTAGAAGATATCAAAGCAAAAATTTCTTTTATAAACAAGGAAGTAAAATAGAAATAACTTCAGAGAAATCTTTATTATGGACTGTAGATGGAGAATTTGGAGGAAGAACGAAAGATGCAAAAATAAATAATTTTAAAGAAGCGGTAACGTTTATTGTTCCAACATAAAAGATACAAGGATTGATGAGAATGAAAAGAAGAAAACAAGTAATAATTGCATTAATAATATTAATTTTATCTGTAGTAATAATTGTAGCATCAAGTTACTATAAAATTAATTATGCTGAGCAGACATTTGACACAATAATTTATCATTTAGCAAGAGGACCAGAAAAAGCAAATACTGAGGTAGTTGGTAAAGCATTAAAAGTATGTATAATACCGATTATTTTGTTAGTAATAATAATGGCTATCCCGTTAACGAGTTTTAAAAAGAAAATTAAAATAAAAAAATTTCAAATTTATCCAAATGAAAAAATATTAAATAATAAGATAAAATATGCAGTGATTATTTTAAGTTTAAGTGTTATCTTTGCGTTAGGACAAATAGGTTTATATTCATATATAATTAATCAATTTCAAAGAAGTAAAATATTTGAAGAAGAATATGTTGCAAGTGAAAATGTAAAAATATCATTTCCAAAAGAAAAAAGAAATTTAATTTATATTTTTTTAGAATCAATGGAAACTACAGTTGCCTCTACAGAGAATGGAGGAGGTTGGAAATATTCAATAATTCCAGAACTAGAGGAACTCGCAATTGAGAATATTAATTTTTCTAATACAGAAAAGCTTGGAGGAGCTAGACCTGTACCATGTACAGGATGGACAGTTGCAGGAATGGTAGCACAAACTTCGGGAATTCCATTAAAAATGGATATAAGTGCAAATTCATATAAAGGCTATTCTTCATTTTTACCAGGAGTATATTCTTTAGGGGATATTTTAAAAAAAGAAGGCTATAATCTAGAATTAATGGTAGGTTCTGATGCTGAATTTGGAGGAAGAAAGGATTATTTTACTGTACATGGAAATTATGAAATCTTTGATTTAAATACTGCTATTAAAGAAGGCAAAATGACAGATGAAGATGAGGTTTGGTGGGGATATGATGATGATGACTTATTTAAATGGGCAAAAGATGAAATATTAGAATTGGCAGCAGAAGATAAACCATTTAATTTTGTGATGTTAACAGCAGATACTCACTTTATGGATGGATATTTAAGTGAAAATGTAGGAGATGAGTTTGAAACACAGTATGAAAATATTTTTGCATATTCATCTAAATCAGTTTATGAGTTTGTAGAGTGGATGAAAAAACAAGATTTTTATGATAATACTACAATAGTAATTGTAGGAGACCACATAGGCATGCAAACGGAATTTTATGAAGAACATCTAGAAAAAGGATATACAAGAACTGTTTACAATACTTTTATTAATTCTGCAATACCAGCGGCGAATAGCAAAAACAGACAATTTTCAACATTAGATATATTCCCAACAGTACTAGCAAGCATTGGAGCAGAAATTGAAGGAGAAAGATTGGGGTTAGGTACTAACCTATTTTCAGGAGAACCTACTTTAATTGAAAAATATGGATATGAATTTGTAAATGATGAATTATCAAAAAGGTCAAATTATTATAATAAATATCTGTTACAAGACAATTATATAGAAAAGTTAACAAACAGTACGAAGAACATTACGACCAATAATGTATCTGAATAAAAAATGTAGGTACTATCATAAATTAGTTATTTGTTGAGGTGCAAATGGTAATATGAAGTGGTTCTAATAAGAAAACTAAAACATAAAATAGGTATGATTAATATTGTTTTTGATATTATTAATAAAAAGGTTTTATTTTACCACAAAATGTTGTAAAATAATTAGATATAAAACTAATATAAATGGTGATATAATTTGGAAGTAATAATAAAAAATAAAAAAATAAACTATGAAGTACATGGAGAGGGATTGCCTGTAATACTACTTCATGGATGGCTAGCATCGCTAGAGACAATGAAACCCTTGGAGCAACATTTATCGAAATTTTTTAAAGTATATAATATTGATATAATTGGATTTGGAAAAAGTGATTTACCAGACCAACCGATGAATACGAATGACTATGGAAACTTTCTAGCAGAATTTATTAATAAATTAAATATAAAAAATCCAATTCTTATAGGACATTCAAATGGAGGAAAAATTATTATAAATTATGCTGGAAGAAAATTAGGAAATGTAAAAAAAATTGTACTAATTGATAGTACTGGAATTAAGCCAAAAAGAAAGTTAGATTATTTTTTAAAGGTGTATAGTTTTAAATTTGTAAAAAAAATTGTAAAATTATTTCCTAAAAAGTTAGAAGTTTTACGTGAAAAAGCTTTAAATAAATTTGGGTCATCAGATTACAAATCATCACCAGAAATATTGAGAAAAACAATGAATATCATATTGAATGAAGACCAAAAAAATATAATGCCAAACATAAATGTACCAACATTATTAATTTGGGGTGATATGGATACAGCAACACCTTTGAGTGATGCAAAACAAATGGAAAAATTAATACCGAATAGTGGGATAGCTGTTTTAGAAGGAACTGGACATTTTTCATATCTAGAAAAATTATATCAATGTTGTATAATATTAGATGAATTTTTTAAAAATGATATAAACAAAATGGAGGAAAAATGATTAATTACATATTAATAAATATATTTTTAATATTAGCAATAATTTATATATTATATAAATCTAGACATGCATACCATATGTTGCAATTAGAGTCTTATAAAAATAAAAGATATTTAAAATGGATGAAAAATAATAATATATTATTAAAAAAAGATTTATTCACAATTATTCCAATGCTAAGTCTATTTTTTAATATAAGATTAGGTTTAGTAATAAATATAATTTGGGTTTTATTGCTATTATTATTTAGAAATAAATATATAGAAAAAAAACCATTAGTTATTACGAATAGAATAAAAAGAATGTATTGTACAGAAATATTAGTATTGCTAATAATTTTAATTTTAGCAAATATATATATAAAATTGTTAATAATTGTTGATATATTAATTATATGTACATATATATATATTCTTATAATAAATATAATAAATTTTCCAATAGAGAAATTAATACAATTAAAGTTTTATAAACAAGCAGAAAGAAAACTAAAGGAAAATTCTAATTTAAAAGTAATAGGAATTACAGGAAGCTATGGAAAAACGAGTACAAAATATATATTAGGAACTATTTTATCACAGAAATACAATACATTAATAACACAAGGAAGTTATAATACAACTATGGGAGTTGTAAGAACAATTAATGAGAACTTAACGAATACTCACCAAGTATTTGTATGTGAAATGGGTGCAAAGTGTATTGGTGACATAAAGGAAATATGTGACCTAGTAAAACCTACATATGGAGTTTTAACAGCTATAGGGCCACAACATTTAGAAACATTTAAAACGATTGAAAATGTAAAAAAGACTAAATTAGAATTAATAAAAAGTTTGCCACAAGATGGTTTATCTTTTGTGAATAATGAAGATGAAAACATAAGCAAAATTGAATTTAATAATAATAATATAAAATTTGGAATTAATAATAAGTGTGATTATTATGCTGAAAATATTGAAATGAATGAATTTGGAGCAAGCTTTGATGTTAATATAAAAAATAGTAAAAAAATGCATGTAAAAACAAAATTACTAGGAAGGCATAATATAATTAATATTGTAGGAGCAGTAGCAGTATGTAACGAATTAGGACTAAGTGAAGAAGAAATAATAAGGGGAATAAGGTTTTTAAAGCCAGTTGCGCATAGACTAGAATTGAAACGCAATGCTAATGGTTCAATAATAATAGATGATGCCTATAATTCAAATGTAAAGGGTGCAAAAGCAGCATTAGAAGTATTAAATAATTTTAAAGGCATGAAAAAAGTATTAATCACACCGGGAATTGTAGATTTAGGAGATAAATCAGAAATTTATAATAAAGAGTTTGGAAAACAAGCAGCAAGAAATAGTGACTATATTATTTTAGTTGGAGAAAAACAATCAAAGCCTATTTTAGAGGGAATTAGAGAAGAAAATTATAATGAAAAAAATGTTTATATAGCAAAAAACTTAACAAGTGCTATTAATAAAATGAATGAAATAATAAACGAAAACACGGTTGTGTTATTTGAGAATGACTTACCCGATAATTACTTATAATAAAGGAAAGGATATGATAGTATGAAATTAAAAATTGGAGTTATTTTTGGAGGGAAAACTGTAGAACATGAAATATCCATAATAACAGCAAACCAGGCAATTACAAGTTTAAATAAAGAAAAATATGAAATAATACCTATTTATATTAGCAAAAATGGAAAAATGTATACAGGGAAAAATTTATTAAACTTAAAAGAATTTAGAAATATGGATGAATTAATAAAGAAATGTGAAGAAATAGTTCTAGTGAATAATGGTTCTAAAGCTAACTTATTAAGAGTAAATAATAAAATGTTTGCAAAAAATATAATAGACTCAATAGATATTGCATTCCCAATAATGCATGGAACAAATGGAGAAGATGGATCGATTCAAGGCTTCTTAGAGATATTAGGGGTTCCTTATATTGGACCTGATGTTTTATCATCTAGTATTGGAATGGATAAGATAATGATGAGAAGAGTATTGAAAGAGCAAAAAATACCGTCTCTTGATTACATAGCGTTTTATTCGTTAGATTATATAAAAAATGAGGAACAGTGTTTAAACGAAATAGAAGAAAAAATAAAATATCCAGTTATTGTAAAAGCAGGAAATCTTGGCTCTAGTGTGGGAATTAAAAAAGCTAAAAATAGGCACGAGTTGATAGACGCGATAGAATTTGCTATGGAGTTTTCTGATAGAATTATGGTTGAAAGAGCTATAGAAAAATTAAAAGAAGTAAATTGTTCTGTTATGGGGGATATGATAGATGCTACAGCTTCAATATGTGAAGAACCTATAGGAAGTGATGAAATCTTAAGTTATACAGATAAATATGTTGGAAAAAGTAAAACAAAAGGTGGAACGAAGAGCGAAGGAATGGCTACTTTGCAAAGAAAAGTGCCTGCTGAAATTTCAGAGGAAAAAACAAAGGAAATCCAAAAAATGGCAGTAAGAACTTTTAAGCTTTTAGGTTGTAATGGGGTAGCTAGAATAGATTTTATGATTGATTTAGATGAAGATAAAATATATGTAAATGAAATTAATACAATACCGGGAGCTTTATCATATTATTTATGGGAAGCAACAGACAAAAAATTTGAAAAAGAATTAGATGAACTCGTAGAATTGGCATTCAAGAGAGAAAGAGAAAGAAAAAATAGAACATATTCATATGATCAAAACATTTTAGCATTAGGAAATGGAGTAAAGGGAGCCAAAAAATAAATGAAATTATATGAAAGCGTAGATAAAAAATATTTGGAAGCAATTAAACAATATAGAGTTAATTTTGATGAATGGAACAAAGTAATTATTAAAGAATGTGAAGAAGAACTTGTTTCGTTAAAAAATGTAAGTGATAAAATAATACTGAGTCCACAGTATTATTTTAACCACATTGAAGGAGCAGAAAATGATTGTAGGGTTAGAAAAACGATTAAAGATAAACTAATTATTATAGCCAATAAATTACCTGATGGATTTAAATTATTAGTATGGGATACTTTTAGAACTATTGAAACACAAAATGCTTTGTTTGATAGATACTACAATAATTTTAAACAAACGACTAATTTAGAAGGGGAAGCTTTATTTAGATACACAAAAAATTTTGTGTCTGTTGCATCTACAGACAAATTAAAGCCATCTCCACACAATACAGGTGCGGCAGTTGATATAACAATATGTGATAAGTATGGGAAACCAGTTAATTTAGGGACTGGTTTTGATGATTTTAGCCCAATTTCATATACAAGATATTATGAAGAAAAATTAGAAAAGGGACTGAATTTTAATGAAGAAGAACGTGAAATGCTTTTAAATAGAAGAGTTTTATGTAACATGTTTACTGAGGAGGGGTTTGCTAACTATCCATATGAAATATGGCATAAAAGTTTTGGTGACCAAATGGCAAGTAAATTACTAAATCAAGAATATGCTATTTATGGCGGAATAGAAGCAAAGTAATATTGTATAGAGGGGAGAGAAAATGGAATTAGAAGAAATACAAAATTATGTAAAAGAACACTTATCTGAAAAAAGATATAATCATTCAAAATGTGTAATGGAAAGATGTGAAGAACTTGCAATAAAATTCGAGCTTGACATTGATATAGCTAAAAAAGTAGGAATTGCACATGATATAGCAAAAGAATTAACAGATAATGAAAAAATAAAATATTGCAAAGAAAATAATATAGAAGTAGATGAAATAGAAAATAAAAATATATCATTACTACATGCAAAAATTGGAGCAGATATGGCAAAAAAATATTTTAAATTTAATGATGATATGGCTAATGCAATTAGAGCACATACTACAGGACTTCCAAAAATGGACATGCTTGCAAAAATTTTATTTATTTCAGATAGGACAAGTGAAGATAGAAATCTTCCAGATATAGACTATATAAATGAGTTATTAGAAAAAGATATAAATGAAGCTATACTATATATATTAGATAAAAAAATAGAATTGCAAATAAAAAAACAAGCAAATATTCATATAAATACTGTAATAACAAGAAATGATTTATTAAATAGTCTTAATAAATAGTTTAAGAATAAGTAGCGCGAAGGGTGCTTATATATTTTAAAAGCGAATTGCCTCGGGGGGACCGCCGTGGGCTGTTAAATGCGAAGCATTGTTACAGCGCCGGTGGGAAGCTAATAGAGTGATTAAAATATATAACACCCTGGGAGCGGATTTAAAAGGAGAAATATATATGAGATTCATACATATTGCAGATATGCACTTTGATACTCCATTTTCATTTTTAGGAGAAAAAGAAAACTTAGGAGATATACGAAGACTAGAACAAAGACAAGTATTTAATAAAATAGTTGAATATATAAAAAAAGAAAAAATCTCCTATTTTTTTATTTCAGGGGATTTATATGACCATAAATATGTTAAAAAAACAACAATAGAATATATTAATAATTTATTTAAAACCATACCAGAAACAAAAATATTTATTTCTCCAGGCAATCATGACCCATTTTTAAAAAATTCATATTATAATAATTTTGAATGGAATAAAAATATTTATATTTTTAATTCGGAAATAAAATGCTATGAATTTGAAGACGCCGATATTTATGGCTTTGGATTTGATAATTTTTATTGTAATAATTTTAATGTAGAAAATATTAAAATAAAAAATAAAAATAAAATAAATATACTTATAATTCATGGAGATATAGATGCAAGCAAAAATGCAGATAATTTATATAATCCAATATCAAAAAATGAAATACAAAAAGCTGGTTTTGACTATGTTGCAATGGGGCATATACATAAAAGACAAGTTATAAATGAAAATATTGTCTATCCAGGATCGACGGTTTCTTTGGGATTTGATGAACAGGGAGAACATGGATTATTTGATGTTAGCTTAAGTAAAGATAATTTAGAAATTAATTTTGTAAAATTAGACGAAAGAATATTTGAAGAAAAAAGTATAGATATAACAGAAATAAACACGCAAGAAGAGTTAATTGAATTTATTAATAATATTTATATAGAAGAAAATGTTATGATTAAATTAATTTTAATTGGGACAAGGAATTTTGAGATAGAAGAAAATAAAATATTGAAATTAATTAGCAATAAAAATATTTTGAAAATAAAAAATAAAACAAAATTAAATTATAATTTAGAAGAAATTTCAAAACAAAATAATTTGAAGGGTATTTTTATTAATGAGATGCTAGGGCTTTTAAATGATGATGAATATGATAAAGAGATAATTGAAAAGGCAATAGAAATTGGGCTAAATAATATGTGATAAAAATAAATTATAATTTATAAGGTAAAGGTTTATGTCGAATGTTGTAGGGGTCGGTCTTGACCGACCTGCTAATATGACGTTCTTTAACGGGCTGGTCAAGACCAGCCCCTACACCTTTTGCAATAAATGCATCTACACAAATTACAAATTATCTCATTAAATTTTATAAGGAGGTTTATTTTGAATATAAATTTATTAAAAATAAATGGATTTGGTAAAATTAAAAATAAAGAAATTAATCTAAATAAAAATATAAATATTATTTATGGAAAAAATGAACAGGGAAAAACTACTACTTTAAAATTTTTAGAAGCTATGTTTTATGGTGCTTCTAAAAATAAAAATGGAAAAGATATTTCTGATTTTGAAAAATATAAACCCTGGAGTGGTGATGATTTTTCTGGGAAAATAGTATATACATTAGAAAATGGAGAGACATTTGAAGTATATAGAGAATTTAATAAAAAAAATCCTAAAATATATAATAAAAATGGTGAAGATATTTCTAAAAAATTTAATATAGATAAAAATAAAGGAAATGAATTTTTTATTGAACAAACTAATGTGGATGAAAACACATTTGTTTCTTCAGTACTTGCCGAACAAAAAGAAATTATTTTAAATTCAGGAGACAGAAGAAATATAATTCAAAAAATATCTAATATGCTAACTACAGGAGAAGCGAATATTTCTTATAAAAAAACAATGGATAAATTAAATAAAAAATACATAGAAGAAATAGGCAGTGATAGGACAGTAGATAGACCATTAAATAAAATAAAAATTAAAATAGAAAATATAACAAAAAAAATAAAAGAAATAGAATATAATGAAGAAAATAAAACGGAAATAAATTATAAAAAAAATAATATTAATAATGAAATAAATAATTTAAAAAATAAAAATAATTTATTAAAAGAAATAAAAAAAATAAAAGAAGAAAACAAATTTGCACAAGAAGAAATAAATATAAAAAATAATTTAATTAATGAAAATAAAAATAAAATAAAAATAAAAGAAAAAGATATTAACAAAAATAAAAAAGAAAATAAAAAAATAAATAAAAAATTATTAATTATTTTTTTAATATTATTTATTTTAAATATAGCCTTTTTTTTATTAAAAATAAATTTAAATATTAAATTAATTATTTTAGGAATTTCTTTAATTTATTTTTTAATTAATTTATTTTTAAATATAAAAAATAAAAATAAATTAAATAATAAAGAAATAATAGAATTAAATAATGAAAAAGATACAATAAATAAAATTATATTAGATTTGGAAAATGATATTAATAATTTAAATAAAAAAATAGAAAAAGAACATGAAGAGCAAAAAGAATTAATATTAAAAAAATATAAAAATATCATAGATGAAAATACAATTTTAAAAATATTGAAAAAAGATTTAAAAATAATAGAAGAAGAAATAAAAGAACATGAGGAAAGATATAATAATTTAAAATTTGAAAAATACACATTAGAAATGTCAGAAAAAAATATTACTGAAAAAATAGAAGAAAAAATAAATTTAGAAGAACAACTAGAAAATGCACTAAATGAAGAAAAAGAAATTTTAAAATTAGGACAAGCAATAGACCTTACAAAAAATATTTTAGAAAAATCTTACAATAAAATGAAAAATAATATAGCTCCAGAATTTACTGAAAATTTATTAAAAAATACAAAAGGTGTTATTGGAGAAAAATATAAAAATATCATATTTAATGAAGAGGATGGAATTATAGTGGAAACAGAAAATGGTAACTATGTTAATGCTAATCTTTTAAGTGTAGGAACAATAGATCAGCTATACTTGGCATTAAGGCTTGCAATTGCCAATGAAGTTGCAAAAGAAAAATTACCAATAATATTAGACGAAGCTTTTGCATACTATGATGAAGAACGCTTGGAAAATATTTTATCTTATTTAAATAGTAATTTTAAAGAAAACCAAATAATTATTTTTACGTGTTCAAAAAGAGAAAAAGAAATAATGGAGAAATTAAATTTAGATTTTAATTATATAGAATTGTAAATTGTAATTTGTTAGCGAAAGGTTTATGGCGAATATTGTAGGGGTCGGTCTTGACCGACCCGCTAATATGACGTTCTTTAACGGGCTGGTCAAGACCAGCCCCTACACCTCTTGCAATAAAATCCTTTACACAAATTACAATTTATTTTTCTAGTATTGAATAAACAATAAAATTATTATATAATATAAAAATCAAAAAGATAAGGAGAGAAGTTTATGTTTCAAAAATTAGAAGCAGTCGAGCAGAGATATGAGGAATTAAATAAAAAAATTAGTGACCCAGATGTTATTGCAAGACAGGATGAATGGAAAAATTTAATGAAGGAACATGCAAACCTAGTAGATGTTGTAGAAAAATATAGAGAATATAAAAAAGCACAGTCAGACTTAGAAGAAGCGAAACAAATGCTAAATGATAAAGACTTAAAAGAACTTGCTGAAATGGAAATAGAGGAGCTAAGAGAAAAAATACCTCAGATAGAGGAAGAATTAAAAATATTGTTAATTCCAAAAGACCCAGATGATGACAAAAATATTATTTGCGAAATAAGAGCTGGTGCTGGAGGAGAAGAGGCTGCTTTATTTGCGGGTACTCTATTTAGGATGTACAACATGTATGCTGAAACAAAACATTGGAAAATTGATGTGTTAAATGAAAATGAAACTGGTTTAGGTGGATATAAAGAGGTAACATTTATGGTTACAGGAAAAGGTGTCTATAGTAGACTAAAGTTTGAAAGTGGAGTTCACAGAGTACAAAGAGTTCCAGATACGGAAAGTAGTGGAAGAATTCACACATCAACAGCAACAGTTGCAGTATTGCCAGTTGTAGAAGATGTGGAAATAGATATTAATCCAGCAGATATAAAAATGGAGGTATATAGAGCATCAGGAGCAGGAGGACAACATGTAAATAAAACATCATCAGCAGTAAGATTAATACATGTGCCAACAGGAATTGTTGCAGAATGTCAAACAGAAAGATCTCAAACTCAAAACAGAGAATATGCAATGAGACTTTTAAAGTCAAGATTATATAATATAGAAAAAGAAAAAAGAGATGCTGAACTTGCAAACGAAAGAAAAAGTCAAGTTGGGACAGGAGATCGAAGTGAGAAAATAAGAACATATAATTATCCTCAAGGAAGAATAACAGACCATAGAATAGGATTAAGCATCTATCAAATGGAGAACTTTTTAAATGGAAATTTAGATGAAATGATAGATAGCTTAATAGCAGCAGATAGAGCAGAAAGACTAAAAGGTGGGGAAGAATAAATAAAAAGATAGTCAATGGTATTTAATTATAAGACTCTATTAAATACTTATTGACTATTTTTATTGTAAAAATCTAATATAGTAATTATCAAATTTAAATCCCTATCTGAAAGTTTGCTAATCTCTTGTGATATTTTATCAATGAGATTATTCCTATTATTATCTAAATATTTATCTAGTAATTGAGAAGTTGTTATATTCAAGGCATTGGATAAATCTATTAAAGCAATACAACCGGGTAAATAAGTACCATTTTCTAATCCATAAATATAATTAGCGGATAAGTTACTTTTTTCTGCGAGTTCCTCTCTCGTAAACCCCTTTTCTTTTCGGATTTTTAATAAATTTTTCCCCAAGTTTTGTGAAATTTCAATTCTTCTATTTTCATCTTCTGATTTCCCCAATTATAACACCTCCATTTATATATAATTATAGAATATAAGATTTAAATGTAAACAAAGGAAACTAATATTTTCTGTGAGTAAACTTATAAAAAATATAATGCTTTCTGCTATTTTTACCAACTATACTTATATTTTATTATTAGTATTTTTAGAAAAAATATAAGAAAACTATTAAAAAACTATTTACAATTTACGACAAGTTTGGTATAAATATGACAAATAACTATAAATAAAATCTGGAGTTATTATAAAAGGAGGAGTAATTATGGGCTTTATTAAAGCATTCGCAGGAGCAATCGGCGGAACATTCGCAGATCAATGGAAGGATTTTATAGTTCCTATGTCAGGAGTTCCAGCAACAGCTGGTATTTATCCAGCAGTACCACAAGGTACAAATGCAGGTAGAGGGTCAAATACTAAAGGTTCTAACAACATTATTTCAAATGGAAGTAAAATAGTTGTACCTGAAGGAATGGCACTTATTACAATGCAAGAAGGAGCAATCACAGGATGTATTACAGAGCCAGGAGGATTTGTCTTTTCATCAGATGATCCAAATGCAAAATCAATTTTTTCAGGAGATGGAATTGTATCATCTCTAATTACTCAAAGTTGGGAAAGATTCAAATATGGTGGTCAACCTGGTTCTCAACAAACAGCATTCTATGTAAATTTAAAGGAAATACCAAATAATAGATTTGGTACACAAGCTGAGATATACTGGGATGACGCATACTTAAATGCACAAGTAGGTGCAGTAACAAGAGGTACATATACACTAAAAATAGTTGACCCTATTTTATTTATTAAGAACTTTGTACCAGCAACCTATTTATCAGACGGAGAAGTATTTGACTTTGCTGATATGGATAATGATGCAGGAGCACAATTATTTAATGAAGTTGTAAGTAGTTTATCTGCTGCATTTTCAAACTATACAAACGATCCTGATAAAGGAAATCGTATAACAAAAATACAAGGAGACCAAATAGGATTTGCAAAATCTTTATCGCAAGCAGTTGAGGAAGGTTACCAATGGAAAACAGATAGAGGTCTTGAAATTGTTAAAGTTGCAATACAAGCTATTGAATATGATGAAGATACAAGAAAATTATTAAGTGATGTAAAAAAAGCAGATGCTTTATCAGGAGCAAGAGGAAATTCATTTATGCAACAATCTGTAGCTCGTGGATTCCAAGCTGCTGGTGAAAATGGAGGAGCTACCAATATGGCCTTTATGGGTATGGGAATGAATGCAGTTGGCGGAGCGATGGGAGGATTACAACAACCTGTTGGGCAACCACAAGAAGACCCAATGGAAAAATTAAAAAAATATAAAGAAATGCTAGATAGCGGACTTATTACACAAGAAGATTATGATGAACAAAAGAAAAGACTTTTGGGGGTGTAAAGAGTGGCAGTTAATCAATTATTAAACAATAATGATGAGCCAAAGATTGTAAAAACTGATGCAGGTTCAAAAGATGGACAAAATAAATGTCCTCAATGTGGAGCGACAGATATATCTGTAAATGCCAAAACTGGTAAATTAAGATGTAATTTTTGTAGGCATGAATTTGAACCTGAAAAAATACAAGGAATGGAAACAGATATAACTAAACTTGAAGGTGAAATAATGGGTTCTGGAACACAAGATATTGTAGAAGATACTCAAAATATTATGACTTTCAAATGTAGTAGCTGTGGTGCTGAGGTTGTAATTGATACAGCTGAGAGTACACAAGCAAGATGCCACTGGTGCAGAAATACTTTATCTGTTAATCAACAAATTCCAAATGGTGCTATTCCTGATGTAGTCTTACCATTTAATTTGACAAAAGCAGAAGCAAAAGAACAAATCGAAAACTTTGTTGGAAAAAGAAAATTCTTTGCTCATCCAAAATTTAGAGAAGAATTTACAACAGATAATATTATGGGAGTTTATTTTCCATATATGATAGTTGATGTAAATTCACATGCTCGTTTTTCAGGACATGGAGAACATGAAGTCAGAAGATACACTCGCGGAAGTGGAGATAATAGAAAAACATATTATGATGCAGATTTATATGAAGTTGAACGTGATTTTGACTTAACAATAGAAGGGTTAACAGTTGAATCAAGTTCAGACAAATTAAAAAAACAATCAAATAAGACTAACAATGTTATAAATGCTATTATGCCATTTGATATTGAAAATAGTGTTAAATATAATGCAAATTACTTAAAAGGCTATACTTCAGAAAAACGTGATACCAATATTGATGAATTAAGACCATTAGTCGATACACAAAGCAAAGATATAGCAAGATTTGCAGCAAATGAAACATTAAAAGAATATGATCGAGGAGTTAATTGGCAAGTAGAAAATTTAGATGTGAAGGGTAAACAATGGAAAACAGCTTATTTACCTGTATGGTTATATAGTTACCAACAAAAAAAAGGTGAAAATAATAGTATATTACATTATGTAGCTGTTAATGCGAGAACAAAAGAGACAATGGGTAGTGTTCCAATACATATGCCAAAATTATTTGGAGTTTCTTGTGCAGTAGAATTATTAGGCTGGCTTGCTACTCTGTTGATGGATTTTGAATATGAATGGCTATTCCTATTATCAGGAATTATATATTTCTTTGTAATGTATTTAAGATATAGAAATTCAAATGCAAGACATCATCATGAAACAGAAACGAAGAAAAAAATGTTTAATTTAAGAAAAATTGATAACTTAATCAAGCATGAAAAAGGACTATCAAATTCAAGAATAGAAGGTGCTAATAATACTAAAGTTAGCGGACAGAGTATAAGTGAAACAATGCTTAATTCATTTACAAATTTTAAATAGTTATTAACTTTTTAGCTTTTATAAAAATATACGAAGGAGGGGATGAAGTATGAAAAATATTATAGAAAAATGTAGAACAACAAGAATCTTAGGGGCAATAGGAATTGTAGGACTAATATTAGGTACAATGATGCCTTATGTCAAATATAACATATTTGGATATAAATACTCTATTTCTTTATGGGGATACTGGGAAGGCAAAATTATAATGCTTTTAGCATTAGCTAATTTACTATTTATATTTAAAGATTTAGTAGAAAAATATGTACCATTTTTATTTAATAACTGGATTGGAAAGAAAGTACAAGATTGTGAAAATCCAAAATTTTCACTTATTCCTACAGTCTTAGCAGCAATATTTGCTATATATGTAACATCTATTTTAGGTATAGATTCATTTAAGTATTACAATATAGGTTTTTATGCAATGTGGATAGGAACTATAAGTCTTGTTGCTTATGCTTTTTTGCATAAAAAAGATGATGTTTTCTAGATGAAAATGTAGTAATAAAAAGTCTTATCAGTAATTAAATAATAGAAAGAAGAGAAGAAAATGAAAAAATTAAAAAAAATATGGTATATGGCTATAATTACCCTTATGATAACAACATCATTTTCAAGAGTTTTCGCATCAGAATTAAAAACAACATTAAATGTCATTCAACAATCAAGTGAAATAAAATATCTTGAAAACGATCAAGGTTATATTTCTAAAGCTATTGTAGATTCGAATAATAATACTGGAGAAGTTACTATTGAATTGAAGTTGTCAAATACAAAAAAAGAAACAGTTACAAATGGAACGACTGAAGTATTTTTTGTAATTGATAATTCTCCATCTATGAAATATGTTACAGAAAATGGCGATGTAAGAAAGGATTTAATTATAAATAGTGCTAAAAATTTAGCTACATCTATATTCAGTCAGTCAGATAGTGTAAAAATTGGTGTTGTTAAATTTTCAGGATCGGGATTACTTACAAGTGCTGGAATGAGTAATGCAACATTAGTGCAATCTTTAAGTGATGATAAAGACATCGTTCTTGCAGGTATTCAAAAAATAGCAGATTCCTCTACATCTTCTGGAACTAATATAGATGCTGGACTTCAAAGGGCAAATAACAATTTTTCAGATGAATGTCAAAATAAAATTATAGTATTATTTACAGACGGAGTGCCAACTTGTGATGCTTCAGGAACAAATGCAGGTAATGATACGACAACAGATGAAAGTAAAACAGTACAGGCTAATACAAAATCAACAATACAAAACATATCTAATTCTGGAGTATATATTATTTCTATGATGACAGGACTGGATCCAACATCAGATACTTATGATAATGATTTAGAAGCAATAACTAATATTTTTGGAACTGCTGAAAATTCAACAGCTGGAAAATTTTATAATATAGCAGATGCAAATATAACAAATATAGTGAATAATAATATATTAGCAGATGTTATAGAAAAAATTCAAAATCCGATAAATACTGTAAAAATAGTAGACTATTTCCCAGAAGATATAACAAATAATTTTGAATTTTCTTATGTAGGAAATCCTAGTGTAGGAACTGTAAGTGAAGGTATAGATGAAGATATAAAAACTATTACTTGGGATATTGGAACATTAAAAGGTGATGAAGTTGCTACTTTACAATATAAATTAAAAATAAAAGATATGAAAAATGAAAATCTTTTAAATAAAACAATTTCAACAAATGAAAAAGTTGTGCTAACATATAAAGATATTGATTCTAAAGATTATACGGTTACTTTAACTGGTAGCCCCAAAATCCAACTATCAGAAGTAACAGAAAATATAGCATCATCTACTGATACTGAAAGCCAAAAAAATGAAGATGATAATACTGTAGCAAAGGGAACATTACCATATACAGGTTTAAGAATTGGATTATCTTTATCAATAGTAGTATTACTTGTTGGATGTGTATTTGCTTATCTTAAATATAGCAAATCAAAAAGTATATAAGAGGATGTAAAAATACATCCTCTATATTTTTCAAAGGAGAATAAAAATTATTTATGAGTAACGAAATGCAAAATAATTATAAAAAAGAAATTTAATCATTTAAATGGTTTAAATTTCTTTATTTATTGTTGATTATACAAAAAATAATATATTATAATATAAATAAAAAAGGGGTATAAAAAATGTTAAAATCAAATTTTAAATTTAATTTACTAATTAGAATTATATTCTGTATTTTTATTATGATGTTTTTTATTCTAATAAATCAAGTAAGTGCAAATTCTATTAAAAGTATAGATATGGATGTTTATATAGATAATAATGGTAATGCAACTGTTACAGAAGTATGGAATGCTAATTTAACGGAAGGAACTGAAGGATATAGACCATATACTAGAATGGGTAATTCAGAGATTTCGAATTTTAGTGTTACAGACCAAACAGGTACTACCTATCAAAGTTTATCTACTTGGAACACAAGTGCTAGTTTCAAATCTAAGGCATACAAAAATGGAATAAATACTATTTCAAATGGTGTAGAATTATGTTGGGGAATTTCAAATTATGGTGATAATACTTATACATTAAAATATAATATTAGTAATTTTATAACTCAATATACAGACACGCAAGGAATATATTTTAATTTTTTAGACCTAGATCAAAGAGTATCAAATGCTAAAATTACGATACATTCAAATCATAAATTTTCACTAGACAATGCGAGAATATGGGCATTTGGAAACGATGGAACAATCAACTTTGTTGATGGAAAAATTGTTTTAAATTCTAAAGGCAAATTATCATCTTCTCAATATATGGTAGCTTTAGTAAGATTTGAAAGTAACATATTTAATACTACAAATGCTTCAAGTAAGTCGTTTGATGATGTCTACGACTCTGCTATGAGTTCGGTTTCAAATGATTCGTTTGATGGTCTTTCTTTATACTGTGGTATTTGTGGTATTATTGTATTCGGATACCTTATTTTTACAATTTTGTTATTTGCTTGTTATAAGAAAAAATACAACAGTAATAGAGATAGCGTAGAATATAGACCTTTAGATTTAGGCCCAAAAATTAAAAAACAAGAAGTAACATATTTTAGAGATATACCATGTAACGGAGATTTATATTATGCTTATTGGATTATGCTAAAATATAAAATTCTTAAAGAAGATGAATGCAAAAATGGTCTAGTTGGAGCAATTTTACTAAAATGGATAAAAGAGGGATATATAGAACTTTCAAAGACTAGAGGAGGACTATTTAATTTACAAGATAATAAATATGCTATAACTTTTAAAAGTATAAACACCGAATTCTTTGCAAAAAATGAAACAGAAAAGTATTTAATGAGAATATTTAGACAAGCTAGTGGCAATAACAATATTTTAGAAGCAAAAGAATTCGAAAAGTGGTGTAGGTCAAATCACCATACTATGAATAGATGGTTTGATATGCTAATAAGTGATACAGAAATACAATTACAACAAAAAGGATTGATCTTGGAAGATATAACAACATCCAAAAAATTATGGAAAACTAAAACTATTATTACAAAATATGTTGATGGTTCTGTAAGGGATGAAGCATTAAATCTTTTAGGATTAAAAAAATTCTTGCTAGATTATAGTTTGATTCCAGATAGAGAAAATATCCAAGTACATATATTAGAAGATTATCTTGTATTTGCTCAGTTATTAGGAATAGCAGATAAGGTTGAAGAACAATTTAGTAAGTTATATCCAGATTTTAAAGAAATTTCAAAAATCAATGTTGAAAATACAAGTCTTTATACTAAAACTTTATCAGTTAGTATGGTGTCTGCTTTAGCAAGGGAAACTTTAAGATATGAAAGGCGTACAGAAAGAGAAGCTAGAAGGAGGGCTCGAAAAATGGATAGAGAATATTCACATTCATATAGCGGAAGTGATCGCGATAGTGGCGGTGGCGGAAGTAGTTACAGCAGTGGTGGTAGTTCTTCAGGAGGTTCTTCTGGGGGAGGATTTAGATAATATATAAAAAGCCAATTCTTATTGCGGAATTGGTTTTTATTTTTTTAACAATTTCAATATTTTCTTACTACTAGGTGCTGCCATTCCATTTCTCCACATTGCAGAAATTAAATGTAGTCCTTTAAAATCTTTATTTATAGCACCTTTTCTAATAGGGTCATTTCTGTCATTACACATTTTATATAGCAATTCTTCTGATTCAGCATATAATCTCATAAAATTTCTAAATATATTTGGGTTACGTGCTAAACATTGTGTGCTGGCAATATTTTGGGATTCATATGGAATAATTGTATTCAACATATAAAGATAATATTACAAAACTATTACAAAAATATTACAAAATTGTAACTAAACTATTGACTTTTTTTTAAAAATCTAATATTATAATAGCCAAGTAGAAAAATGTAAAACGGAGGAATAATTTTGGCTATCGGTGATGTTATTGTAGGAATTGATATTGGAACCTCCAAAGTTAGCTCTGTGATAGGAGAAGTTAATAATTTTAATCAAATTGAGATTATTGCTATGGCTGAGTGTAAATGCTTTGGAATGAAAAAATCAAAAATCACAGATGAAGAAGAAGTTGCTTCTGCAATAGCAAAAACAATTGCTGAAGTAGAACAAGTATCTAATTTAACAATAAATTCAGCATATGTAACAATATTAGGAAAATATGTAACTATAGTTCAAAACAGTATAGTAAAAGAGCCTAAAGACAAGTTCGCAGGTATATCAAGTAAAGATCTTAATTCTGCAATAGGACAATTAAAAGATATAGATATTCCTGATGATAAAGTTGTTATAGATATGGTAGTAAGTGAGTTTACCTTAGATAATGGCAGAATAGTAGATGATCCTGTTGGAATGCTAAGTTCATCTTTTACTGTAAAGGGACAAGTTATTTTAGCTGATAAAGACTATGTTAAACAGTTGACTAATATATTTAAAAAAGCAAATATTGAAATAGATGGAATAATACCAAACGTTCTTGCAGAAAGAAAACTAATATTAGATAAAAATGAGCTTAATGATAATGTTATGATATTAGACATTGGTGCTGGAAATACAGATATAGGAGTATTTAATGAAGATGCAATTATTTATACAAATACAATTCCTATAGGAGGAGATACCATAACTAATGATATAGCCATGGTATTTAATATATCTGATGAAGAAGCAGATAGATTGAAAAGACAATATGGGTTGGCACTAAGATCTTTCATCGATAATGATACAGATATAATGTTAAATACATATAAAGGCGAAGAAAGAACAAAGACGATAAAAAGTTCAGAATTAATTGCTGTAATTGAAGCAAGAATAGCGGAGTTATTTACTTTAATAAATAAAGACATTACAAAAGAAGGCGTTAAAGCAAATCTTAATAATGTTATATTAACAGGGCAAGGAATAACAACTATTAGTAAAAGTGATGTGGCTGGTAAAATAATTTTGAATATTCCTGTAAAAATATCAACAGGAAGATTAATAAGTACCATAAAGCCTTCATACAGATCTAGTTATGCACTTGTTAGATATATTTCAACAAGACCGTTTGCTAAAAGCGTATCTAGTAGTATAGATATAAAAACAAATGAAAGCTTTTTTAAAACAGTATTAGAAAGAATAAAAGAATTTTTCTATACTTAAAAATAATAACAAAAATATTAAAATAAAAGGAGGAATTGACATTATGATGGATACAGAACTTGAAGAAAACAATTATATGATGGATGGAACTGCTACAATAAAGGTAATAGGAGTAGGAGGCGCAGGAAACAATGCTATTAACAGAATGATTGAATCAGGGATTAGAGGAGTGGAATTTTTGGCCGTTAATACAGACAGACAAGCACTTCAATTATCAAAAGCTGGAACAAAGATTCAAATAGGTGAAAAATTAACAAGAGGATTAGGTGCAGGTGCTAATCCAGATATTGGAGCACAAGCTGCAGAAGAAAGTAAAGCAGAAATAGCAGAAGTACTAAGAGGAGCAGATATGGTTTTTGTAACAGCTGGAATGGGAGGAGGAACTGGAACAGGTGCAGCTCCAATAGTTGCAGCAACAGCTAAAGAATTAGGGATATTGACAATAGGTGTAGTAACAAAACCATTTACTTTTGAAGGAAAGAAAAGATTAACTCAAGCAGAAAAAGGAATAGTAAATTTAAAAGATAAAGTAGATACATTAGTTGTAATACCAAATGACAAGTTATTACAAGTAATTGATAGAAGAACATCTATCATAGAAGCTTTCAAAATGGCAGATGATATATTAAGACAAGGCGTACAAGGTATTTCAGATTTAATTTCAATTCCAGGATTAATTAATTTAGATTTTGCTGATGTAAAAACAGTTATGTTAAATACTGGTATGGCTCATATGGGTATAGGTAGAGCAAGTGGAGAAAATAGAGCAGAAGATGCTGCAAAGCAAGCTATACAAAGTCCATTACTTGAAACTTCTATCGAAGGAGCAAGAGGAGTAATTATTAATATTACTGGTGGAAATGATTTAGGATTACAAGAAGCAAATACAGCAGCAGAACTTGTTCAAAGAAGTGTTGACCCAGAAGCAAATATTATATTTGGTGTAGTAACAGACGAAAGCCTAGGAGACGAAATTGTAATAACAGTTATAGCAACAGGATTTGAACAAGAAGAAAAGAAAACAGGATTAGGAGTAGATAACTTAGTAAGTAATACTTGGAACAAAAAAATAAATTCAATTCCTACAGGAACAGATAATAAAGACAATGGAGGAGATTTAGATATACCAACATTCTTAAGAAATAAGAGATAATAGGTATAAAAAAATAAATAAATAAGTAAAAAGAAAAGAAATAATCTATAAAAGTAGATTATTTCTTTTTTTCGCCTTCAAGAAAAGACAAGTTTTTTTAAATTTAAGTATTATAATAACAATACAAAAAATGATAAGAAAATAAATAAATTTGACAGGTGATTATTTGACTATATATATAGATTTAATATTTTTAGAAAACATATTTATGAACAGCATAATTATATATGCAACAGCAATTATTTTAAAAAAAGAAATAAAAATATTAAGAATACTATGTGGAAGCATTATAGGAGCAATATATGCATGCATATACTACATATCAAATATGGAAATTTATTCCAACATATCATTAAAAATAATACTATCATTAGTTATTGTATATATATCTTTTAATAGTAAAGGTTTAAAAGGATTTTGTAGAGAATTACTTATTTTCTATCTAACGTCATTTACCTTTGGAGGAGTAACATTTGCATTACTATATTTTATAAGTCCAGGAGACATTTTATTTCAAAATCGGAACATTAGTAGGAATATATCCTATGAAAATGATATTAATAGGAGGACTTATAGGATTTATCATAATCATAATATCCTTTAAAAGCATAAAAAATAAAATTGCAAAAAAAGATATGTTTTGTAATATAGAAATAACTTTTAATGAAAAAACGGCAAATGCAAAAGCAATAATCGATACTGGAAATTTTTTAAAAGAGCCATTAACAGGTAACCCTGTGGTTATTGTGGAAAAGCAAGTATTAGAAGAATGCATTAGTGCAGAAATTTTACAAAATGTACAAGATATTATTAATGGAAAAATAAAAGTATCAGATAAATACATATCTAAAATTAGGTTAATACCATTTTCTGCTTTGGGAACTGAAAATGGATTAATTTTAGGAATAAAGCCAGATAATTTTGTTATTAAATATCAAGGAAAAAGTATGCAAAATAAAAATGTGATAATAGGAATTTATGAAAAAAATTTAAGCAGAAATAATAAGTACAATGCATTAGTGGGTTTGGATATAATAAATAAGTTAGATTAAAAAAGTAGGGAACGACGCCCTCGTCGTTCCAGAATGGAGGTCTTTATGAGTATTTTAGAAATTTTAAAAAATAAATTATTAGATTTTGGATTTGGTAATAAGGAAGATGAAATTTTCTATATTGCAGGAAGCCAAAGTTTACCAGAACCGCTATCACCAGAAGAAGAGGAAAAAGCACTTAAATTATTATCACAAAATGATATTAACGGAAGGCAAACATTAGTAGAGCATAATTTAAGACTAGTAGTGTATATTGCAAAAAAATTTGAAAACACAGGAATAGGAATAGAAGATTTGGTATCTATTGGAACAATAGGGCTTATGAAGGCTATAAATACGTTTAATACAAATAAAAACATAAAACTTGCAACATATGCTTCTAGATGTATAGAAAATGAAATTCTAATGTACTTAAGAAGAAGCAGTAAAATAAAAGGTGAAGTATCAATAGATGAGCCGCTCAATCAAGATGGGGACGGTAATGAACTGTTATTATCTGATATTTTAGGAACAGATTCAGATGTGACTTCCAGAAGACTTGAAGATGAGGTAGATAAAAGCTTATTAAAAGCTGCAATAGAAAAACTGAACAAAAGGGAAAAATATATAATGGAACTCAGATTTGGATTCAAAGGTGAAAAAGAAAAAACTCAAAAAGAAGTTGCAGATATGCTACGGAATATCACAAAGTTACATATCTAGGTTAGAGAAAAAAATAATGAATAAAATGAAAAAGGATATAATGAGCAAAACAGGTTGACTAGAAATCGGGACTGGAAATCGGGACGGTTCTCTTTTCCAAAAAATTTTTTGGAAAAGAGAACCGTCCCGATTTCCAGTCTAAACCTCCATTATAATTGGTAATATCATAGGATCTCTTTTGGTTTTCTTATATATATAATCATGTAGTTTTTCTCTTAAAATGGCTTTAATTGAAGCCCAATCTGAAATACCTTTTTCTTCACATTTTTGTAATTCTTTCCTTAAAAGTTTTTTAATATCTTCAATTAAATTTTCAGATTCCCTTACATATACGAAACCTCTTGTTATTACATCAGGTCCAGAAAGGACTACTCCGTTTGAATCCATTGTTAGAACTACAATTATCAGTCCATCTTGAGATAATTTTTGCCTGTCTTTTAAGACAATATTACCTACATCTCCAACACCTAATCCATCTACTAATATTTTTCCAGCAGTAACTGTTGAGGTGAATTTTGCTTCATATTCATTAAGCTCTAAAACCCTACCATTATTGGTTATAAAAATGTTTTCAGGGCTAATTCCAAGCTCTTTGGCTGTTTCTGCATGTGCGATAAGCTGTCTATATTCACCATGAACAGGAATGAAGAATTTTGGTCTAATTAATGATATCATTAATTTTTGTTCTTCTTGGCAAGCGTGTCCTGAAACATGCACATCTTGCAAAGCACTGTAAACAACTTCAGCACCAATACTCATTAAGTCATCTACCACTTTAGAAACATATTTTTCATTTCCTGGTATTGGATTAGCGGAAATGATTATTAAATCATTTGGAGTAATTTCTACTTTTTTATGTTCTCCATTAGCCATTCTTGTTAAAGCTGACATTGTTTCTCCTTGGCTACCTGTTGTAATAATAACTAGTCTGTCATCTGGATAAGATTTTATTTCATCTATATCTATAAAAACATTATCAGGGACTTTGATATATCCAAATTTTCTGGCTGTTTCTATAGTATTTACCATACTTCTACCACAAATAGCAATTTTTCTTTTATTCGCAACAGCTGAATTAACGATTTGTTGAACTCTGTGAACATTGGAAGAGAAAGTTGCAACTACTATCCTTTTAGTACAGTTTAAAAATAATTTATCAAAAATTTCTCCAACAGTACTTTCAGACATGGTATAACCTTTTCTTTCGGCATTTGTACTATCAGACAAAAGTGCTAGAACACCCTTATTACCAAGTGCAGCTAGTCTTCCAAAATCAACAATTTCTCCGTCTATTGGAGTATAGTCGATTTTAAAATCTCCAGTGTGAACAACTATTCCAACTGGTGTGTGAATAGCAAGAGCACAAGCATCTGGTATACTATGTGTAATTCTTATAAATTCAACTTTCATTGAGCCAAGAGATATAGTTTGACCTGGATTGACAATTTTTATTTTAGTACTTCTTAGCAATTTATGTTCTTCTAACTTATGTTCAATTAAACCAGCTGTTAATTTTGTGGCATAAATTGGAACATTAATCTGTTTTAATAAATAAGGAATTGCTCCAATGTGGTCTTCGTGACCATGTGTAATTACTAAACCTTTAATTTTTTCTTTATTTTTTTCTAAATATGTCATATCAGGAATAACAAGGTCTACACCAAGCATATCATCTTCTGGAAAGCCCAAACCGCAGTCAACAAGTATAATATCATTTTTATATTCAAAGACAGTTAGGTTTTTACCAACCTCTAAAATACCACCTAATGGTATAATTTTTAAATTTTCTTTTTTAAACATAGTGTCATTTGTTTTTTTTGATACGGGCTTTTTTCTTTTTTTGTAATCTCTTTTAACCTTTTCTTTTTTTATTATATTTTCTTGTAAAATATCTTCTGTTAAATTTTCTTCCATTTTTTTATCTCCTTTATCTATTCTTTTGTATATTAATAAAAATATATTATGCACTTAAGTAGCCACACGCAGGGGCTTTATATAGTTTAAAAGCGAATTTCCCCGTGGGGACCGCCGTGGGCTGTTAAAGGCGTAAGCCTTGTTACAGCGCCGGTGGGAAGAAATGAGCGAATTAAAATATATAAACCCCGACGAGATGTGGCGGACTTTTTAAAGCAACTAAACAGTATGCTCTATATACAATATAAATATTAAATTTTCCGAACTATTTTTTATTAATACACAAATCTCAATTTCGCTTATTCTTAAAATAAGCATCACTTTTACTATTATACTACTTATTAACATTATTGTCAAATTTTAGTAACACTATTCGCTTGAAAAGAATAATATATAACATAATGATGAATTAAAAATTGAAAATAAGGAGGTCTTTTTTAATGGGAAATTGTTGCTCAAATAATAATTGTTGCTGTTTCATCATCATAATCTTATTGATACTTTGCTGCTGCTGTGGTGGTAATAACAATTGTGGATGTGGTTGCTAAACCCAAGGCATATGATGAAATTTTATACATAAAAGGAGGTGAAATATATGCCAGAAAATAGAGGTTGCGGTGGCGGTTTCGGATTTGGAGGTGACTGCTGCTGGATAATAATCCTAATATTAATATTATGCTGCTGTTGCGGAAATAACAACGGATGTTGCTAATTCATAATAAAAAAAGGCAGGTTTCATAACCTGCCTTGAAAAATATAAAATTAGAATTTATTTGTAAAATAAGTTATTAAATGAATTTACAGATAACTTTCCAACTAAATGAGTAACAAAATGTGCTTTTTCACATAATCTAGCAATTGCTTTAGCAGAGATTTAATATCATAAAGAATGATTTTTTAATATCAGGATAATTTTTGAAAATTGTTTGACATCTTAAAAAAAAAATGCTATACTAATATTAGCTTAAATGATGAAGTTGGTCATATAAGCAACACCTGATATGTGAGTGAAGACACATATCTTTTTTTATGCCTAAAAAAACAGAGCAGGTGAAGAACTGCTCTGAACTGAAAATCAGTTTTTGTTTGTGTTGTTTTTATATGTATTCAATTCTTCTTCCAACTTTTCGATTTTCTGAAGCAGAATCCATATAAGCATAAAGCTGGTCATATCGGTACAACACCTCCTTCCTTAAAAATTTCCTTTTAAGAAAAGGATGGTATTATTATATATACTAAAAATATAATTTTCAACCAATCTAGTAAAAAACGAAACAAAATTTCGACAAAATTTGCATTATATAATAGCTATTCGTATAATGGGTGATTGGCTGGGGTGGTAGGATTCGAACCTACGAAATGTCGGAGTCAGAGAGTGTTTCCAGCCTTTTTATATAATATTTTAGAATGTTATAAATTATCTTAAAGTGTTTTAAAATAAAGGTTGTTTTACTTTTTTATATTTTGAAATATCATAAAGTATTTTAATTTTTTCCACCTTTCTCGCCACTCATTTATTCTTTTATGGTTTCTTTATAACTATGCCATTTTAAGCATTTAAAATCAGTATTTTTAAAATCGTTAAATTCTTTTTTTGTCAAAGGTCTACGACTTATTATCATATAGTCATTTTTCACATTTAAAACATATTGTATATTCTCGTTTTCTCCTCCGTTTTAAAGGCTCATCAACGATAATATTATACCAGCCATCTTGCAAAATATTATATTCAACAGGTTTTTGCATAATTCTTCCTCCTTTCTTGATGAAATTTTAATTATTATTATTTTAAAGTAAATATAAATGTATATCTTAATTTTGACCTTCGAGAATCAATTTTAAAAGGTTTTTCTATTCAAGTAATGAAGTTGTATACTTTAATTCTTTAAATTGCTGTCAGATATATTCACGTGTGTAGAGCAGAAGAATGTACCCCCACCCCTATAATATGTTTTTAATGGGGGGCATTACTTACCTTCAAAAATTACCGTAAAAAACAAAAAAGCCTTTTTTATATATTAATAAAGCTATATAATATATAAATAAAATATAGCTCTATAAATAATATATAATAAATTATTTGGCTTGTAATAATACTTTTAAACTACTTGTAATATCAATGGTATCACCATTTTTTAAAGTGACATTATTATAATTTCTTAAATAAAAATCATCGTCAGTTGTTCCCATAGTTTCATTTACTTTTGATGGTATATAAAAATTGCCATGTCCTGATTGAGCAATTATGTCATATTTACCAGCCTTTACATCTTCACCCACGGTATATTTGCCAGCTGTTAAAGTTATATCTTCACCTTTAGCAGTCGACGTTGTTGTAGATGTATTTGTAGAACTAGATGAATCTGAAGTTCCTAGCATTGTCTTTGTAAACTCTATAAAATCAATATATATCATACTTTCATCTTCATTTTCTTTCATTCCTGGTAATTTATATTCATTAATATTTAAGAAATAATCTTTATTACTATCACTATCAATTCTAGTAATAATTATCAGTTTAGTATATTTTTTTGGTATTTTATTTTTCTTGCTATATTCCTCAATTGTACTAAGAACCTTTTCCTTTTTGCTTTCTTTCTTTTCATCAGTATAATTTGGAATCTCTATAACAATAGAATTATTGTCTAAAGATGTATACATTATAACACTGCTGTCTATTTCTTTAATTTTTGCACTTAATTTTTTTAATTTAGGTTTCAAGCACATTACTAGTATTATAATAGTTACTAAAGCTAATACACCTATAATACTCCAAAACCACCATTTTTGAAAAACTTTTTTTCTTTTCTTTTTTTCTTGTTGTTCGTTCATTTGTTCATTTTTTTCCTCCATAATTAAACCTCCTTTAATTATAATATAATTAATTATATATAACTAAATAATAAAAATATGTCGTTTCTTGTCGAAAACAAAAATTATTTTATATAAAATGTTATTTCTAAGTCTAAAACATTAGCAATACTCTCCAAAACATTTAAGGTGGGATTATCTTTAATTCCTTTTTCTAACTGTAATAAATAGCTGTATGAAATATTACACTTGTTAGATAATTCCCTAATTGAAATATTTCTTTGTTTTCTACAATACTTTATCTGTTCTAAAATTTTTTTATTCATAAAATCACCTTTAAATGATAATAATTTAAATAATTAGTAGTTCATATTTTATTTAGCTATATAAATTATTGTACTACAAGGAAATATGACTGTCAATTATAATACTTATATGAGGTGAATAAATAAATGGTTATTTTTAAAATAAAAAACTTATTAGATAAAAATAATATGTCTAGATATAAAATGAGGCAATATACTGGTTTTAGTTATACTCGAGTAAATGATTATTATTTCGGTAGAGTAAAAGACATAAAGACCTCTGAAATTGATATTTTATGCAATTTATTTAATTGTAAGATTCAAGATTTAATAGAATTTAAAAAATAATTAAATAATTATTGCAAATTTTTAAGAAGCTTTTAGCTTCTTTTTGTTTTATAAAATATAAAAACTATAAATATATATAATAATATAATATAATTAATATAATAATAAGACTAAAAAGTAACAGAAGTTTTTTCGTTCGTCTAAATAAAAAAAGATATGTCTATTCTTTAGAATTAATAAGTCTACCAATTAGACCTTTATTTATTGTCATATTAACAACTAGGTCTATAAGATAGACTTGATTTTTTATTTTCTATTGATATTTAGGCTTTTTACAGTTAACATGTTTGTCTATTTTTTAGACACATATATTATATATTACCATCACTTATTCTATTCTTTATTTTATTTTCATTTATTTTTGTAGTTCTCTTTTTTCGTGATTCAGGAATATAGTTTCTCCATTTTGAAATAAACCTATAAATAGTATTATTATTACATAATCCTCCTGGATTCGCTATTTCAAGAAATCCATGTTTAATTAATTCATCTACGCAATTTTTAAAAGTTTGATTACACATAAGATTTTTATATATTCGCCTAGGATAAGTAAATTCTTGTTCTCCTTGTGAGTAATCAACCATATAAAAATATAATAATTTGCTCATAGGTTTCAGTGCTGTAAAGCTTTTATAATGCATTATACTGTGTGGCAATGCCATGAATCTATGTTCATTTGGAGATACACACCTATAACCTGCAAAAATTGTATAATGATTATCTCTGTTCTTTTTTTCTTTGTTAGTCAAGGACATTTTATTTCCTCCATTGTTTTTTTATTATAAATGAGGTAAAATAAATATAGATAGCTTAATAAAGCTTTTGGAAGATGGATTTTGTTTTTCCCAAAAACTCTTTAAAATCCTTCTTCTTTTTTTATCTATATTCATTTATGCACCTCTAACCGCTTCTAATTGGCTTTTTATTAATTTCAGTATTCATCTTTTTGCATGTTTGATATTTCTTGATTATGAACCCATAAATCAATGGCGTCCTTATTGAAGTTGAGTTTATTTCCGTATTCTAAAATATGGTATTTCCTTATTTCTTACTAGTCCTCTAATACTTGAAGCGGAACAACTTAAGTAATTTGCGACTTCTTTTACTGTAAATACTTGCATAATTAATCCTCCTTTTCTTCTTTTGTTTTTTGAGCCTTTTTTAGCCAATATCTCTTATTTATTGCTTTTACTTTATCAGGATTTTTCTTTCTCCATTCTCTGTGATATTGAGCCTCAAGTCTTTTAGCCTCTTTTTCTAATTCTGAATTTTCCATTTTTAAACCTCCTAAAAAATTTTTAAATTATTTTTATCTTTGTGATTGACTTTATATATAATATTGTGTATAATTATATTCAGAGAAACACAAAGATGTTTAACAAGACTAATATAACACTATTGTGTATCCAATGCAATATATATACACATATTTGTATTTGAATTTTCTCTATATAAAAATATTTACGGAGGTGTTTTATGACTTTTTCAGAAAAAATAAAAGAACTCAGAAAAGAAAAAGGAGTAAATCAAAAAGTTGCAAGTGGTGAAATGGAAATGGCTATATCTTCTTTAAGAAATTATGAGAATGGTAGGCTCCCAGATACTGAACAATTGAGAAAAATTCAAAATTATTATAATGTACCTTATGAATATTTGCTCAATGATGAATGTACTACAAAAAAATACAGTAATATGGAAATTTCCCGTGAACTAGGATTATCAGATAAAGCAATTGCAACCTTAAAATATTTTAAAAATTTAGATGAAATGTGTGAAAATCCTAATAAATCAGAACACAATGTTCATATTTCAACAAATACAATAATAAATAAGTTGCTTAACGATACAAGTTTTTTTGAAACAATTGCACAATATATAATGCTTGAAATTATCAATAAAGACGAAATTGAAAATATGAAAGACTACTTAAATATTTCAGATGAATTATATGAATATACCAGATTAAGTAATATTTTTGTTAAAATTTTGGAAGTAAAAGAGAATATACTTAAAGAATTAAAAAAATAAAAAAACTTATATATAGTGTCCATCGCCAAATTTTCACTATATACAAGTTAAAAACCACCTTGCATAAGGTTAGTTTATATTTAAATTATAGACTAAAATTTAACCTTTTGCAAGTATAATGTAGGAGGTATTTTTATGTCAGTTAGAGAATTAGAAAGAAACAAAAGATATAAAATTGAAGTTGTACTAGGGTATAATGGGAAGAAAAAAATAAGACATACAGAAGTTTTTCATGGAGGTAAAAAAGACGCAACATTAAGAGAAAACGAAATAAAAGCACAGGCTAAAAATCACACATTTGTTAAAAACAATAAAAAAACAGTTAAGGACTTACTTGATGAGTATATGAAATATAAAAAAGAGGTATGGACTCCAAAAACCTATGTTTCAAACATCAAGAGAGTAGACAATATTAAGAAAAAAATAGGACATATTCACTTACAGGATTTGAATGTTAAAATTTTAGAGGATTTTTATTCATATTTAAGGAATGAAACAAACTATTCTGATAGCAGTATAAAAAAGCATTATATATTAATTAATAGTGCCTTAAATAAAGCTATATTATGGGATTATATATCATACAATGTTAATCAAAAAATAGAATGTCCAAAGGTTAGAACAAAAGAAACGCAATGTTATAGTTTAGAGGAAGTAAATAAGTTATTAGAAGTATTACAAAATGAGCCTATAAAATATCAATCAGTTATCATGTTGGCTCTAGATAGTGGAATAAGAAGGGGAGAATTAACGGGGCTTACTTGGGATGACATAGATTTTAACAATTCAACTATTAATGTGAATAAAACTACTCAATATACAAGTGGTTATGGGGTTTATGAAAAGCCAACTAAAAGTCAAACAAGTGACAGAAAATTATATATTTCAGAAACAACACTTAATATATTAAAGAAATATAGAACAGAACAACTCGAAACAAAAATGAAATTAGGAAGCAAGTGGGGGAACAGTAAAAGAGTTTTTACAACAGAGGACGGATTTGATATGCACCCTAATACGCCAAGTTATATTTTTCAAAGAATTATAAAGAAATATAATCTAAAAAAGATAAAATTTCACGCATTAAGACATACATGTATTTCACTTATGATATTAGGCGGGATTCAAACACAAGTAATTAGTAGAATAGCAGGACATTCTAGTATGCAAATTACAGATAAAATATATTCACATTTTTTTGATGATGAATATAAAAAAGCGTCTAATGTCATGAGCAAAATTTTATCACAAAAAGCAAATTAAAAAAGGAGGATTTTTCCTCCTTTTTTTTCAAAAATCCACTTTTTAGCCACTTTTTAAAGAAAAATAAAAAAATATCAAAGCCGAAAAGCCTTGATATTGCTGGCTGGGGTGGTAGGATTCGAACCTACGGAATGTCGGAGTCAGAGTCCGATGCCTTACCACTTGGCGACACCCCAATATATTTTATTATTTTAACATAAATTTTGTGTAAATGCTATTATTTAATTAAAATTAGTTAGAAAAATTTGAAGGTTAGTCAATCATATGTCACACTTTTTTGAAAAATATATACTTTGAGTAC
>JBJFFE010000050.1:0-8941 GCA_051891435.1 Clostridia bacterium | reverse complement strand
ATCACAATATGTAAAAGAAACAAAAATTAATTTTAATCTAATAAAATATTTAGTTATTGATTTGAATGCACTTACGAATTCAGAGACAGAGATTATAGAAAATATATATAATTTTTCTAGGCTCTACACAAAAACTAGAATTATAATATTAGCATCAAATTATAATGAACAAAATATTGTACTTACTAATTTATACGATTTAGGTTTTTATAATATTATAAATGAATTTGAAGTCCAAAAAATAGAAGAAAAATTAAATATAGCATTAGGTGAAAATGGAATACAAAAGAATGAATCAAAGAAATTTAAAAAACGAGAAGAGGTAATTCAAAAAGAAAGTAAAGTACAGAAAATACTTGATAAAGTTAGGACAAAGACTAGTAAAACAAAGGAAAATAAGAAAGTAAAAGAAAAATCAAAAACAGATATGCCAAGTCATTCGGTATATCTTTTTTCATTACTTTTAGAAGCTATAACTAGGCTAGTAAAATTTATTTGCTATGTATTAGTTTTTGTTTTAACTTCAATTGGATTAACAATTCTACTAAATCAAGAACTACGAGAGTTAGTATTTCAAATATTTGGTTTGAAATAGAAAGGGTTAGTTTATGGGATATTATAGTAATGTAATGATTGCAGTAACTAAACAAGATTTTAAGAAAATAGAGACTGAACAAAAGAAAATACCTGATAATGTTTTGCTAGAAGAGCTAGAGGTAGATAATTATAAAGAAAACGATATAGAATGTGTATTTGCACATTTTGGATATATTAAATACTACAAAGAATATGAAGAAGTTCAATTGCTAGAAAAGCGTTTAAACAAATTAAAAGATGGATATGTTTTTTGTAGATTGGGAGAAGAGGCAGGAGACATAGAATTTAGAAATAGAACAAAGTTGCCTGAATTGATGAAGAATTTTGAATTTATAAAAGAACTAAATAGAAGTTTAAATGAGGAATTAAAAGAAGAGGAGGAAGAAGAATTTGAGTAAAAAAATATTAGGAATAACAAGTATATTAATTATATTGCTAGGATGCTTAAGTGTTTGCTTTGCAAGTAGTAGTGATTTGAAAACATTAGAACGAACAAATACAGTAGACTATAAAGTCGCTGATGAATTCTATAATAATATTGACAAAACTATTGTTGAAGATAAAGTATGCTATGAACTAAAAAATGTTGATAGAATAGATAATTTTAAAACATTAACAAAAGAAAAAGAGATAATTGAGGAAAGAGTAACTAATACGAATGATTTAGAAAAAGTAATTAGCCTATTTAATGAAACAAAAGACATTGAAGATGATGGCTACACAGGAGCTCTTACAAGAGATAACAGTACATTAAAAGTAGAAATTAAAGACAGCTATCAGGAAGAATACAAAGTATATTTGCAAAAGTCTTACGACAATGTTCCAAGCAATGAACTAAATGACATACCAAAGGAAATAAAAGCAAATGGGACTACATACTATCTTGTAAATCCTGTATGGAATATTGCAGAAACAGAGATGGTTTCAAATAATGAAGTACCTGTAAAATATAATGGAACAATGTATTACGAAGGAGTAAAAACAAAAACCATTATAACAAGTTATTTAGCAACTATAAAATATACAGGAACTATTTCAAAAGAAGTTTTAGATACTACAACATTTACTGCTCAATATGAAGAAGTAAAAGAGTATGGCTATATAGTACCTGCAATAGTAGGAACAACAGGAATAATATTTTTTAGTGGAATTATTTTATTTGGACTAAAAAATGTAAAAGTATATAACTTACAAGATGGAGAGTACAAGCTAATTAAGAGATTACATTTAAATAAAAGCAAATTGCTTATAGATTTAACACCTACTAATTTCCAAACAAGAGCATATAAAATTGTGCTTTCAAAATCACTATATAGAATGATAAGAAATAAGAATGTCAAAATTAAATATTTTGATAAAGTACAAAACTATCAAATATTAAACAAAGAATTTGAAATAATGGTCTAGGAGGTGCAATTTGAAAAAAGTAAAAATAATATGTGTGATCATAATAATTTTATTACTTGCAGGAACTTCAATATTTCTGATTAATAATAACAATAAAGAATTAGTAAATGTCGAAGACATACAAACAGATAATGAATTTGAGAATGTAACTTATGATAAAGCAGAGGACATTTGGGATGATTCTGTACTTGGAATAATTACTATTGATAAAATAGGACTAAATGCTACAGTAAAAGAGGGCACTTCTAGTGAAACACTTTTAAATTACATAGGTCATATTGAAGAAACTGCAACTTACGATGGAAATATAGGACTTGCAGGACACAATAGAGGCTGTGAGAATAGCTATTTTGCAAGAATAAATGAGTTAGAAGAAGGAGATATCATAAAATATAAAACTAAATTCTTTGATAGAACTTATGTAGTAGATAATATTCAGGTGATATATGAAACTAATTGGACTTTATTAGAAAGTACAGAAGAAAACAAGTTAAGTTTAATTACTTGTATAGCAAACAAAAGAAATCAAAGATTATGTGTTCAAGCAACAGAAAAGACTTGCAATACAATGGATTCAGAGTTACAATAGAAGAAAAAAGGAGATGATTTGTATGTGGTTATGGAAGAAATTTTGGAACACAGATATCATTGGCAAAATATATATTTTAATAATTTTATTTATTGTAGTTGTAGCGACAATAACAGTAATAACAAGATATAAAAATGCTAGTACAAATCAAATTGAAAATGAACAAAAAAATGAGATTATAGGAGAAGAGATTACATTTGAATCAAATGTAATTGACAACAATGTAACTACTGTAGCAAATATAAAAGAAGATACAAAAGAAGAAACAACAGAACAGAAGACAGAACAGAGTATAAAAGATATTACGAAACAAAATATAGAAACAAAAGTACAAGAAAATTCTACTATAAAAACAAGTAGTACGCTATCATCAAATAAAACAATAGAGAATCAAGATAAAAAAGATGTTGTTCCAGAAGATACAAAAGATGAAGAAAATACAAATTTAGAAGAAACAAAAGAAGAAATAATACAAGAGCTTAGTAAATCAGTTCCAATAGAAGAATATAAAGTAAATAATGATATGATCAATAGAATGAAAAATTATATATTAAATAATCCATCAGAAGATATGAAAAATTATGGATTTGAAGTAGTTGTTGATACTTCTATTACAGAACAGACAAATCAATTTACTTATACAGAACAAAGAATGAGAGATAAATTAAATTTACGATTTGGAACAATTAGGATATATGCTCTTGATTATTATTGCAATGGAAATTTAGTTATGACAGAATGCTTTATATTATAAAGTAATAACTAATATATTTTTGACATTTGGTTTTACCAAGTGTCTTTTTTCTGTCCTTAATACTGATTAGGTCGGTATTATTTTATGGAGAAGAATGAGTAAATTAAAAACTAAAAAAATAATAGGAGGTTTATTATTAATTATAATATTAATAACAACATTTCAAAACACGATTTATGCAGTAAGTATGAATCAAAGAATATTAATACAAAATTATGGAGAATGTGATTATACATTACAATTTAAAAGATCAGATGGAGTATGGAGCTATGTTACTTGTGTGTTTGCAGGTTATAGTGAAAATGGGAAAGTATATCCTGCATACTGTGTAAACAGAGGATTAGATGGAGTTGGAGAAAGAGAAGCATATAATGTAGATTTAACAAAACTAATGGATGATTATAGACTATGGAGAGTGGCAATAAATGGTTATCCGTATAAGACACCTGAAGAAATGGGAGTAGATAATAAATATGATGCATTTTTAGCAACGAAACAAGCAATATATAGTATTTTATATAACAATGATGTTGATACATATTATAGAGGAGGAAATGAAAGAGGAGTAAAAGTTCATAATGCTATAAAACGTATGGTAAATGAAGGCAGAAATGGTACTTATACGCCACAAGATGCTAATGTAACAATAAATAAAGTAGGAGGTTTAAAAGAAGAAACGAATTATTATTCACAAGAGTACTCTGTAAGCTCAAGAGTATCGATGTCTACATATACAATAATTAATACTTTAAATATGCCATCAGGTGCATATATAGCAGATTTAAATGGTAACAAGAAAACTACCTTTAATGGAGGAAATAATTTTAAAGTAATGATACCAAAATCTTCAATGGGACAAGATTTTGATATTATTATAAACATAAGTTCAAAATGTAAATCATATCCTGTTTTTTATGGACAAACAACAATTGCAGGAACACAGAACTATTTAATTACAGCAGATCCTTATGGAGATTTTGTTGGAAGAGCTAATTTACAAGTAAAAGGGAATACATCTGTATTAAAGATTAAGAAAATTGACCAAGAAACAAAAGAAACATTAAAAGGAGTTACTTTTGAATTGAAAGGGGAAAATGGAAAAGTAATTGGAACTTATACAACAAACAGCTCAGGTGAAATAGAAATAAAAGATTTATACCCACAAACAGTAACCTTAACAGAAATATCAACAAAAGATGAGTATGTACTAAATTCAACGCCTGTAACAGTAAAACTAGAATGGAATAAAACTTCTAGTGTTACTCTTGAAAATATGCATAAAAAAGGAAATTTAAAAATAGTTAAAGTTGATAAGGATGATAACGATTTGACATTGGGAGCAGTTGAGTTTGATTTAATTGATTTTAGTGGAAATATAGTAAAACATCTAGTAACTGATGTAAATGGTGTTGCAGAAGTAAAAAATATTAATACAGGAAACTATACTTTAAGAGAAACATTGACGAAGAAAGAATATAATTTAGCAGTTGACCAAAATGTTTTAGTAAATTGGAATGAAACAATGGAATATAAAGTGGAGAATGAAAAGAAAAAAGGTCAAATAAAAATAATCAAAGTCGATGCAGACTATAACGAAGTAAAATTAGAAGGGGTTGAGTTTCAAATAATAGATAAAAATAATCATATTATTGAAACAATAAAAACAAATTCTAATGGTGAGGCTGTAACATCTCGTATTCCTATTGGAAATTATAAAATAAAAGAAGTAAATCTTGGAACTAATGAGGAATATATTTTAAATGATGAAGTAAAGACTATAACAGTTGAAGAGGATAAAATAAAAACTATACAATTTGAAAATGAGCATAAAAAGGGCAACTTAAAAATATATAAGGTTGATTTAGATGATAACACACTACCTGTATCAGATGTAGAGTTTGAGATTATAGATCAAGATGGATATAAATATACAGCTATTTCTGACGAAAACGGAATTGCTTATATTTCGGACATCAGAACTGGAATAGCAACCATAAGAGAAGTAAAAACTAATAAAATATATAAACTATCAGAAGAAACATATGAGGCTGATATAAAATGGAACGAAACAACAGAGATGACAATAACAAATGAAAAATTAAAAGGTCAAATAGAAGTATATAAAGTTGATAGCGAAGATAAAGAAATTAAACTCGAAGGAGTGGAATTCCAAGTTATAAATTCTAATGATGAAGTTGTAGAAACTATTGTAACAGATAGTAATGGATATGCTATAACATCTCGTATTCCTATTGGTGAGTACCGTTTAAAAGAAATCAAGACAGATAATATGCATATCTTAAATGAAAATATTATAAAAGTTGATGTTTCAACAGATATAATTTCAAGACTAGATATAACAAATGAAAGAATAAAAGGTCAGATTAAGGTTATAAAAACCAGCGAAGATGATAACTTTATAAATGGTAAAGATGCAGGAAGTCCAATTGAGAATGTTAAGTTCGAAGTCTATGATTTAAATAATAATCTTGTTGATGAGATAACTACATTAGCAGATGGAACTGCTATTACAAGATTACTTGATAAAGGCTGTTATTTTATAAAAGAGGTGGAATCAGGAGAATGGTACTTATTAAATGAAAATACATTTACTGCAGAAATAAAAGAGCATCAAGAAATTGTAAATGTAGAGATTACAAACGAATCAGAGAAACCTGATGTTGATATTGAAAAAACAGGTATAATACAGACAACAGCAAATCAAGAAATAAAGTACGATTTCCATATTAAAAATACAGGTAATGTACCATTAGATAAGTTTACTTGGATAGATTCATTGCCAACTGACTATGTAAGAGTTGCAAAACTAATAACTGGTACATATAATCAAGACTTGAATTATTCTATATATTATAAAACTAATAAAAATGATTATAGATTATTAAAAGATAATCTAAATACACAAGTAAATAATTATATAGATTTTTCTAATTTAGAATTAGAAGCGGATGAGTATGTAACAGACTTCAAAGCTGACTTTGGAACTGTTGATGTGGGATTTGAATCAGTTATAAATCCATATATATTTGTAAGAGTAAATTCTAATGTACAAAATGATGATATATTTACAAATAAAACAAGAATAGAGGGGTATAACAAAACATATATGGTTTGGGATGAAGATGATCACACAACAAAAGTTTATGAGAAAGAGATTGAGGTTAAAAAGCTACCAAGAACAGGAATGTAGATAGAGAGAGTTTTTGAACTCTCTCTGATTCATTATGGAGGATTAATTGGAAAAATTTAAAATAGAGATGACAGAAGATGAGATGATAAGACACTATGCAAATAAAATTGTGGAAGATGGAATTAAGGATTGCTATGAGTTTAGTAATGTAATTAATATAAATGACTATGGTAATATAGCAAGATATAAAAATGAAATATTAGAAAGAATATACAGAGATGAAAGAGTTGCAGATGTCAATTTAGATAAAGAGGGCAACTTTGATATGGTATTTTATACTGATTTTTGTCCGTATTACTACGATATGGATATAATTTTAAATAATAATTATCTTATAGATCCATTTGCAGAAATAGAAATGTTAAAAGAATTTGGCGACTATTATACAGAAAAATGTTTGTTTAATAATCCATATGTAAGTATTAGAAATTTAATAAATCAATTCGTGGAAGAACAGACAGATAATCAAGAAAAAAGAGAAGTAATGTCTAATATTATAAAAATGAAAATTAACGAAAGTGATTTTATTAGAGATAATATGGATGGAATTGAGGTTTATATAACACCATACAATTATAAAGAACTTAAAAAATTAGTTGAAGAATGCATACAAAACACAGAAGAGGAAGAATTAGAGTAATTGAATATATAAGAATTAGAAAAACATCTATAAATTTTTTATAGGTGTTTTTTCTCATTCGTAACGAGAGATGCCATAAACTCGTTATAAAATAAGAAAGAGAAAAGTTTGGTCAGCTGTCGCATTAGAATGACCTGCAGTATTTCTAACAGTTTATTAGAAATATATGTGTCGGTGAGATTTCGTGACGTATACTCACAATAAAAAAAGAGTTCAGGAGGCAAAACTTGTAGGAGGATATACTGATGTAAAAAGTGTGGGCAAGTATGCACAAAGACATATGTCAGCATCAGTAGTAGATATAAATCTACATACTAGACTACCATAAGCGAAGCGAGAGGATGAGGGGTTTCGTTTTGGTGTATTATTTTTATAACAGAAGGGGATAATACACCATTTCACTTGCTCAAAGATTTCAGGGTTTCAGAAAAACTTTGAAACAAGTAAAAAAGACTTGAAAATAAAGTAAAATAGAGTTAATATCACACAACAAAGGGAGGATAAAAAGATGAAAGAAAAAGAATTAAGAAAGTTATATTATGATTATTTTCAAGAAAAGATGAAAACAAGTGAAAAGTACAAAAATAAGTTTAAGGAGGCAGTTGCTTATCAAAAAGAACACTTAAAAGATTTTTCAAAAGAAGAACAATTAATTATTGAAAATATGATTACTAAATTTGCAGATGTTGAAGATCAAATGTTAGAAGACACTTTTGTAAATGCAGTTAAATATGCATATAAAATATTCTGCGAACTTAAATAATTTTAAATTTTAGAATCGTTTATATATTTATTTTTCCTGATTTTTATGATAAAATACAAAAAAAGATGTATTTTGGTAGAAAATTGGAGGAAAATATGAATCACGCTCAACAATCAGCAATATTCCTAGTAATATTTACAATATGGATTGTAACATTAATATTAAGAGTATTTGACAAAACACTCAAAAAATATACTTTTTCAATAGGAATATGCCTAATATTTTGGATGATAATAAAAGTAATCAAACATCATACAATAGGAAGTATAAATCATTATATGTGGTATTTATATTATCTTCCATTAATATTTATACCCACATTCTATTATAATTGCAGTGAATATTTATTAAGAAAAGACAATAATAAAAACAGAATAATAGCAATAGGAATATCAATTATTCTGTTTTTGTTAGTAATAACAAATGATAGCCACCAATTAGTATTTAAAATATTAAATGAAAATAACGATTATATACATAAATGGGGATATTATTTAGTTTGTATATGGATTTTTTTATTACTAGTAATGGCAGTAAAAAATCTTGTAAAAGTTAGTATGGCAGAAAAAGATAAAAAGAAGATTATAATTCCATTTATTCCTATTATTCTAGGATTAATATATACAGTAGCATATGTTTTAGATATAGAGTTTATAGAAAAAACAAATATGACAATAGTTATTGGAACATTATTTTGCATAGGGTTAGAAGTTCTTTTTAGATTGAAATTAATACCAAACAATTTTAGATATAGAAAAATTTTTCTAAATTCTAACTTACCAATAGAAATAATATCAAAAGATGGAGCTAAAAAAATCAATACAAATCATTATATAGAAGTAGAAGAAGATATAAGAAAAGACATTAAAAACAATGAACTCAAAACACAATATAAAGCAGAAAATAAAATTCAAAATGTAAAATCAATACAGGGTGGATATGCAGTAGAAGAAAAAGATTTAAGTAAAATAAATGATCTT
>JBJFFE010000049.1:0-8990 GCA_051891435.1 Clostridia bacterium | reverse complement strand
ATTACTTAGAGGAGCCTGAAAAAAGAAAAATCAAACTCCGACGAGATTGGGCGGAAGGCGAAAAAAATATGAAAAAAATATTAATATTTTTAATAGAAAAATATCAAAAACACATATCTCCAATAAACGAGCACTATAATATAAAATGCAAATATTTTCCAACATGTTCGGAATATACTAGACAAGCCATAGAAAAATATGGCGCTTTTTATGGAAGTTTTTTAGGAATAAAAAGAATATTAAAATGTAATCCTTTTTCTAAAGGAGGATATGATCCTTTAAAATAAGGAAATTAGGAGGATTTATGATAAGTTTTTTTGCTAATATATTTGGTTATGTTTTAAATATAATATACGAACTAGTTAAAAATTATGGATTAGCGATAATTCTTTTTTCTATTTTATTAAAATTATTGTTATTGCCAATGACAATAAAACAACAAAAAACACTTAAAAAATCACAAAAAGTACAAGTTAAATTAAAAGAAATACAAGATAAATATAGTAATAATCCAGAAAAATTAAATCAAGAAATGATGGATTTGTATAAAAGAGAAAATTTAAGTCCTTTTAGTGGATGCCTAAGTTCAATTATTCAAATTATTTTGTTATTTGCTATGTTTTATTTAGTAAGAAGTCCACTTACATATATGAAAAAAATTAGTGTGGATGAAATAAACAAATATAAAGAACAAATAGTTTTAGAACAAGGAGAAAATAGTGTAAGTGCTACTTATCCTGAAATAAGTATAATAAAATACATAAATAATAAAGAGCAAAATCAAAAAGAAGAAATAGAAGAACAAAAAAACAATATAGAAAATTTAGAAGAAAATAATATACAAAATGTAGTAGAAGAAGAAAATAAAGTTGAAGATAATATAGAAATTAACGAAGATTTATATATAAATATGAATTTCTTAGGTATGGATTTAAGTAGTGTACCAAAAGAAAATTATAAAGACATAAAAGTATTTATTATACCTTTATTATATATAATATCATCTTTTATATCTATAAAAATGACACAAGTACAACAACCTAAAAATGATAATAATAAAAAAGAAGAAAATCAAGAACCAGATATGACTGCTCAAATGAATAAAAGTATGCTTTGGATGATGCCAATTTTAGCAGTTTCTGTATCTTTAGTTGCACCTTTAGGTTTAGCTTTATATTGGTTAGTTAATAATATTCTTATGATTATTGAAAGAGTAGTTATAGATAAATTTATAGTACCTAAGGAGGAAGAGAATAATGACTAATAGTGTAATTGCAGAAGGAAAAACAACTGCTGAAGCAGTTGAAAAAGGCTTAAAAGAACTAAATGTTTCAAAAGACATGGTAAATATAAAAGTTTTAGAAGAAGATAAAAGAAGAAGTTTTTATAGTATATTAGCACCTAGAGTTGTAAAAGTTGAATTAACTATTAAAGAAAATATAGAAAGAAAAGAAGTAAAAAAACAAGAAAAACCAAAGGAAAAAAGAGTTACAAATGAAAATTTAGAAGAAATAGAAATAGCTAAGAAAGATATAGAGGCATTTTTAAAAGAATTTCTAAAACAAGATTATAGTTATGATGTTAAAATTGAAAATTTTGATATTTTAGTAAATATATCTGGAGAAAATATCAATCATTTGATAGGTTATAGAGGAGAAACAATAAATGCTATGCAAGTATTAATATCTTCTATAGCAAATAAGAAGAGTTCTTCTAAAATAAAAGTTTTTGTAGATGTAGCTGGTTATAAAGAAAGAAGAATAAAGACACTTGAAGATTTAGCAGAAAAAATATCAAAAACAGTAATAAGAACAGGAAAAGCAATAACTTTGGAACCAATGACTGCATATGAAAGAAAAATAATTCACACAAAATTACAAGAAAACGACAAAGTAAAAACTTTTAGTAAAGGAGAAGAACCACATAGAAGATTGGTTGTTACTTTAAATAAATAAAAGCATAGGCAGATATTTTCTATATCTGCCATTTTTTTAGGAGGAAAAACATGTCAACAATAGTAGCAATATCAACAGCTCCAGCAATTGGAGGAATAGGAATAATAAGACTAAGTGGTGAAAAAACATTTGAAATAATAGAAAAAATATTTGTTCCTAAAAATAGACAAAAAATAGAAGAAATAAAAGGAAACTCAATAAAATATGGACATATTGTAGATGATGGAAAAACGATAGATGAAGTACTAGTATCTTATTTTAAAGCACCACGAAGTTACACAACTGAAAATATGTGCGAAATAAATTCTCATGGAGGAATATTAATTGTTAGAAAAATACTAGAAATATGCTTAAAAAATGGAGCAATCCTTGCGGAACCGGGGGAATTTACAAAAAGAGCATTTTTAAATGGAAGAATAGATTTAGCACAAGCAGAATCAGTAATAGATATAATAAATGCAAAATCTAATAAAGAAGTAGAAGCTTCTGTAAAACAATTAGAAGGTTTTTTGTCTAATGAAATATCAAATATTAGAAAAAAAATAATAGATTTAATGGTAGATATTGAGGCCTCTATAGATTATCCTGAATATGATGTTGAAGAAGTAACATATTTAAATGCTATAAATATATTAGAAGATGTTCAAAATCACTTAGAAAAGCTTTCTAATTCTTTTGAAAATGGAAAAATAATAAAAGAAGGAATAAATTTAGCAATTATAGGAAGACCAAATGCAGGAAAATCATCTTTATTAAATGAATTTTTAAAAGAGGAAAGAGCAATTGTTACTGATATTGAAGGAACTACAAGGGATACTATTGAGGAACAAATTATCATATCAGGAATACCTTTTAAAATAATTGATACAGCAGGAATTCGAGAATCTGAAGATAAAATAGAAAAAATCGGTATAGAAAAATCTAAAAAAGCAGCTCAAGATAGTGATATTATTTTAGCTATTTTTGATGTTTCAAGAGCCTTAGATAAAGAAGATTTTGAAATAATTAAATTTATTAAAAATAAAAAAGCAATTATTATTTTAAATAAAATAGATTTAAGCGAAAATGCTGATACGATTGCGGAACTAAGTAATTTAGGAAAAGATATTATAAAAATTTCAGTATTAGAAAGAAAAGGAATAGAACAAATTTATAAAAAATTAACTGCAATGTTTAATATAAATGAAATTAGTTTAGATAATGGAAATATAATTACAAACATTAGACACAAACAGTTAATAGATTGTGCAAAACAAAATGCTAAAGAGGCAATTTGTGCATTAAAATCTAATTTGCCAGTTGATATAATAGCAATAAATATAAAAGAAATATTAGAAAATTTAGGGAAAATAACAGGGGAGAGCGTTTCAGAAGATATTATAAAAGAAATTTTTTCTAAGTTCTGTTTAGGCAAATAAGAGGGGAAAAGTTTGAAAAATAATTAAAATCTTTTCCAAACAAGTTTATGAATAGAAAGGGAATGATATTAAATATGAATTATAATGCTGGTGATTATGATATAGCAGTTATTGGAGCTGGACATGCTGGTTGCGAAGCTGCACTTGCAGCTGCAAGAATGGGACAAAAAACATTACTTTTTTCTATAACTTTAGAAAATGTAGCAAATATGCCATGTAACCCTAATATTGGTGGAACATCAAAAGGTCATCTAGTAAGAGAAATAGATAGCCTTGGTGGAGAAATGGGTAAAAACATTGATAAAACGTTTATACAATCTAAGATGTTAAATAAATCTAAAGGTCCAGCTGTATATTCTTTAAGAGCACAAGCTGATAGAAAAAAATATCAACAAGAAATGAAACATACTTTGGAAAAACAGGAAAATTTGTACATAAAACAAGCAGAGATTGTTGATATAAAAGTAGAAAATAATCAAGTTGTAGCTGTTGAAACCAATATAGGAGCAATTTATAACGTTAAAGCAGTTGTAATTGCAACAGGAACATATTTAAAAGGGAAAATATATATTGGTGAGGTAAATTTTGAAAGTGGACCAGATGGTGTTTTTCCAGCAAATAAATTATCAAAATGCCTACAAAATTTAGGAATTGAACTAGTAAGATTTAAAACAGGCACACCTGCTAGAGTTAATAAAAATAGCATAGATTTTTCAAAAATGGAGATACAAAATGGAGATGACGAAATTGTTCCATTCTCATTTGAAAATAAAAATTTACAAATTGAACAAGTCCCTTGTTATTTAACATATACAAATGCTAAAACACATGAAATTATAAGAAAAAACTTACATAGATCTCCTCTGTATTCTGGACAAATAGAAGGAACAGGACCAAGATACTGCCCATCTATTGAAGATAAAGTCGTAAGATTCGCAGATAAAGAAAGACATCAAATTTTTATAGAACCAATGGGATTAGATACAGATGAAATGTACGTTCAGGGTATGAGCTCATCACTTCCAGAAGATGTGCAAATTGAGATGTATAGAACAATTCCAGGCTTAGAAAATGTAGAGTTTACAAGACCTGCATATGCAATAGAATATGATGCAATTAATCCACAGCAATTAAAATTATCTTTGGAATTAAAAAATATAAAAGGAATGTTTTTAGCTGGTCAAATAAATGGAACTTCTGGTTATGAAGAAGCGGCAGCCCAAGGTATAATTGCTGGTATTAATGCAGCAAGAAAGATACAAGGAAAAGAACCAATAATTTTACATAGATGGGATTCTTATATAGGTGTTTTAATTGATGATATAGTAACAAAAGGAACTAATGAGCCTTACAGAATGATGACATCTAGAGCAGAATATAGATTGCTTTTAAGACAAGATAATGCAGACGAAAGATTAACAGAAATTGGGCATGAAGTGGGTCTAATAAAAGAGGACAGATACGATGAATTTAAAGCAAAAATGTTTAGAATAGAAAAAGAATTAGAAAGATTAAGAAACAGAATAATAAAACCGACTAAGGAAGTAAATGAATTTTTAGAAGAGCATAATTCTTCGCAAATATCAAATGGTATAAAAGAAATTGAATTATTAAAAAGATCTGAAATAAAATATGATGATTTAAAAGCTATTGACAATGAAATGCCGGCACTAAATAAGATTGACTCTGAAGAGGTAGAAATAAAAGCAAAATATGAAGGATATATAAAACTACAAATGGAGCAAGTTGAAAAGATGAAAAAACTTGAAAACAAGCTATTACCAGAGAACATAGAATATTTGAATTTAAAAGGCATAAGTCTAGAGGCAAGACAAAAATTGGATAAGTTTAGACCCCATTCAATTGGACAAGCATCAAGAATATCAGGTATTTCACCAGCAGATGTATCTGTGTTATTAATTTATTTGGAACAAAAAAAAGATAAAAAATAATAAGCAAAAGACGACCGCCAAATCTCGTTGGGGTTTATATATTTATATGATTACAAAATGTGTAGGGGCGGGTCCTGTGTCCGCCCATGTTTATAAAGAATATTGATATATGGAGGAAAATATGGATTTTAATTCTTTTAAAGAGGAAATGAGAGTAAATTTAAGTGCTTTGAATTTAGATCTTAGTGATGAAAAATTAAAAAAATTTTTTAATTTTATGAATCTATTACTTGAAAAGAATAAAGTTATGAATTTAACAGGGATTACAGAACCTAAAGAGGTTATTTTAAAGCATTTTATAGATTCTTTAACCATATTAAAATATATTAATGAAAAGGGTAGTGTAATAGATGTAGGAACTGGTGCGGGTTTCCCTGGAATACCATTAAAAATAGTTGAGGATTCATTAGAAATAACCTTATTAGATTCTTTAAATAAAAGAATTAATTTCCTAAATGAAGTAATAGAAAATATTAGTCTAGATAAAACAAAAACAATTCACGGAAGAGCAGAGGATTTTGGGCAAGATGCTGCATATAGAGAAAATTACGATGTGGCAGTATCTAGAGCAGTTGCACCTTTAAATATTTTGTTAGAATACATGTTACCATTTGTAAAAGTAGGAGGAAAATGTATTTGTATGAAGGGTAGCAATTGTGACGAAGAAATAGAAAAAGCAAAAAATGCAATTGAAAAATTAGGAGGAAAAATAGAAAAAATAGAAAAATTTAATCTTCCAAATTCAGATAATAATAGAACAATTTTAGTAATGAAAAAAACAAAAAAAACGAGTGTGCAATATCCAAGAAAAGCTGGTATACCAACGAAAAATCCACTTTAAAACTTTGCTAAATGACAAAAAATAGGCTTGTTTCACACCTAACTGGTGTGAAATATTTTATATAAAAAATTTATATAAAATAGATCTTTTTTATTGACATATTATTAAAAATTTTATATTATTAATATGTAAAATTTAGGAGGGATAAATTTGGCAAAAATAATAGCAGTAGTTAATCAAAAAGGTGGAGTTGGAAAAACAACCACAACAGTTAATTTAAGTGCAGCTCTAGCAAAAAAAGGTAAAAAAGTATTATTAATAGACGAAGATCCACAGGGAAATGCAACTAGTGGAGTTGGAGTAAACAAAAACCAAGAAAAATCAATTTATGATGTTATAATTAATGAAACAGAATTAGAAGAAACAGTAGTAGAAAGTAGTATAAAAAAACTATATGTTTGTCCTTCTAACATTAATTTAGCAGGAGCAGAAGTTGAATTAGTACCAATGATGGCAAGAGAAAATAAACTAAAGGCAAAATTAGATTTAATAAAAGATAAATTTGATTATATTTTAATAGATTGCCCTCCATCATTAGGTTTACTTACAATAAATGCTCTTACTGCAGCTGATTCAATAATAATACCAATCCAATGCGAATATTATGCATTAGAAGGTGTTGGACAACTTATGAATACGGTAAATTTAATAAAACAACAACTAAATAAAGATTTGTATATTGAAGGTGTTGTACTTACAATGAATGATGCAAGAACAAATCTATCAAATCAAGTTGTAAGTGAAGTAAAAAAATACTTTAAAGATAATGTGTACAAAACAGTAATACCAAGAAACGTAAAATTAAGTGAAGCACCAAGCTACGGTATGCCTATAACAACATATGCACCTCTTTCTAAAGGAGCAAGATGTTATGAAAAACTTGCAGGAGAAGTAATAAAAACAAAGAAAAATTAAAATAGGGGGAAACAAAAATGGCAAAAATGACAGGATTAGGAAAAGGATTAGATGCATTATTTTCAGTAAATAATGTTGAACCTGTAAAAGAGGAAATACAAGAGGGAGAAGTAATACAAAGCTTAAAATTAATAGATGTAGAACCAAATAGAAATCAACCAAGACAACAATTTGATACTGAAAAGATTGATGAACTTGCAGAATCTATTAAAGAATATGGAGTAATACAACCAATAATCGTAACTAAAGAAGATGACCATTATAAAATAGTGGCAGGAGAAAGAAGATGGAGAGCAGCTAAAAAGGCTGGAATTAGTGAAATTCCGGCAATAGTAAGAGTTTATACAGAACAAACAAATAAAGAGATAGCTTTAATAGAAAATATCCAAAGGGAAGATTTAAACCCAATTGAAAAAGCAGTAGCAATGAAAGAATTATTAGAAAAATATCAATTAACACAGCAACAATTATCTGATAAATTGGGGATAAGTAGAAGTGGAATTGCAAACACTATAAGAGTATTAAATTTGGATGAAAGGGTTATAAACCTAGTATTAGATGGCAAATTAACTGAAGGACATTGCAGAACATTATTAAGAATAGAAGATCCAGACAAACAATATGAAACTGCAAAATATATGGTAGAAAGTGGAGATAGTGTAAGAGAGGCAGAAAAGCAAATAGAATTAAAACAGCAAAAGAAAAAAACAGTCAAAAAGACAACAAACACAAGATATAATGCCTTATATAGAGACATAGAGGATTCTTTTAGAAGCTTTTTTGGTTCAAAAGTAAAAATAAATGCTGGAAAAAGATCTGGAAAAATAATAATTGAATATAATTCAAACGAAGAATTAGCAAGGCTTTTAGAAATTGTAAAATAGGCGAAAAATTGTAGTTTGCAAAAGCGTTTGCTTTTGCAAACTGAAGTGCGAAGTGAGAAGTGCGAGGTGTGATTTTAGGGTGATTTCTTCAGAGATTTGCCCTTATAAATCCCACTTCTCACCTCCCACATCCCACTTCCAAATTACAATTTGTTAATACTATAAAACACAAAAATTAAAAATTTAAATATGCAAAAATCCAATTTTTTCTATTGACAATCAAGCCAGAAATGTGCTAATATATATACTGTTGTTAACAATTTTGTTAAAGCATGCAGGGGTGGTCGAGTTGGTTTATGGCACCAGTCTTGAAAATTGGCGTAGGTTTGTAGCCTACCGTGGGTTCGAATCCCACCCCCTGCGCCAACAATAATAGTGAAGAGTTATAAAATGTAAAAAATACATATTTATATTTTTCACTTTTAATTTTTATCATAAAAATATGCAGAAGTACCCAAGTGGTGAAGGGGATTGTTTGCTAAACAATTAGGTCTCGAAAGGGGCGCGAGGGTTCGAACCCCTCCTTCTGCGCCAAAATTAGTTATAAAAAGCCAGTTTATTTTTTTGTAAGAACAAACATTGTAGAGTGGGTTCGAAAAGGACGTGCCTGAAACAAAGTGAAGGCAAAAACAGTCCAGTGGACTGTTTTTAGGACGCGGCTTGCCGAACCCCTCCTTCTGCGCCAAAAACAGCTAAAAAGCTGTTTTTTTGTATAAATTTATATGGAAAGGTGTCTGAGTTGGTTTAAGGTGCCAGTCTCGAAAATTGGTGTAGGTGAATAATCTACCGTGGGTTCGAATCCCACCCTTTCCGCCAAATGTGCGACTTGTTAGTTGCAGTAAATAATGAAGAATGAATGGTTAATATTTATTATACTACTGTACAATTATTATCTTTAAAAACTATAAATAAAATAATAAAAAATTAAATTAATTAAATAAAATAAATAATAAAAAACAAAATAAATTAATTATTAAAAAATAAAATGATAAAAAATAAACAATTAATTATTTAAAAAATAAAAT
>JBJFFE010000048.1:0-1806 GCA_051891435.1 Clostridia bacterium | reverse complement strand
GATAATATATAATTATCCGTGAGTTAAACAGATTTTTTTCGAATAGCAAGGAGATTTTATGGATTTTTATGAAAAAGAACCGGTAAGTTTATATTTAAATGATTTGGTACTCTTAGAAGAAATAACAACAAAACAACAGCATATTATTATTTACAAGCATCCATTTTTAGGAATAGTTTTGGTTATTAACGGAGAAATACAGCATATAGAAAAATATCAATGTCCTTATCATGAGCTTTTAGTACATTTACCTGCAAGTTTCATTAAAACTCCTAAGGAAGCACTAATTCTTGGAGGTGGTTCGTTATTTGCTGCTTATGAAGTTCTTAAATACCCTTCTATTGAAAGGGTAACTTTATGTGATCATGATGCTCATGTACTGGAATTAATGGATAAATATTATGTTCATGCAAGAACTGTAAGAAAAGATTCTCGATTCCATTTTATAGAAAGTGATGGTATAGAATTCATTAACCAGTGTTATCATAAATATGATCTGATCATAAATGACTGCTTCAACTTATTAAAAATCAGTATGCATAATCGTTTTCCAATATATTACAAATTGAAACAACTTTTAACTCCTTCTGGCTTGTGTTCCGATATCATTTATAGGCATATATTCGATGGAGATATTACAAGCGCTTCGATAAAAGAAATAAAAAAGTACAGTAACGTAGCACTTTCATTGGTGACAGTTCCTGAATATCCAGGTATTTTGCATATAGAGACAATTTGGGGAAACAATCCGAATCTATCTCAAACTCGCCATAAAGTAATAAATGAATACCAAAAAATAATTATAAAAGGCGAAAAGAATCCATTTAAATTCTTTTCGCCAGCAAATTTGCCCTTCTATTTGTACATACCGCCATATATTAAAAATAAAATTATAGAATAAAATTATTTGTAAAGCTCATAGAGGGCGACGGAGCTTTAATTGCATCATAGAATACTTTTACTTTTTCCCATGAAGAAGAATTAACAATATTGCTAACGCAAGTGTTAAGCTCATCTTTATTACTAAAATATCCGTATTGCACTAAATATGGTTCCGTGACATCGGATGTAGCAGCCCAAGGTGATCCGAGTAGAGAGCAAATATTGTCACGCTCTTTACGATACAATTTTATTGAATTTATTTTTAGATATGGAATATCTTTATATTGATCTGTATTTAAAGATATTCCTACTTTTTGAAACATTCCTTGAGCCACAAATCCATGCTGAGAAGGACACCTTGATAATGTAGCCGTTACCCTTGCGTGAATGCCATAAAATGATTCTGAGAAAAAATCAGGAATATGCTTTAACAAGTATGAAGTCGAAATAACGCCTAAGATTCCTTCTCCAATGTAACCATATCTATTATATAATCCAACTAATGTTTCGCCATTTAGTGAGCCAGTACGAATAGTCTCATCTGAGCCAGCATAAAACTCTAAATTGCGAAACTCTTTCGAATTAATTTCTCCATCAAAACTATAAAGCGTATTCCAACGTACAGCATTTTGATACGGATCTCTTGGAAAAAGTTGCACATATGGAGATAGCAAACCATCAAATGCAATGGTATCTCCAAAGTTCACATTTTTGCAGTGAATTCCACGTTGCCACAAATCAAATGCCCCATCAAAAGAATTATCTTTATAAATACCATTTTTCAATTTATCAAATGAATATCCTGCAATTGCACCTACAAAAGTCTGCGCAGCAGCTTCGAGTAATGACTGACCTATTATTTCTAACATCGTATTCTTACCGTCTTTTCTTAAATTTTAATCTTATGGATAATTATATATTATC
>JBJFFE010000047.1:0-9266 GCA_051891435.1 Clostridia bacterium | reverse complement strand
AAAATCATACAAAAGGTAGGCTGAGAAGTAGTGTCATACAAATTACAATTTATCTGAATTTATACTAATAATAAAAAGCACAGAAATTTAATTCTGTGCCCATCTTATCATTTTCACATCTTTATATTTATCCAAAACCTCCATGTATTTTTGATATTCTTCTTCCCATAATACTTCTGGTACCTTATCAAAAGCATCAAAAACTTTTTCTGCCTCTTTTAGGAATATAATTTGTTCCTGATTATTAAGTTTTTCATATTTTTTTGAAAATTTATATAATTGGTCTAGCATTTGGTTTGCCTCTATAAAAGACCAAAAATCTTTTACTTTCATACCTGCTGCTCTTATTTGTGCAATAGAAAATGCAACTAATAAAAATATTATAAATACTAGTATATATATTATAAATAAAAAAGTCATTTACTTTCCCCTTTTCATACGTATATACCATATTATACCATATTAGTTTTTTTTTGGCAAATAAATATTTGACAAATTTAAATAAAATGTGTATAATGAATATAGGAAATGAAAGCCACAGAAATGTGTGCTACCATATATTTATAGTAAACACCACATAGCTCTGTGAAAGCGTAATGTGGTGATTTTTTATTTGCTCAAAATTACTACTATTGCAATAATCAAGGCAAATGCTATAATAGTCATTCCTACAAAACCGTAGAAAAGTAAGTATATTATCGTTAACATAGCTTGTTCAACCATATAGCACCACCCCCATTCTCACAGTAAAAACTGTGTATGTAAAGTGGTAGCACCCACACTGCTTATTCTCATTTCCTATGTTTTCCAGTATAGTATATTTTTGACTATTTGTCTATATATTGAATTAAATTTTATATTTTTTGTTAAAGTTCCATAAGTAATTGATTTTATACAATATTTATAGGGGCGCATGATTGCGCCCCCTACTTTATTTATGCTGTTTTTAGCTCTAGTCTTAATTTGTCAGCTATCATTGCAATAAACTCGCTATTTGTTGGTTTTCCTTTTGCTGCTGATATTGTATAACCAAATATTGATTCTACTGCATCTTGTTGTCCTCTACTCCATGCAACTTCTATTGCATGACGTATTGCTCTCTCAACTCTTGATGGTGTTGTTTTGAATTTTCTTGCTATTTCTGGATATAGTTGTTTTGTTATTTGATTTATCACATCTATATCTTTTATTACCATTATTATTGCTTCTCTTAAATATTGATAACCTTTTATATGAGCTGGTACTCCTAATTCATGTATAATATTTGTTACTAATGCTTCTAAAACTTCTTCATCTTTTTTATTATTTTCTGAAATATCTATATAAGGTACTTTTACTTCTCTATTACTATAACAATTTTGTGCAGTTGTTGGTTTATAATTTTTTATTTCTTTTATTCTTTTTATTAATACTTCTATATCAAATGGTTTTACTACATAGTATTCTGCCCCTAAAGCTATTGCCGTTTGTGTTATCTTAGCTTGTCCTACTGCTGATAGCATTATACACATTGGCTTTTTAGCTATATTAGATGAATTTATGTATTCTAATACTCCTATTCCATCTAAATATGGCATAATTACATCTAAAAGCAATACATCTGGCTGTGTATTTGTTACCATATCACATGCCTCTTTACCATTTTTAGCTATTCCTATTACTTCCATATCCTCCTCTTTCTCTAAATATTTAACCAAAGTCATCGCGAAATCTGCATTATCATCTGCAATCAAAATTGTCGTTTTCTCTTTCACTTCAATACCTCCTAAATTTTAAAATTGTAAAAATTTTACATTTCGAATTATAATATTATTTTCATCTAAATGCAATACTTTTCTGGAAATTTTTTCTAATTTTACTTGTAAGTGTTTATATTTCAACATATTTTTTTGTCGTATTTTCTTTTATTGTAATTTTTAAGCCTAATCTTTCGTTTTCATCTGATATTAAATTCCATTTTTCTTCTGGTATTTCTAGTGTTAATTCTATATCTTCTTTATAATCAATGTTAACTATTTTAATATTTTCTTTTGTTAGTATATATCTAAGTTGTTCCAATTCCTCATAATTTGTCTTTATTGTTACCTCATATCCAATAGTTTTAGTTATAAATTTTGCTTTATTTAATGCTTCTATTGTTACTCCGAGAATATGCTCTAACCAGTCCACCTGTACCTAGTAAAATACCGCCAAAATATCTTGTAACAATTACTAGTACATTTGTTAAACCTTGTTCTTCTAATATTTTAAGCATTGGTGCTCCTGCCGTACCAGAAGGTTCTCCGTCATCACTAAACCTTTTAGTTTCTTCTCCGATTAATGTCTTTAACTATATACGCAAAGCAATTATGTTTTGCATCATGATATTTTTTATTTATCTGTTTAATCAGCACTTCCGCCTCTTCTTTACATTCTATATAAAATATATTTGCTATAAATTTAGATCTTTTTTCTATAATTTCCGCATATTCATTTTCTTTAATTGTTTTTATCATTTATATTTCTCCCACAATTCTCTTATTAATTTTAAAAGAATAATTATTTTATAATCCTGCTGTATAGCCTGTAGAATACGCAATCTGTAAATTAAATCCACCGAGTTAAAGCATCTACATCTATTATTTCTCCTGCAAAATACAATCCTTTTATAATTTTAGACTCCATTGTTTTAGGATTTATTTCTTTTGTGCTTACTCCTCCTGCTGTAATTATTGCTTCCTCCATTCTTCCAAAACCATTTATTGTTATTTCGAAACATTTTAGACTATCTATAATGGTTTTTCTTTCTTCTTTTGTTATTTCATTTACTTTTTTTTCTGGATTTATTTTAGTATATTCTATAAATACTGGTATCATCTTTTGTGGTAGTAAATTATCTAAACTATTTTTATACTGTTTATTTTTTACTTCTTCAAAATCTCTTCTTATTCTTAAATCCAATTTTTCCTTATCAAGTGCTGGTTTTAAATCTATTTGTAATTTTACTTTATCTTGTTTTAAAAATTCTTCTACATTTTTAACCCTAAGTAATATTGATGAGCTACTCAAAATTACTGGTCCTGATACTCCAAAGTGTGTAAATAACATTTCTCCAAAATCTTCGTATATTGCTTTATTAGAGCATATTAATTTTATAGCTACATTTCTTAATGATAGTCCTTGTAGATTTCTACACATTTCCAGTGATTGATTATTTTTACATGTTAATGGCACTAATGCTGGTTTAGGCTCTATTATTGTATGACCTAATTCTTTTGCCATCTTATAACCATCCCCTGTTGAACCTGTTACAGGATAACTTTTTCCACCAGTTGCAAGTATTACTTTATCAGCTATAAAAGTTTTATTTTCTTCTGTTTGTACTCCCTTTACCGTGCCTTCTTCTTCCAAAATTTTCTCTACTTTGCAGTTAGTAATAATTTTTACATTTAATTCTTTTAATCTACTAATAAAAGCATTTAATACATCTATTGATTTATCTGAAATAGGAAAAATTCTTCCTCCTCTTTCTACTTTTGTTTTTACTCCTTGGTCATTTAAAAATTTTACTATATCTTCATTATTAAAATTATTAAATGCGCTATACAAAAATCTAGGATTTCCTGGAATATTTTTAAAGAAATCTTCAATATTAGCGGAATTTGTAATGTTACATCTTCCTTTTCCTGTAATTAATAATTTTTTTCCACATGAGTTCATCTTCTCTAATATTGTTACATTATTTCCTTGCTCAGCACAGGTTATTGCTGCCATCATTCCGGCAGGTCCTCCACCTATAATTAATACGTTCATATTTTACCCTTTCTTTTATAAATTGTTTATTGCTGTTAAAACCCCAATTTTTCCGTATTCATATGTTAACCCACCTTGCAAAAATGCTGTATATGGTGGCCTAATTGGTGCATCACAAGATAGTTCTATTGATGAACCTTGTACAAAAGTTCCTGCTGCCATAATTACTTGGTCTGTATAACCCGGCATGTCCCAAGGTTCTGGGATTGAATTAGAATCTACTGGAGAACCTTTTTGTATTCCTTGGCAAAATTTAATCAATTCTTCTGGATTTTTAAATTCAATGGTTTGCACTATATCTGTTCTTTTATCATTGAATTTTGGTTCTACATTATAGCCTAATTTTTCTAACATTCTACTTGCAAAAACTGCTGTTTTTAAACTATTCGCTACAACTTGTGGAGCTAAAAATAGCCCTTGTAAAATTTGCTTATTGATTCCAAGTGTTGGTCCAACTTCTTTTCCAAGCCCTGGTGCTGTTAATCTTTCTGCTGCAAGTTCAACTAATTCTTTTTTGCCTGCAATATATGCTCCATTTGGTGCTATACCTCCACCTAAATTTTTTATTAATGAACCAACAATTAAATCTGCTCCCAAAGTAAATGGTTCTACTTTATCTACAAACTCTCCATAGCAATTATCCACCATTATAATTGCTTCTTTATTTACTCTTCTTATCTCACCAATTATATTTTTAATTGACTCTAAACTTAAGCTTTTTCTTATTGCATAACCTTTGGAACGTTGCATACATATCAACTTTATATTTCCTTTTTTTACTCTTTCTACAATTTTTTCTGTATCAAAATCATTTCCTATTAGGTCTATTTGCTCATAGTTTACTCCATAACTTTTTAATGAGCTTTTATTTTCTACTATTCCAATTACTTCATCTAAAGTATCATATGGTTTTCCATTTATGCTAAGCATCGTATCTCCTGGTCTTAGCATGCCAAATAATGCTACTGTTAATGCATGTGTTCCTGATATAAATTGGTTTCTAACTAGTGCATCTTCTGCTCCTAATGTTTCGGCAAATACTTTTTCAATTGTATCTCTTCCTACATCTCCATATCCATATCCAGATGTGCTTCCAAAGTGCATGTCTGATATTTTATTGTTTTGCATTGCTTTTAGCACTTTTATACTGTTATATTCTTTTATTTTGTCTATTTTTTTAAATTCTTCTTGTAGTTCTTCTTCTACTTTTTCTGATAATTCTATTATTTCTTGTTTTATTCCTAATTCTTCGTACATTTTTTCTCCTTCTCATTTTTATCTAAAGTCCGCCAAATCTCGTGGGGTTATATATTAGTTTAAGGGCGGAAAAATATTCCGCCCTTTTTATGATTATTCTTCCTCTGTTTCTTCTTCATCTTTTTCAGGTTCTACAATATTGTTTTTACATGCCTTTACCCATAAAATTCTCTTATCTTCATAATCCTCAATTTTATAAGTTACTTTTGGTGTTTCTATTATTGGTGTTTCATTGTCAGAAGGAATACGCCCTAACAATTCTATTAGATATCCAGACAATGTGTCGTAATCTCCTTCTGGTATATCCTCTATATTTAATATTTTTCTTAAGTCAAATATAGATACACTACCACTAATTCTAAATGTATTATCATCTATTTTTTCATATTCTAATTCTTCATCATCATATTCATCAAATATGTTTCCAACTAGCTCTTCTAAAATGTCTTCCATTGTTATTAATCCAGCTGTTCCTCCATATTCGTCAAGAACAATAGCAATTTGATGTTTATTTTTTTGAAGTTCTTTGAATAATTCATTTATTGGTTTATTTTCTGGTACAAAATAAACCTCTCTCATCAATTTTTTAATTTTTACTTCTTTTTTTAGATATACATATGCTAAAAGATCTTTTATATAAAGCATACCAACAATATTATCTATCGTATCTTCATATACAGGTATTCTACTGTATTTGTATTCTTTTAAATCTGATAAAATTTCTCCTATATCAGATTTTACATCTATGGCATATATTTCTTTTCTATGTATCATTACCTCAGATGTAACTTTATCATTAAATTCAAATACATTATTTATAAGCTCTTTCTCATTTTCTTCTATAGAACCTTTTTCTTCTCCAACATCAACCATCATTCTAATTTCTTCTTCTGTAACAACCTCTTCTTCTGTTCCTGTTACTCCAAAGATTTTAGAAACAACATTTGTTGACCACGTTAATAGCTTAACAAATGGTGCAGTAATTGTGTAAATAAACTTAACTACACCTATTGAACCAAAAGCAACTTTTTCTGGATTTCTCATCGCCACTCTTTTTGGAACTAATTCTCCAAATACAAGTGAAAAATAAGAAAGTATTAATGTAATTATTATAATAGAAATATTAGTCCAAGTTGCAATTCCTAATGGTAATAATTTATCTAATACTGGTGCAAGTTCACTTGCAAATGCATCTGCTGCAAACGCACTTGATAAAAATCCTGCAAGTGTTATTCCTATTTGGATAGTTGCAAGAAATCTGCTAGGTTCTTTAAGCATCTTTCTTATTTGTTTTGCTTTTTTATTTCCATCTTTAGCTTGTCTTTCAATCTTAGAATCATTTAGAGATATAAATGCAATCTCTGTTGATGCAAAAAATGCATTTATCGCAATAAGTATGACTAAAACAATCAGTCGTGAAATCATATTTTCTTATTTCACTCTTCCCTTCTTTAATATTAATACAAAATATTATACTAATATTTATATAAATTGTCAAGAAACTAAAGATTATTTCATTTACATTCCAGTTTTTGGTAATTTTACAACTACCTCTTTATTACCTTCTGTTATTTCTGGTCTTTCTACCTCTATTGTTTCTTTGGAGTTAGTTATTGTAGCAGTAAATTTCTCATTATAGTTTAAATTTACTTCTATTAATTCTTCATATATCGCATATCCATTTGCTGTTTTTGTTTCTTCTATGTAATATGTACCTGGTTTTAAATTTTCTATTATTATTTTTCCCTCCTCATTTGTTTTTAGTTCAGAATATAATACCTCTTTATTTTCATTTAGTAACCTAAACTTTACTCCTTGCAAAGGTTGTTTATTCTCATCTTGTTTTAGTATGATAATCTTTGTTTCATTTTCTGTGTAATATACTGTTTTTACTCCACTACCGTTTTCATATATATCTCCTGTTATTGCATAATCTTGTTTATTTCTATCCGCAGAATATCCATATAGTACTGGTTTAGTTGCAACCTCTCCATTTACTTTTATATTAAAACTTCCTTCCTTTTGCATATTTGTTATTGGAATTATTATCTTGAAGTTTTCTCCATACTTAAAATTGTTTTTTTCACTATTTTGCTCATCTACTATTTTTGCGCCTTCTACGTTCATACCTTCTAAAGTTACATTATATGTATCAATTGAAGCATTAGCTAAAATTGTAAAAGTTTTTGATACATATTTATTATTTAATATATCTTGTTCCCAATTTGAAGTTACATCTTTTATTGTTAAATCTGCACTTGCTTTTACTTCGCTAGAATTTTTTGCATTTGTTACTATTTGGTTTAAAGCATTCCATACTCTTGTTCCTGTTTCATTTACTGCATTATATTCACTTGGTTCTCTGTCATATAGCATGCAATATACCGCTTGTTTTGTTGCAATATATGCTTCTTCTTCTGTGTTACATCCAAGCTGGGCAGGTGTTTTATATGGATATCCATTTACAATAGCCCTCCATACTTTTACATTTGTTAATAATTCTTCGGTGCTAACTGTATATTGGCTATCTAAAGTTACTCCATCCAAATCTTTGTTTAAACAATATGCTGGGTACTCTTGTCCATCTTTTGTATAAACTACATAATTAAATACTATTCCCATATTTCCTAATCTTAAATAGTCTTTATAGAATCCTTTTGAATATAAATCTGCTTTACTTATTTTAAAACTTGCATTACTTTTGCTTGGTATACTTATTATTCCTATTATCATTAGTAAAACTAAAATTATTGATATTATTTTTTTCATAAATCCTCCTTATATTTCTATTGCTTGTATACATCTTCTGTATTTTGGCTGATTTTCTACACAAGTTATTAGTGTTATTCTATTATCCTTAGTTTCTTCTAAATATGTCCAATCTGTATCTTTTATAATTGTTGAAATTGTTACTTTATAAGTTTTGGTTCCATATACAGTTGTATATTTTATTTCATCTCCTATTTGTAATTCTTTAAGTCTTCCAAAATAATTTACCGGATATCCTCTATTATGTGCTGCAAGTCCTACATTTCCATTCCATAAACTTGTATTATCAAAGTGTCCTATATATTTATTCATTACTTCTTCGCTAGTTCCAGAATTAATACTAGCAGATAAATTTATCTTAGGTATTTCTAGTCTCCAACTATCACTTTCAAATAATATTTTTTCATTTATATTACATAAACTTTTTTCATTATTATTTTTAGGAATAAATAAGGCTTGAGTTTTATTGTTTTTTAATAAGCATACACTTATAATTATTACAAAAGTTATAAGCAAAGCCTCTAATTTAATTTTTAATTTTAAGTGTTTTATCAGTTAAATATCACCTCTTTCTTATAAATGTTTGTAATTTGTTTGGAAATTTGTTTAGATATAAAAAATTTTCCGATTTAAATTTTTTGGATATTGCTAAAATTAGCAATTAAAAGACATAATTATATTAATACATTTCTTCCAAAAAGTAAAGAACTTTTCATCGACATAAAATGACAAAAATTTCTTATTATAAAATATTAAATGCTGTTGAAATATAATTCATCTGGACAAATGTCAGCTCCATTCGCCCATGATATTGAAAGGCCAGATATTTTTACAGTATTAAACATATCTATATTTCTTAATTTTTCAAAAGCTTTGTGTTTCATATATGGTTTTACATCAAATTGTTTTTCTTCTCCATTTTCAAATGTTATTTTTAAAACATAGTTTTCTAAAGGTTTTACAGCTACTGCTCTTGGTCTCATTTTTATCACTCCAGTCCTTTTATTTTTAATATTTCACCATCATTATTATATACATATTAATATACCATAGAATTGTGATATTAATGGCATTAATTCACCTCCTTTAGTATAACATTTTCTTGTCTTTTTTTCAATAATTAATTTTTGTTTTTAGGAAATTTATTAAGATAAGACCTTTTTTGAATTAAAAATTATTTTAGATATCACTATCAAAAATAGAAATTAAAGATATTTTTATACTAATACATTTTTTTCAGAAAGTAAAGAACTTTTCATCGACATAAAATGACAAAAATTTTCTATGCCCTTTGTTAAATTGTAATTTGTAGAGCTGTTTTAATAATCCGCTCCCAGGGTGTTATATATTTTAAGTCGTTCGTTGCTTCCCACCGGTGCTGTAACAAGGCTTGCGCCTTTAACAGCCCACGGCGGTCCCCACGGAACAACTCACTTTTAAAATATATA
>JBJFFE010000046.1:0-1851 GCA_051891435.1 Clostridia bacterium | reverse complement strand
CTTTCTCACCAATAACTTGTACTTCTTCTGGATCTTCTTCATATGAGACAGCAATATTAAATTTTTCCAAATGCGTTTTCCCAACTCTTTTTTTACTGCGAATACTCTCCATAACATCATCAAATTTTTCTGATAAATGGTTGAAAAACTTAATAACTATACATCCATCTTCCACATAGCATTTAATCCACACAATGCTTTGCTTGTCTTGATTACTTGCATTAGTAATATTTATATTATGAGAATACTTTACTGCATCTAAAAACAGAAAGATCAACTCATCAATAACATAATAATCATCTGGAAATACTAATTTTTTCATTTGTCTTGGAATATTGCTATCATTGCATATAATAAAATCTTCATTTTCCACAGGCAAAAATACATCTGTATTTTTCAATTTAGCTCCTTGCCAAATACGCTTTATTATAAAATTTTTAAAGTCTGCCCTTATATTTGTAACATTTAAAACAACAAAACGTTTTTTCACACGCTTCCTTAACTCTTCACATTTTTGCCTGAATTCAAATCCAAAATCATTTGTATTATAATGTTTTTTCAAATCATTTTCCAACGCAACTAACTCATCTTCTTTCTCATCATATGGCTTAGTCAGCTTTAATAAAGATACACACTCATTTATTAAAGAAGGTAAATAATTTATTTCATTTGGTGTGAGGTCTTTGTTCTTGCAGTATTTATAAATAATACTATCATGGTCTTCACCAAAATTATTGAATGCATTTTGATATAACGTTTGATAATATAAGGAAATATCATTACCTACAAATATCTCATTTAATTCTTTTCTGAACTCTAATGTATTCCACTGTTCCAAAATATTTGCAAAGATTATTTTAATGAACAGATTTTTAGAAAATTTAAATATGTTTCTAATATTTTCTCGATGCGCCTCAATAATTTTAATATTTAATGACGCATCAAATACGTATAAAATAAGCATACAATAATACACCAAAATCGATACATTTTTATCTTTTTGATTCTCTAATTGAATCAATATGGTTTCTAAAAGTCTTTCATCTCGGGTATAATTTGTCCTAACTTTTTGCTCTGCCCATAACATTACTGACAACAACAATTTATAGTCATTATCTTTTCCATCCATTTTAATAATACTGTTAGTAGTATATCCAATATAATTAATTATGGCATCATATAATACTGAATACGCACTTTTTCGATTAAAATGTCGCTGTAGTTCTGTTAAGAAATCGAAATTATAACTTCCTTGAGTCTGTGCATATAAATTTTCTACCTCTCTTCTCAATGTTGGTACTAAAGTAGCGCAAAATGCCTTAAATGTCTTTAAATCATCCTCCTTAATAACCGCCATGTCCTTATGCAATATTGGAATAAAAGGTATATAACCACTACTAATTAGCTTATCCATCCCCTCCTCGGTTTTAATTTCATTAAATATGCTAATTACAATATATCCATTTTGTTTTGTTTTTAGTTCCAATAATCTTATTAAATCAACGCTTTGTGTAACATATACTACAATTCCAGAGTCCACTCCTTCTTTTTCCTTCAAAAGCTTTTTTTCATAAATTCTTCTATTTTCTTTTTCTAAAACAGCCTCTTTTATTTCAGAAATGTATTGGTCTAAATCATCACAAACACTTAGCATACTGTTATCCATTTTTAATGTAACTGAACCATATTTTTTTATTATGATCCTTAATTGTTCTGCTACAAATTCTCTAAAAGAGTCTTGTAAATTTTTATTAAGAATTATTGATATTAAACCCGATGAATATAGCCCCAGTTTGAAATTTACATGCATTATTAAATGCTCATATTTCTTTGATAAATAGAATTTAAATT
>JBJFFE010000045.1:0-43394 GCA_051891435.1 Clostridia bacterium | reverse complement strand
TGTATATACAACCTCAGCCGTTTTGTATATTTTTTTAAAAGTCAAATCTCGACAGCCCTTTGAGGCGGGGGAATACCCGCGTATGCCTTGGAGAGTTTGACCTTTTAAAAAAATCATACAAAAGGTAGGCTGAGAAGTAGTGTCATACAAATTACAATTTATCTAATTTACCAACAATTACCTTTGATTTTATATGTATAATTATGTTACTATTTTATATAGGAGGTATTACAAATGATAAAAACTTTTTTTAATGATGTAAAAAATATAGATAAAAAAATTGCTACCGTTATGTTTAAGCGGTTTTAGAATTTCTTTAATAGTTGCTTTATTTTCAGTTTATGTTCTTACTTTATATAGTACATATCCTATTTCACATGTTACATATTTATGTGGATTACTTTTATTTAGATTAAGCTTAACTTGTGTTGTTGCTTTTTTTATATGTGGATTTGCAATAAATAAAATCCTTGAGAAATAATATAAAGAGGCACAGGTATACCTGTGCCCCACGTTGGAGACTTATTTGCCTTTGGGGTTACCACCCTTGGGGTCGCCACCCTTGACGGTTCCTCCTTTGGAACTACCAGACGGTCCATGTCCGCCACGTTCGCCTTTGCTCATAAGTTTTTTCTCCTTTTCGAAAACTAGCACAATATGTGCTGTGTTATTATGTTAACATAGAATTTAATTCTTGTCAAGCTTATTTTTTCAATTCTTCTAAAAATAATTTATTTAATAATTGTGGATTTGCTTTTCCTTTTGTTTCTTTCATTGCTTGTCCTACTAGAAATCCTAATGCTCTATCTTTTCCTGCTTTGTAGTCTGCTATTGACCCCGGATTTGTTTCTAGTATTTTATTTACTACTTCTTTTATTGCTCCTTCATCAGATATTTGTATCCAACCTTTTTCTTTTATTATTTCTTCTGGGTCACGAGGATTTTCTAGTAATTCTTCAAATACTTTTTTTGCAATACTACTACTTATTGTTCCTTTGTCTATTAAAATAATTAGTTTCCCTAATTCTTCCGCTGTAAATGGCATTTGTTCTATATCTTCTTCATTTTGTACTCTAATTATATCTGTCATAATCCAGTTACTTACAGCTTTTGGATTGTTACATACTTTGCTTGCCTCTTCAAAAAAGTCTGATAAATATTTTGAAGATACTATTATGTTACTATCGTATTCTGGAAGTTTTAATTCCTTCATATATCTTTCTTTTCTTTCTTCTGGCATTTCTGGCAGGCTTTTTCTTATTTTTTCTTTCCATTCATCTGATATTTCTATTATTCCTAAATCTGGCTCTGGAAAATATCTGTAATCTTGTGCGTTTTCCTTACTTCTCATTGTAAATGTTTTTCCAGATACCTCGTCCCATCTTAATGTTTCTTGGTCTATTGTTCCCCCTTTTTCTATTACATCTATTTGTCTTTCTATTTCATAATCTATTGCTCTTGATATTGACCTAAATGAACTCATATTTTTCATTTCTGTTCTTGTTCCAAAAGGCTCACCTTTTTTGTGTACAGATACATTTACGTCTGCTCTAAAAGACCCCTCCTCCATTTTACAATCTGATACTTCTATATATTGTAAAATAGATTTTAATTTTTTAAGATATGTATCTGCTTCTTTACTTGACCTTAAATCTGGTTCTGATACAATTTCAATTAGAGGAACTCCTGCTCTATTTAAATCTACTAATGAATTTCTTCCATAATCATCATGGTTTAATTTCCCCGCATCTTCTTCTATATGAATTCTTGTAATTCCTATTTTTTTTGTACCTTCTTCTGTTTCAATTTCTACTTCTCCATTTACACATAGTGGTCTATCAAATTGTGATATTTGGTATGATTTTGGTAAATCTGGATAGAAATAATTTTTTCTATCATTTTTACTTATTTTTGCAATTTCACACTTTGTTGCAAGTCCTGCTTTTACTGCATATTCTACTACTTTTTTATTTAGCACTGGAAGTGCTCCTGGCATTGCCATACATACAGGGCAAACATGAGTATTAGGTTTACCTCCAAAGTCGGTTGGACACGAACAAAATATTTTTGTTTTTGTTGCAAGCTCTGCATGGACTTCAAGACCTATTACTGCTTCATAATCTTCTCTTGACATATTTTTATCTCCTTTTTGTTTATTGCTATTAGATATAGTCTCCTTAAGCTAGTCTATACTTCATTTTGGCAATTATTATTGTAATACCGCTTTTATACGTCTTACTCCTGCTGATGATGATTCTTCTTTTTTGATTTTAAATGTTCCAAGCTCTGATGTATTACTTACATGAGGTCCTCCACAAAGTTCCATAGAAACATCTCCAATTTTATATACACTAACTACATCTCCATATTTTTCAATAAACATTGCTTCTGCTCCAAGTTTTAGTGCATCTTCTTTTTTCATTTCTAATCTTTCTACTGGTATTGCCATTTTTATATATTCATTTACTAGTTTCTCTACTTTTTGTTTTTCCTCATCTGTCATTTTCGCATCATGTGAAAAGTCAAATCTCATTCTTTCTGCTGTTATATTACTTCCTTTTTGATGTACGTGAGGCCCTAGCACTCGTTTTAATGCAGCATTTAAAAGGTGTGTTGCTGTATGGTATTTCGTTTCCATTTCTCCTGTTGATGCAAGTCCTCCTTTAAATTTTCCTGTTGCTCCTTCTCTTGATTTTGCTTGGTGCTCTGCAAATTTTTCTTCAAAGCCCTTTGTGTCCACTTCTAAGTTTCTCTCTTTTGCAAGTTCAACTGTTAATTCAATTGGAAAGCCATAAGTATCATATAATTTAAAGCTATTTTCTTTATCTATTAAATTTCCTTCTAAATGAGATACTATTTTTTCAAATTCTCTTAAGCCTTTTTCTAAAGTTCTATTAAATTTTACTTTCTCATTTTCTAGTACATCTAAAATTACTTGTCTATTACGTTCTAGCTCAGCATAATATGGTGCATATTGGTCTATTATTAAGTTTGCAATTTCCTTTTCCCAAGAGCTATTTATATCTATATCTAGATTTTTAGCATATCTAATAATTCTTCTAATTAATCTTCTTAAGATATAACCTTGGTCTGTATTTGAAGGTTTAATTCCTGAGTCATCGCCACTAATTACTACAACTGCTCTCATATGATCTGCAATAATTCTCATTGCTTTAGTGTATCTTTCATCATCATATGATTTGCCAGAAATTTCTTCTATTTTTTCTATAACATCTTTCCAAACAGATGACTTATAATTATCTGTTTGACCTTCTAAAATAGCAGTAACTCTTTCTACTCCTAAGCCAGTATCAACGTTTTTATGTGCTAATGGTTTAAAAGTTCCATCTGCTTCATGGTTATATTGCATAAACACATTGTTCCAAATTTCTACCCAAGTTTCATCTTCAGGGTCAAATTTTTCTGGAACATTTTCGCTACCTCTCCAATAAAAAATTTCTGTATCTGGTCCACATGGTCCTGTAGATTCCATATTAGGCCACCAGTTATTTTCTTCTCCTAAAAATGCTATTTTATTTTTATTTATTCCTAAAGACTTCCAAATTTCAGCCGATTCATTATCTGCTGGCACAATGCTATTTCCTTTAAAAACTGTAACTGCCAATTTTTCTACTGGAATATTTAGCCTTTTAGTTAATAATTCAAAACTCCAAGTAATAGATTCTTTTTTAAAATAATCTCCTAAAGACCAGTTTCCTAGCATTTCAAAAAAAGTGTGATGAGTATTATCTCCTATTGAATCTAAGTCATTTGTTCTGAAACACTTTTGAACATCTGTAAGTCTTTTTCCTTCTGGATGTGGTTCTCCTTTTAGATATGGTACTAATGGTTGCATTCCAGCTGTGTTAAATAAACATGTTGGGTCATTTTCTGGTATAATTGGCGCACTAGGTATAATCTTGTGCCCTTTTTCTTCAAAAAATTTTAAGTATGTGTTTTTTAAATCTATGTTTTGCATAACTTGTCCTCCTTAAAAACACGTATATTATACCTCTTTTATATGCTATTTTTCAATAGATTTTAGGAAATTTAAGTAAATTACAATTTATCTACCCCTTTCCTTGCATATTACAGTATTTTGTAGTAAAATATTATAAGTTTAAAGGAGAGAATTATTGTGAAAAATAAATTTTTCACAATAACGCTACTATCGCTATTGCCTTTGAGATTTCCTCTCTTCGTTCGGGAACTCAAATCGGCAAATAAAAACCCCTTTCATTCTCGCATTTATTGGGGTTTTTAAAAAAATATTTTATAAAGCATTATGCTCGAATGGGGGTTTTTATATTATGTTAGATATTAAATTTGTTAGAGATAATCCCGATATTGTGAAGGAAAATATTAAAAAGAAATTTCAAGACCATAAACTTAGTTTAGTAGATGAAGTTCTAGAACTTGATAAAAAAAGTCGTGAAGTTAAGTTCCGTGGTGATGAACTTAGAAGCTCTAGAAATAGTTTAAGTAACCAAATTGGTGCTCTTATGAGGGAAGGCAAGAAAGAGGAAGCCGAAGAAATTAAAACTCAAGTTTCTAAAATTAACCAAGAGCTACTTGATAATGAAAAATTAGAAGAGCAATATTCAGCTGAATTAAAAGAAAGATTAATGAAAATACCAAACATTATTGATAGTTCTGTGCCTGTTGGTAAAGATGATAGTGAAAACGTTGAGATCGAAAAATTTGGTGAACCCGTTATTCCAAGCTATGAAATTCCTTATCACACAGATATTATGGAAAAGTTTTCTGGTATAGATTTAGATTCTGCTCGTCGTGTTGCTGGTAATGGTTTTTATTATTTAACTGGTGATATTGCAAGATTACATTCAGCTGTTATTACTTATGCTAGAGATTTTATGATTAATAAAGGTTTTACATACTGTATACCACCTTTTATGATTAGAAGCGATGTTGTGACAGGAGTTATGAGTTTTGAAGAAATGGATGCTATGATGTACAAAATTGAAGGCGAAGACTTATATTTAGTTGGTACTAGTGAGCATTCTATGATTGGTAAATTTAAGGATCAAATTTTGAAAAAAGATAACCTTCCTTATACAATGACATCTTATTCTCCTTGTTTTAGAAAAGAAAAAGGTGCCCATGGTATTGAAGAAAGAGGTGTTTATAGAATTCATCAATTTGAAAAGCAAGAAATGATAGTGGTTTGTGAGCCAGAAGAAAGTTATGATTGGTATAATAAAATGTGGAAATATACTGTCGAGCTATTTAGAAGCTTAGATATTCCAGTTAGGACTTTGGAATGTTGTAGTGGAGATTTAGCAGATTTAAAGGCAAAAAGCTGTGATGTTGAAGCTTGGAGTCCAAGACAGAAAAAATATTTTGAGGTTGGAAGTTGCTCTAATTTAACAGATGCTCAAAGTAGAAGATTGGGAATTCGAGTTAAAGGAGAAAAAGGCAATTATTATCCACATACTTTAAACAATACTGTTGTTGCTCCTCCTCGTATGCTGATTGCTTTCTTAGAAAATAATTATAATGCAGATGGAAGTATTAATATTCCAATGGTTTTACAACCTTATATGGGTGGAATAGACAAAATTACGCCTTAATGATTTTAATGGGAGGTTAAAATGCTTATTAGAAATCCTCAATTTGAAATTTCTGCTGTTAGCAGGAAACAATATCCAAATAAGGGGTTACCTGAAATTGTTTTAGTTGGTAAGTCTAATGTTGGTAAGTCTTCTTTTATAAACACTATGCTTGGAAGGAAATCACTTGCTAGAACTAGTAGTGTTCCTCGGTAAAACCCGTCAAATTAATTTTTATAATATTGATAATAATTTTTATTTTGTTGATTTACCTGGGTATGGTTTTAGCAAAATGTCTAAAGAAGAGCAAGTTAAATCTGGTATTTTTATTGAAGATTACTTGAAATCTAGAAAAGAAATTGCTTTAGTCATATTTTTAATTGATATAAGACATGAACCAACTGAAAATGACAGATTAATGTATAAGTACATTATAGACAATGGCTTTCCTTGTCTAGTTATAGCAAATAAGGCAGACAAAATAGCCCCTACAAAAGTAGAGGCAACTGTTGCAGATTTACAAAATTCATTAAATCCTTTAAAAGATTTAGTTTTTTTACCATTTTCCTCTGAAAAGAAAATATATGTAGATAAAACTTGGGAATATGTAGAAAAATTTATTTAATTAGATAAATTGTATTTGTAGAGGAATTTTATTTTAGAAGGTGTAGGGGTCGCACTCTTGGGCGACCCGAAAATATGTGAATAATCATTATTACGGGTCGCCGAGGACGGCGACCCCTACAACATTTACAATAAACATTTCCTCTCTAAATTACAATTTATAGAATCAATTAACTTTTATTTATTCTTATTTTATTATCCTGCAATACCATTTCTGCCTTGTCTCCTTCTTGAAGATTTCCATCTAGCATTTCTTCTGCAATTTTGTCTTCTAAAATATTTTGCAGAGCACGTCTTAATGGTCTTGCTCCATAAGCATAATCTGTGCCTTTATTTATTATTAAATCTTTTACTTCATCATTAACTTTTAAATCTATATTTTGCTTTTCTAATCTTTCTAATGTTTCCTCAATCATTAAGTCTACTATTTGTTTTAATTCTTCTTTTTCTAATTTGTTGAAAATAATTATTTCATCTATTCTATTTATAAATTCTGGTTTTAATTGTCTTTTTAATTCTGCCATTACATCTTTATTCATCTCATTGTTTTCTGACTTCTTATCTTCGTTTTTAAATCCTAATTTTTTTTTGTCTGTTATTAATCTAGCCCCAATATTTGAGGTCATTATAATGACAGTATTTTTAAAGTCTACTGTTCTTCCATGGGAATCTGTTAATATTCCATCTTCTAGTATTTGTAATAATAAGTTTAATACATCTGGGTGGGCTTTTTCTATTTCATCAAAAAGAATCAATGAATATGGCTTTCTTCTTACTTTTTCTGTCAATCCGCCTTGTTCTTCATACCCAACATATCCTGGCGGAGATCCTATAAATTTTGATGTTGTATGTGCCTCCATAAATTCAGACATATCTACTCTAATCATGGCATTTTCGTCACCAAATAGATTTTGTGCTAAAGCTTTTGAAAGTTTTGTTTTTCCCACTCCTGTTGGTCCTAAGAATAAAAATGAACCTATTGGTCTGTTAGGGTCTTTAAGCCCAAGTCTAGCTCTTTTTATTGCTTTACTAACAGCTTCTACTGCTTCCTTTTGCCCAACTACTTGTTTAGATAAATTTATTTCTAAATTTTTTAATTTTTCGTTTTCTGTTTTGCTAATTTCTTTTACAGGTATTCCTGTGTGAACAGAGATGATGTCTGCTATGTCTGCTTTTGTAATGGTTGTAATTGTTTTATTATTTTCAGATTCCCAATTCTGTTTTTGCTCTTTCAGCTTTTCTTTTTCTTGTTTTTCTATGTCTCTTAATTTTGCTGCTTTTTCAAAATCTTGCATTCTAACAGCTTCTTCTTTTTCTTTTGAGACCTCTAATACTTTATCTTCTTGCTTTTTTATTATGTTTGGCTCTGTATATAACTCTATTTTTACTTTAGATGCAGCTTCATCAATTAAATCTATTGCTTTATCTGGCAGAAATCTATCATGTATAAATCTATTAGATAAATTTACTGCTGCTTCTATTGCCTCATCCGTTATTTTCACATTATGGTGAGCCTCATACTTATCTCTAAGCCCATATATAATTTTTATTGTATCTGGAATAGTTGGTTCATCTACCATAACAGTTTGAAATCTTCTTTCTAATGCAGTATCTTTTTCAATATATTTTCTATACTCATTTATAGTGGTTGCACCTATAAGCTGAATTTCACCTCTTGCTAAAAGTGGCTTCAAAATATTGGCAGCATCTATTGCTCCTTCTGCCGCTCCTGCCCCCACTATAGAATGAACCTCATCTATAAACAGTATTATATCCCCTGATTTTTTTACTTCTTTCAGACATTTTTTTATTCTATCTTCGAAATCTCCTCTATATTTAGCTCCTGCAACCATTCCAGAAATATCTAATGTATAAACTTTTTTATTTTTTAAAGTATCTGGTACATTTCCAGTGGCAATGTTTTGAGCTAATCCTTCTACTATTGCTGTTTTTCCTACGCCTGGTTCTCCTATTAGGCAAGGATTATTTTTCGTTCTTCTAGATAAAATTTGTATTACTCTAGTAATTTCTTTTTCTCTTCCTATTACCGGATCTAAATGTCCTTCTTCTGCTGATTCTGTTAGATTCATTCCAAATTGATTTAAAGTCATTTGTTCTTTGTTATTTTTATTTTTTTGATTATTTGTTTTTGAAGTGTCAGATTTATCTAAAATATCAAAAATGTCATTATACATTTTTTGAAAATCTACGCCTAAGTCCATCATTATTTTTATGGCAACACTTTCTCCTTCTTTAATTATCCCTATAAGAAGATGCTCTGTTCCTATATACTCAGAATCCTGCCTCTTAGCTTCTTTAAATGCGTTTTCAATTATTCGTTTCGTTCTAGGTGTTAAGCCTATTATAGATATAATGCTTTTATTTCCTTCCCCTATTAATTCTCTTATTTTTTGTATAATAGCTTTTGGAGTTACTAAATACTTTTCTAGAACTTTACTTGCTATACTTGTTCCTTCTCTTGCTAAACCATATAGCAAGTGTTCTGTTCCAACATAATTATGGCCTAATTCTATTGCTAAATCATTAGCAATTTCTATTGCTTCTTTAGCTCTATTGGTAAATTTATATGTCATTAAAACCACCCTTCATTATAAAATATGTAATTTTTATTTACTTATACTAATTATTTACCAATCTATGCCATTTATTCAATTTAAAAATTTTAGTTGTATAAATTGCAAAAAAGACCCGAAAATTTTTTATTTTTTCGGGTCTTTCATATTACTTTAATTCCACTTTTGGATTGTCTGTAATCTTATATTCAGCTAATGGGAATACTCTTTTTTCTGCTGGTACAAAGCCTCTTACTTGTACTGTTGGTAATATCCATGTATATGGTCCTATAAACGTTCCTGGAACTGTTGTAGAGTTTGCTCCTAACCTTGTACTATCTCCTATTACTGCTCCAAAGAAGTCTGTTCCTACGTCATATTTTTCTCCATTTATTTTTACAGTAATATTTTTTTGGTCGAATCTTCTATTTGCAAGTATAATTCCGCTTCCTATCCTAGTACTCTTTCCAAGTATTGTATCTCCACAAAAGGCTAAACTTGCTACTTTAGATTTATTTTGCATTATTGAGTGCTTTATTTCACTTGCGTGACCTACTACACAATTGTCTCCTATAATTGAGCCTGGTCTTATTAGTGCTCCAGATTGAATTTCTACATTTTTTCCAATCATTACAGGTCCTTGTATTACTGCATTTGCATATATTTTTGTTCCCTCATCTATAAAATAATTTCCTGAAATCGAAACAAATTCTCCCACTTCTGCTTTGTTTATTTTTATATCTTTATCTACAATTTTTTCTTTTAAAAAATCGTTTATTTGTGCTAATGCTTCCCATGGGTATGTACAACCTTCAAAGATTTCTTTAAATGTGAATTTTTCCATTTCTTTAAAATAATAATTTAGTTTCAATTCTTCCATAACTTCCTCCTACTCTACTTTCAAGTTCGCCAAATCTCGTCGTGGTTTGATTTTTCCTTTTTAGGCACCTCTAAGTAATCCCTACTCAGATTCTCCTAAAAATGAAAAATGAAACCCCTGCGTTTGGCTAGTAACTTGCTGTAAATTAAATTTCTTTTAAGAACAAAAAACATCTTTATATATTTTCCTCTAATTTGTTATCATATCTAGATATTATAACTCCTAGTTCTTTTGCAAATTCTCCCAGTAATGTTATTTTTATACTTATGTTTTTACCTTTTACATATTCATCAATTATATTTTTTAGTTGTATTATATTTTTAAGCTCTGGTTCTATTTCTTTTGTATACTTCTTTGCTCTTTCTAATAATTTTTCTTTTATAGCAACTATGTCTTCATTGCTTGCACATGATAGTCTTTGGAAAAATTGATATGGATCATAATATTTAAATATAGGATTATTCATGCATTCTTTATCAAATTCCTCATAAAATTTCTCCATTTTCATTGGTATATATTTAAATATTTTTTCTGCTTTTTCTGTATACATTTTGTCTTTTAACATTATATTAATATTATTAAAATGTTCTATAACCTCATCTATTTCTAAACTTTTTTCTCCTAATGTTAATTCTTGCAATTCTTCATCTGCATTTTCACAATATTTTGCAGTTAGTGACGCCTTATTCATCCCTTCGCAAAAAATACTTTTTATGTTTTGAATATCATATTCAACTAGACCTTTTTTTATAAAATATGTAAAATAGATAAATAATTTTACAGTATCTAATAAATCAATTTTACCTTGTTTAACATTTTCTATTACATCTTCTATTACTGCTGGGAATTGATCATCTGGTATCTTCCAATATTCCTCAGTAAGTAATCTCTTATAACTTGGAAGTTTTTCTCTATCTACTGTATTTATAATTACTTCCATATCCTTTTTAAATATCTTCATATCAAAAATTCTTGTTCTTACATATATTTCTATGAATTTAAAGAATCTATATTCTACCTTGAAATTATAATAGTAATTATTATCAAATTCTTTTATATAAAATTGTCTATTGTCCATTAGCACTCTTGAAGATACTAACATTGCCTTATACTCTTCATTATCTTGTATATTTATAAATTTTTCTTTTGTTATTTTTCCTGCTTTAATCTCAAATGAAACTGCTATTGTAAATATTAGCATTGTTTGTAAAACTCTGTAATTTGTATTTGGATAATACTTATTTACCATTTCAAAGATTTTTTTAAAATCATTTAAAGCATGTTTTAAAATTCTTAAATTTCTCGTACCACTTTTGTTAAATGTACTAATTATATATGCTGTATTTTCTCTTAAAAATCTAATAAGTTCTCCATCATTTTCATATCTCATTAATATTCCATTAATAATATAATTGAATTCTGGCTGATACTCAAAGGTTTCTCCTATTAGCTTTTCTTTTATTCTTTCATAGTCATTTGCTTTATCAAAAACATACTCTATTTTATCTCTTATTTTTTCTACCATTGGTAAGTCTGTTTTTGTTAAATCGCCTTCTTTATCTAATATATATGTTGCAATAAAAGTTTTCATCTCTAAATTGCTGTTTTTTAGTTTTGTTGCTAGTTCTTTTTCATTACAAATAATAATTGTTTTTATATGGTCATGTTCAACAAAGTTATTAATATATCCTAAAATATCTATAACATCAACATTTGCCCTCTCTAAATCGTCAAAACATAAAATTTTATCATCTGTAGAGAAAAATTTGCCATAGTCCATTTTATCCCCATTTTGGGTCACTCCAAAAAGATTAGCCATATCTAAACCAGTTTTTGCGTATTCTGGTATTGTAGATTGCCCAGTAGAATTCATATATTTTTTCATGTTCTTATCCATTAGCTGAGTTGTTTCTATAAATATTTTTTTACTTATCTCTTCCAAATTTGAAATTCCGTATAAAGACATATATATGGTTGTATATTTCTTGCCATTAATTTTTAATGACTCAATTTTATTTTTTACTTTATTGTTCCAGAAATAAGTTTTTCCACTACCCCACTCACCATTAATCATTATTGCATAATCTGTATAATCTGCTCGTACATAATCTAATATACTTTCTACTAAATCCTCCACTTTTGTTCCTCCTTAAATCTATTTTTTAAGAATTAATCTTTTGCAATTGTAACTACTATTATTTCCTTTGCTCCTGATTTTTTTAGTATTCTGCTACATTCATTTACCGTACTTCCAGTTGTGTAAATATCATCTATTAAAATGATTTTTTTATTTTTTATTCTTGCCTCATTGTTTATTTGAAAAGCTCCTTTTATGTTTTCTTTTCTCTGATTTTTACTTAATGTACTTTGTGTTTTTGTATCTTTTATTTTTATTAAATTATTTTTCTCAAAATTAACATTTAACTCTTTAGATAATTCCTTTGCAATTAGTTCACATTGATTATATCCTCTTACGGATTGTTTAGTTTTGTACATTGGAACTGCAAGTATTATATCATAACTTTTTAAAAATCTATATATTTTTTCATTTTTTATTATAATTTTTACAAAAGTTTTATATAAATAAGCATTTTCATTAAATTTATAAGATATAATTTTTTCTCTTACAAAGTTTTCATATTTTAAAGTGCAAAAAAGATAGTCAAAATACTTACTTTTTTCTTCTTTATAATTTTTAATAACATTCATCTCGTATTTTGCTAAACTTAATTCACAGGCTTTGCACAAGCTGTGTTTATTTATTTTATTACAAAATCCACAAACATTTGGGAAAATAAGATTTAAAATTTTTTCGAACATAAAACTCCTAAAAAACATTGACAAAAAGAAAATGTATGTTATAATAGTTATAGGAAATAGAGAAACCACAAACGTGGTTTGCCGATTGAAATATGAAAAACACATCTACAACCGTCAAATTACAGATGTGTTTTTTTATTGGTTATTTGCTTTTGCTCAAAATTACTGCAATTGCTATAATTAAGGCAACAGCAATGATAGTTACTGATACTAAACCAGCAAAAAGTAAATATATTATTAGTAGTAAGCTTTGTTCTACCATATGCCTCACCTCCTCTTATGTAGGAGGCAAACCACATCTGCTTATTCTTATTTCCTATAACAATTACTATATATTATTTTTGGCAAAATAACAAGTGTTTTTAATTTAAAATCTTTCGACAAAATTCGCAATATTCTTTTACTGGACAAATTTCACATTTTGGTTTTCTCGCATCACATGTTTTCCTTCCATGCCACACTAACAAATGATTTACATCTTTGAAATATTCTTTTGGAATAATTTTTATTAGGTCCTGTTCTACTTTTAAAGGTTCTTTTTCTTTTGATATTCCTATTCTATTTGTAATTCTTTTTGCATGTGTATCTACTGCTATTCCTTGCGGGTTATTAAATGCTTCTAACATTATAACATTTGCACTTTTTCTGCCAATTCCTGGTAGTTCTATCAATTCTTCCATTTTCTCTGGCATTTTTCCATTATATTTTTCTACTATCATTTTAGCATATCCCAAAACATTTTTTGCTTTGTTTTTATAAAAACCACATGGTTTAATAATTTCTTCTATCTCCTCTAAACTTGCTTTCATATAATCTTCTGGTTTCTTATATTTTTCAAACAGTATTGGTGTTATTTTGTTTACTCTTTCATCTGTACATTGTGCAGATAGCATTACTGCTATTCCAAGTTCAAATGGAGTTTTAAAATCTAAACTACATGTAGCATCTGGATATGTGGCTTTTAATATTTCTATTATTTTTATTACTTCTTCTTTTTTCATAACATTCTCCATTCTTTCTTTTATTTTATATTATAGATAACTTTTTTTCAATATATTGATGAATAATAATTTGTGTAACTTTTCTTAATAATCCGCTCCCAGGGTGCTTATATATTTTAAGTCGTTCGTTGCTTCCCACCGGCGCTGTAACAAGGCTTCGCCTTTAACAGCCCACGGCGGTCCCCACGGAACAACTCACTTTTAAAATATATAAGCACCCTTCGCGCTACTCTACATGAATAAATTAATTACATAAATTATTATTTATGCGTTTTTATTTTCACGTTTTTATGTAAAATTCATATAATATTAATAAGAATTTATCTAAAGTATAAGTAGAAGGAGGTTTTAAATTTGTTTCGTCTAATAAAGAAAACTCTTGCCGTTTGTTTAATAGGTTTTGGTATAGGTGTTCTTTTGGTTATTTTACTTCCCTTCTATGGCTGGCTATTTATTATTGGTCTTGCAATCGTAGCCATTGGTATAGCTTGGCTTTGTTGCTGAAATGTTTTAAAGGAGTGTGTTGATATATGACTATTGTTGTAAAAAAAGTACCTAAATTTTTAAGGGGCATTGTTAAATTTATTTTTCGTGTAAAGTAATACATTACATAGAATTTGTGGGGCATTGAAAATGGCCCTACATTTTTATACAAAAAAAATAGGTATAACACCTATTTTTTTATATTTTATGCTTTTTGCACTTTTCCTGAGCGTAAGCATTTTGCACAAACTTGTATTTTTTTTGGCTGTCCATCAACCATTACTTTTACAGTTCTTAAGTTTGGTTTCCAAGTTCTTGATGTTCTTTTACTTATATGAGAACGAGTAATACTTAGTTTGTTTCCATAGCTTACAGATTTATCACAAATTTCACATTTTGCCATTTTAATTCCCTCCTATAATATAGGTTCTAATTTAGTTTTAGATTGTTCTAACTTCTAAACTCTAACCTCTAACTTCTATTAAACTAATTCAATAATAACTTTTTCAGCATTATCTCCTCTTCTTGGTCCAACTTTAACTATTCTTGTATATCCGCCAACTCTATCTGCATATCTTGTTGCTAATTCTCCAAATAATTTTGCTGGTATATCAATATTGTTACCTTTGTTGTCTTTTACTTTGTTTGTTTTTGCCATCATTTTTCTTCTAGCATTTAATCTAGATGGCTTATCTTTTTGTCTTTTCTCCATTTTTTCTTCTTTAACTACTCTTAGATATTCTTTTCCGTTTTTGCTTGTAACTTTTTCCATTTCTTTGTTACCCTTGCTATCTAATTTAGCTTTTACTACCTTAACTTCTACTGTTTCAAAGTTATCTTTTTCTTTTATACCTAAAGCTATTAAGTTTTCTGCTATACTTCTAACTTCTTTTGCTCTAGCTTCTGTAGTTTCAATTCTTTCATGAACTAATAAATCAGTAGTTAGATTTTTTAGCATTGCCATTCTTTGGTCTGTTGGTCTTCCTAGTTTTCTATCTTTAGCCAATTTATTTTCCTCCTTTTTTAATTATTCTTCCTCGTGAACGAAATCTAAACCAAGTGCATGTAACTTGTTAGTTACTTCATCTAATGACTTTTTACCTAGATTTCTTACTTTCATCATATCAGCTTCTGTCTTGTTAGCTAAGTCTTCTACAGTTGTTATTCCTGCTCTTTTTAAACAGTTATATGATCTTACAGATAATTCTAATTCTTCAATAAGCATTTCTAATACTTTTTCTTTCTTAGATTCTTCTTTTTCTATCATCACTTTAGTATTTTTAGCTGTTTCTGATAAATCAATAAATAGTTCTAAATGTCCTGTCATAACTTTAGCAGCTAAGCTTAATGCTTCGTGTGCCTTTAAGCTTCCATCTGTCCAAACTTCTATTGTTAGTTTATCGAAATCTACCATTTGTCCTACTCTAGTATTTTGTACTGAGTAATTAACTTTTTTTACTGGTGTAAATATAGAATCTATTGGTAGAACATCTATTGCTTTGCTTAAATCTTTATTTTTTTCAGCAACATTATATCCTCTTCCTTTATCAACTGTCATTTCCATATGTAAATGTCCACCTTCAGCAACTGTTGCTATATGTAAGTCAGGATTTAATATTTCTATAGATGAGTCTGTAATTATATCGCCTGCTTTTACTTCGCCTTCGCCTTTAAAGTCAATAGATATTGTTTTTTCTTGATTATCAAGCATTTTTAGTCTAACACTCTTTAAATTAACAATAATTTCTGGTACATCCTCTACTACATTTGGAATTGTTGAAAATTCATGTGCCACACCATCAATTTTTACAGTCGTAATTGCTGCACCTGGTAGCGATGATAATAGTATTCTTCTTAAAGAATTTCCTATTGTCATTCCATATCCTCTTTCTAATGGCTCACATACAAATTTTGCATAATTTTCTGTATCGTCTATTGCTAGGCATTCAATATTTGGCTTTTCAAATTCAATCATTTTTACCTCCTATTTAGATATTAGATGTTAGATACTAGCAGTTAGATATTAAATTTTATATTTTCACTTTTCTAACTTCTAACTTCTAATTTCTATTTACTATTTAGAATATAACTCTACAATTAAATGTTCTTCTACTGGTATGTCAACATCTTCTCTAGATGCTAATCTTATTACTTTTCCTTGCATTTTTTCAACATCTTTTTCTAGCCATTCTGGAACTGGTCTTGCTGCATTTACTTCAAGGTTTTCTTTTATAATTTTATTATCTTTCTTATTTTCTCTAACAGCTATAACATCCCCTGCTTTTATTAAATAAGATGGTATATCAACTTTTTTACCATTAACTTCAAAGTGTCCATGGTTTACAAGTTGTCTAGCTTGTGCTCTTGATGTTCCAAATCCTAATCTATAAACTACATTATCTAATCTACTTTCTAATATTTGAAGTAAATTTTCACCTGTTATTCCTTTTTTATTTTCAGCCATTTCGAAGTATTTTCTAAATTGTTTTTCTCCTACTCCGTAAAATGCTTTTGTTTTTTGTTTTTCTCTTAACTGAGTTCCATATTCAGATATTTTCTTTCTTCCTTGTCCATGTTCACCTGGAGCATAGTTTCTTCTTGTTACACTACATTTATCTGTATAACATCTTGAACCTTTTAAGAACAATTTTTGTCCTTCTCTACGGCAAATACGGCATTGTTCGTCTTTATATCTTGACATAATTATTCTCCTTTCTATATATATGAAAAGCTTCGAAGTATCGCTTTAAATATCTCACTTCTCACCTCTAACTTCTCACTTCTAAAATTATACTCTTCTTCTTTTTGGTGGTCTGCAACCATTATGTGGTATTGGTGTTACATCTTTAATCATGCTTATTTCTAGACCTGCTGTTTGAAGTGATCTTATTGCAGCTTCTCTTCCTGAACCTGGTCCTTTTACATAAACTGCTACAGTTTTTAAACCATGTTCCATTCCTGCTTTTGCTGCTGTTAATGCTGCTTCTCCTGCAGCATAAGGTGTACTTTTTCTAGACCCCTTAAATCCTAGTTCTCCAGCACTTGCCCATGAAATAACATTTCCTTTTTCATCTGTTATTGTAACTATTGTATTATTAAAACTAGAATGTATATGAGCAGCTCCTTTTTCAATATTTTTTCTATCTCTTCTTCTAGTAACTTTTTTTGTTGCTACTTTAGCCATTTTATTCTACTCCTTCCTATTTGAAGTTTTTCTTAAATATATCCTATTTCTTTTTGCTTACTAATTTTCTTGGACCTTTTCTTGTACGCGCATTTGTTTTTGTTCTTTGTCCTCTAACAGGTAAACCTCTTCTATGTCTAATTCCCCTAAAGCATCCTATTTCTGTAAGTCTTTTAATGTTAAGTGCTACTTCACGTCTTAAGTCACCTTCAACTTTGTAACCTTCCATAGCCTTTCTTATACTATTAACTTCTTCATCTGTTAAATCCTTAACTCTTGTGTCTGGATTAACACCTGCTTCAGCTAATATTTTGTTAGAACTTGTTCTTCCTATGCCATAAACATATGTAAGTCCTATTTCAACTCTTTTTTCTTTAGGTAAATCTACTCCTGCTATACGAGCCATAAATCTTTCACCTCTTTATCTTAATTTTAAAAATATGTTTAATTAGTGTAATTTGAAATGTAATTAAACATTTGGATTGTATATATAATAAATAAAATAGATATTTTCCAAATTTCTTTGGCAGCCGCTACTCTATTTATATTATTAGCTTAAATTACCCTTGTCTTTGTTTGTGTTTAGGGTTTTCACAAATAACTCTAATTTTACCTTTTCTCTTGATTACTTTACATTTGTCACATATTGGTTTTACTGATGGTCTTACTTTCATTTTTTTCACCTCTCTAAAACATGATAATTGGTTTTTGGGTTAAAATTTAATTTATATTAAATCAAATCAAAATTAGTATATTGTGCGTTTTCTGAAACTATAAAACCGCAATCGTACAAAGGTACGATAAGGATTTTATAAGTTGATAGAAAGCGTGCAAGATGCTAATTTTCATTTGATTTATTTAGCTCTCCAAGTAATTCTACCCCTATTTAGGTCATATGGTGATAGCTCTAATTTTACTTTATCTCCTGGAAGAATTTTTATATAATTCATTCTAAGTTTTCCTGAAATGTGAGCTAATACCTGATGTCCATTTTCTAATTCTACTTTAAAATTTGTATTTGGAAGTGCCTCAACAACTACTCCCTCAACCTCTATAACATCTTCTTTCAAAAGAATTTTACCTCCTATTGGCAAATTTTCAAAAATTTACCCGAAATAACTTATATATTATACATTGTTTTTATTAAATTGTCAATATCTCTGGCTCTTTTTCTGTAATTAAAATTGTATTTTCATAATGTGCAGAATTACTTCCATCTTCTGTAATTATTGTCCACCCATCATCTAGCTCTAAAATGCCTGGTTTTCCTGCGATTACCATTGGTTCTATTGCAAGTGTCATACCGAGCTTCTAGTTTAATTCCTCTACCAGCTTTTCCATAGTTTGGTATTCCTGGGTCTTCATGCATTTCTCTTCCTATTCCATGACCTTGGAATTCTTTTACAACAGAATATCCATTTTTTTCTATAAACTCTCCAATAGCATGAGATATATCTCCGAAGTCTATATCCTACTTTTGCAAATTTTATACCTTCAAAAAATGCTTGTTTCGTAGTGTTTACTAATCTTTCATCTTCACTACTTGCTTTTCCCACAATATAAGTTCTTGCACAATCGCCATTAAATCCATTTTTATATGCAACTAAATCTACACTTACAAGATCACCTTCTTTTAAGACAACTCTTTTTGAAGGTATTCCATGTATTACTTCATCATTTATTGAAGCACAGATTGATGCAGGAAAATCCGGTACTCCTTTTATTCCACTTGGATATCCTTTTTCGGCTGGAATTCCACCATGTTCTCTTATTGTTTTTTCTGCAATTTGGTCTAGTTCATATGTGGTTATCCCTGGCTTTATTGCTTTTTCTACTGCTTTTTGTGCTAATTTTGCAATTTTACAAGCTTCTTTCATAAGTTCTATTTCTCTTTTTGATTTTATATATACCATTTTTTTACCTCATAATTTAATTTAGGTTTTGTTTATTTGTATTGTAGGGGTCGGTCTTGACCGACCCGCGGGCTAGTCAAGACTATCCCCTACATATTTGCAATAAATTTTCTATTTATTTAAAGTTTCCTCAATTTCTCTGGCCACATCATATGATGTTTTTCCAGCTTTATCTCCAGCTTTTTTAGATACTAATACATTTGCATTCTTATAATAATTAATTAGTTCTTCTGCTGTTTTGCTATATACTTCTAACCTGTTTTGTACTACTTCTGGTTTTTGGTCTTCTCTTTGATATAGCTCTCCACCACATTTGTCGCAAATACCTTCTACTTTCGGAGGATTGAATACTACATTATATATTTCATTACATCCTTTGCAGCTTCTTCTGTTTGCAATTCTTTCAACTATTTCGTCAAATGGAACATCTATATTTAATGCCATGTCTACTTTTGCATTCATATCTGCTAGCATTTTATCAAGGCTAATTGCTTGTTTTCCTGTTCTTGGGAATCCATCTAAAACAGCTCCATTTACTACATCCCCTGATTTTAATCTTTCTGATAACATTCCTATTGTTATTTCGTCAGGCACTAATTCACCTTTGTCCATATATTCTTGCGCTTTTTTTCCTAGTTCTGTTTTATTTTTTAAATTTTCTCTAAATAAATCTCCTGTTGATATATGTGCTAATTCTAAATCTTTTGCTAATAGTTCTCCAACAGTACCTTTTCCGCTTCCTGGTGCTCCTAGTAATACTATAAACATTTCTTTACCCCCTATTGTAGGGGTCGGTCTTGACCGACCCGTTTTTACATTTATTTTTTATCGGGCTGGTCAAGACCAGCCCCTACATATTTATTTATACACAAAATCAGAGGTAGAAACTTTAAAATATTATTCTAATTTCTAACCTCTAATTTCTAACCTCTAATTTCTATTCAAGAAATCCTTTGTAATGTCTCATAACTAATCTTGATTCTAATTGTTGTACAGTTTCTAATGCAACACCTACTACAATAAGAATTGATGTTCCTCCAAATGTTACATCTAAGTTTGTAAATCTCATAAGCATTGGCAATATTGCAATTAAACTTAAGAATAATCCACCAAATAATGTTAATTTACTAATTATTGCTGATAAATATTCTGTCGTTGGTTTGCCGGCTCTTATTCCTGGAATAAATCCACCATTTTTCTTAATATTATTTGATACTTCTGCTGGATTAAATGTAGCATAAGTATAAAAATATGTGAATCCTAAAATTAATAATAAGTATACAATTGCATTTGCTATAGTGTAACCAATTCCTACACTTGATGTAGAAGTGGCTATAGAGAATTTATATATTGTAGCCCAAAATCCTGTTTCAGCTGCAATATTACTATTAAACATTGAAATTATCATTGCTGGGAATGTCATAAATGATGAAGCAAAAATTACTGGCATTACACCTGCCATAGCAAGTTTTAGTGGAATATGAGTATTTTGACCTCCATACATTTTTCTTCCCACAACTTTTTTAGCATATTGTACTGGAACTCTTCTTTCTGCTTCTTGAACAAATACAACTCCTGCTACAAGTAGAATTGCTCCTAAGATTATTCCTAAAGAAAGCAATAATCCTGTAGTACTAAATCCTGATTTAGTAAATATCAAATTATATAAAGTTGTAACACCTGTTGGTAATGAAGAAATAATACCAACAAATATTATTATAGAAATTCCATTTCCAATACCTTTGTTTGTAATTTGTTCTCCTAACCACATTAAGAATGCTGTTCCTGCAACAAGTGATAATACTATTAATGCGCCTGTTCCAAAACCTGGATTAATAAATACACCGTAAGCAGAATATGCTGAGCTATATGACATGTATATACCAATTGCCTCTACCAATGCTAATACTAATGTAAGCATTTTAGTATATTTATTTATTATCCTTTTTCCTTCTTCTCCGCCTTCTTTAATTAATTTTTCTAAAGAAGGAATTACCATTCCCAATAATTGTATAACAATTGATGCTGTGATATATGGTGTTATTGTCATTGCAAATATTGAAAATCTTGAGAAAGCCCCACCTGAAATAATATCTATTAATCCTGTTATTGAATTTTGTGCTCCTGTTGTTAATTTTTCAAGTGCCAAAGTATCAATTCCTGGCACTGAAATAAAACATCCTAATCTAAAAATTACTATTAACAATAATGTATATAATAATCTTTTTCTAATATCTGGTGTTTTTAAGGCATTTTTAATCGTTTTAAACAAATTAAATCACCTCTACTTTTCCACCAGCTGCTTCTATTTTTTCTGCAGCTGAAGTTGTAAATCTTTTAGCTTGAACTGTTAATTTTTTATCTAATTTTCCTGTTCCTAAAATAACGATACCATCGTTTGCTTTGCTAATTATTCCATCTTTTATTAAACTATCAGCTGTAACGTCTGTAACTGTTGACTTATTAAGCATTGTTAAAGTTACTTCTGTATAATTTTTAGCATTTACATTTTTAAATCCTCTTTTAGGTAATCTTCTATATAATGGTGTTTGACCACCTTCGAATCCACGTCTTACTCCTCCACCTGATCTTGCTTTTTGTCCTTTATGACCTCTACCAGATGTTTTGCCTAATCCAGATCCTATTCCACGTCCAACTCTTCTTCTTGCAACTTTCTCGTTTGCTGCTTTTATATCTCCTAGTTCCATGAATTTTACCCTCCATTTCTTATTTAATTTCATTACCAGTTTATGTACAAATTGTAATTTATGGAAGTTCGAAGTGGGATGTGGGAAGTGCGCTTTTATGGAAATTTTTTTGGAGTTTAATCCCAAATTCACACCTCTCACTTCACACCTCTCACTTCACACCTCTCACCTCAAAATTGCAATCTGTATGTTTTAACAGTAACATATTTAAATTATAATATTTCTTCCACTTTTTTCCCACGTTTTTTAGCTATCTCTTCAGGTGTTGATATGTTTTGTAATGCATTTATTGTTGCATAACCTACGTTTCTTGGATTGTTTGTTCCAATAACTTTAGTTTTTATATCTCTATACCCAGCAAGTTCTAATATTGGTCTTACACTTCCACCTGCAATAAGTCCAGATCCTTCTGGTCCTGGTTTTAGTAAAACACTTGCACTACCAAATGTTCCAACATATTCATGTGGTATTGTTGTTCCAACAATCGGAACTTCTATTAAGTTTTTCTTAGCATCTTCAATAGCTTTTTTTATTGCATCTGGTACTTCTGCTGCTTTACCATTTCCTATTCCTACATGACCATTTTCGTCTCCAACAACTACAACAGCACTAAATCTGAAATTTCTACCACCTTTAACAACTTTTGCAACTCTATTGATAGCAACAACTTTTTCTTTTAATTCAACTGCTTGTTCTTCCATTAAAATTAATACTCCTTTCTTGTTTATTTAGAATTACGAAGTTTCTTTTAAAATTTCTAACTTCTAACCTCTAAATTAAAATTCTAATCCTGCTTCTCTTGCAGATTCAGCTAATTCTTTTACAACACCGTGGTAAATATATCCACCTCTATCGTAAACAACTGATTTTATGTTTTTTTCTAATGCTCTTTTAGCAACTAAAGCTCCAACTTCTTTTGCTGCTTCTTTATTTGATTTTTTAGTTTTTACTTCTTTATCTAATGTTGATGCACTAGCTAAAGTAACATTATTTACATCATCAATTACTTGAGCATAAAGATTTGCATTACTTCTAAATACGCATAATCTTGGGCATTCTGGAGTTCCACTAATTTTTGTACGAACTCTTCTATGTCTTCTCTCTCTTTCTAATTTTCTATTAGTTTTAGTAATCATATTTTACTCCCTTCTACTGATACTTCAGTAATTTTTATTGGATATTCAAACAAAGCAAAATTGGTATATTATGCATTTTCTAAAACTACAAAGCCGGAATCGTACAAAGGTACGATGAGGATTTATAAGTTGCAAGAAAATGTGCAAGATGCCAATTTTCATTTGTTATCCTATTTCTTACCTGTTTTTCCTTCTTTTCTTCTAATATGCTCTTCCACATATTTAATACCTTTGCCTCTATATACTTCTGGTGGTCTTTTTGTTCTAATAACAGCCGCTGTTTGACCTACTAATTCTTTATCTATACCTTTTACAATTATTTGGTTTGGAGTTGGAACTTCAAAAGTAATTCCTTCTGGTTCTTCCATCTCTACTGGATGTGAATATCCTAATGTAAGAACTAATTTTTTACCTTGTTTCGCAGCTCTATAACCAACACCATTAATTTCTAGTGTTCTAGTATATTCTGTTACAACACCTTGAATCATGTTATTTATTAAAGTTCTTGTTAAACCATGTAAGCTTTTATTTTCAGCTTCATCATCTGGTCTTGTTACTGTAATAACATTATTATCTAATGATACTTTCATGTTGTTATGTATTTCTCTTGTTAATGTTCCCTTAGGTCCTTTTACAGTAATTTTTTGTCCATTTAGAGTAACTTCTACGCCTTCTGGTACTGTAATTGGTTTATTTCCTATTCTTGACATTTTTCTATCTCCCTTCTTTTTTTATAATTTCTAACTTCTAATTACCATATATAAGCTAGAACTTCTCCTCCAACACCTAGTGCTCTTGCTTGTTTATCTGTCATAACTCCTTTTGATGTTGAAATTAATGCTATTCCTAAACCATTTAATACTTTTGGAAGTTCATCTTTAGATGCATATATTCTTAATCCTGGTTTACTAATTCTTTTTAAACCAGAAATAACTTTCTTACCTTTTTCTGTATATTTCAAGCTTACTCTTATTATTCCTTGATTTTCATTTTCAATTTCTTCATAAGCTTTTATATATCCTTCATTGAAAAGTATTTCAGCAATATTTCTTTTCATATTTGATGCTGGGATATCTACAGTTTTAAATTTAGCTTGATTAGCATTTCTTATTCTTGTTAACATATCTGCGATTGGATCTGTAGTATTCATTAATTATTTCCTCCTTTTTCTTATTCTATTTACTTAAAACAAAGCAAAATTGGTATATTGTGCATTTTCTAAAACTATAAAACCGGAGGCGTACAAAGGTACGTCGAGGATTTTATATGTTGATAAAAATGTGCAAGATGCCGATTTTCATTTGTTTTTACCAGCTTGCTTTTTTAACTCCTGGTATCTCACCTTTATGAGCTAATTCTCTAAAGCATATACGGCATATTCCATATTTTCTAATATATGCATGTGGTCTTCCACATAATTTACATCTATTATATTCTCTTGTCTTATATTTTTGAGCTTTTTGTTGTTTTACAATCATTGCTTTTTTAGCCATAGATTTCTATTTCCTCCTTTTTTAGATTTATGCTCTGAATGGCATACCTAATAATGTAAGTAACTCTTTAGCTTCTTCGTCAGTTTTAGCTGTTGTAACAATTATTATATCCATTCCTCTAGTTTTATCTATTTTATCATATTCAATTTCTGGGAATATTAATTGTTCTTTAATTCCTAAAGAATAATTACCTCTACCATCAAAAGATTTTTTTGAAAGTCCTCTAAAATCTCTTACTCTTGGTAGTGCAACATTAAATAGTTTATAAGCAAAATCATACATTTTTGATGATCTTAATGTTACTTTACATCCTACATTTACACCTTCTCTTAATTTAAATGCTGCAATTGATTTTCTAGCTTTTGTTATAATTGGTTTTTGACCTGTAATCATAGCTAATTCTGCCACAGCATTATCTAATGATTTAGGATTTTCTTTTACATCTCCTAAACCTATGTTAATAACTATTTTTTCTAACTTTGGAACTTGCATAACTGATTTATAATTAAATTTTTTCATTAATGCAGGTACTACTTCTTTTTCATATTGTTCTCTTAGTATTTCCATAGTTTATTTCCTCCTCTCAATTATTTTATTGTTGCTCCACATTTTTTACAAATACGAACTTTTTCTTTATCTTCTTTTTTTACAGCTATTCTTGTAGCTTTATTGCATTTTGGGCAAACTACGTTTACTTTAGAACTATGCAAGCTACATTCAACTGATATTATTCCGCCTTCTTCACCTTGTTTTCTAGGTTTAATGTGTTTTTTTCTTATATTAACACCTTTTACTATTACTCTACTTGTTTTTGGTATTACTTCTAAAACTTCTCCAGTTTTACCTTTATCATTTCCAGATAAAACTTGAACTGTATCACCTTTTTTTATTCTCATCTAGGATTTCCTCCTTCTTTTAAAAATTTTTATTTGTTTTTAAATTCAATTCATGAAACAAATCAAAATTAGTATAATGTGCATTTTCAGAAATTGTCAAAAGCGGAGGTGTACATGTGTACATCGAGCATTTTGCAATTGATGAAAATGTGCAGGATACTGATTTTCATTTGTTTCTCTTATAATACTTCTGGGGCTAAAGATAGTATCTTCATATAATCTTTATCTCTTAATTCTCTTGCTATAGGTCCAAATATACGTGTTCCTTTTGGATTTCCATCATCTTTAATTATTACTGCTGCATTTTCGTCAAATCTTACATAAGAACCATCTGCTCTTCTAATAGGTTTTTTAGTTCTAACAATAACAGCTTTAACTACATCACCTTTTTTTACAACTCCATTTGGTATAGCACTTTTTACTGATGCTATAACAACATCACCTACACCTGCAAATTTTCTATAAGATCCGCCAAGACATCTAATGCACATAAGTTCTTTTGCACCAGTATTGTCTGCAACTTTTAATCTTGTTTGTTGTTGTATCATTCTAGTCTTCCTCCTTCTTATTTTATATCTTATTTTTATATTTTCATTTATTTTATTTTACAATAGCTTTTTCCATAACTTCCACAACTCTCCATCTTTTATCTTTAGATAAAGGTCTTGTTTCCATTACTTTCACTTTGTCTCCTATTTGGCAAACATTTTCTTCGTCATGTGCTTTTAATTTATATGTTCTTTTTACTATTTTCCCATATTTAGGATGTTTTACGTTTGTTGCCACTGATACAACTACTGTTTTATCCATTTTGTTAGATGTAACTGTACCAACCATAACTTTACGAAGATTTCTTTCTTCCATATTACGAAATTCCTCCTTTTCTTTTTTTACAGGCGAGCGGTCCTCACCTCTACATTTTATGAGTCTATCCTTTAAAATTCTTCGAAGTCTCGTTAAAGGTTTTCTCACCTCTCACTTCCCACTTCTCTCTTCTATTCAGCTAATTCTCTTTCTTTTAGAATTGTTTTTACTCTAGCTATATCTTTTTTAGTTTCTTTTATTTTCATTGGATTGTCTAATCCATTTGTTGCTAATCCAAATCTTAATTTGAATAGTTCTGTTTTTAATTCACCTAGTTCCTTCTCTAATTCTGGTGAAGACATTTCTCTTAATTTATTAATCTTCATCAACATCACCACCTTGGTTATCTTCTCTTTTTACGAATTTAGTTTTTATTGGTAATTTATGCATAGCAAGTCTTAAAGCTTCTCTTGCAACTTCTTCACTTACTCCTGCTATTTCAAATAAAACTCTTCCCGGTTTTACTACTGCAACCCAGTACTCTGTAGCACCTTTACCTTTACCCATACGAGTATCAGCTGGTTTTTTACTTATTGGTTTGTTTGGGAATATTTTAATCCAAACTTTACCACCTCTTTTTATATAACGTGTCATAGCGATACGAGCTGCTTCAATTTGGTTTGCTGTTATTAATCCAGCTTCTAATGCTTGTATTCCGTATTCACCTTCATTTACTACATTACCTCTTGATGCTTTTCCTCTATTTCTACCTTTTTGACACTTTCTGTATTTTGTTCTTTTTGGCATTACTGGCATTATGCTTCTCCTCCTTCTGTTTTTATTTTTTTAGATGGAAGAACCTCTCCTTTATAAATCCAAACTTTTACACCTATTTTTCCATAAGTTGTATCTGCTTCAGCAAATCCATAATCGATATCTGCTCTTAAAGTTTGTAGTGGAATAGTACCTTCTTTATAGAACTCTGTTCTAGCCATATCTGCTCCACCTAATCTTCCTGATACTGCAGTCTTTATACCTAAAGCTCCTGCTTTCATAGATTTTTGCATACATTGTTTCATAGCTCTTCTGAAAGAAATTCTTCTTTCAAGTTGCCCTGCTATATTTTCAGCAACTAATTGAGCGTCAGTATCAACATCTTTAACTTCAACTATGTTTAAATTAACTTCTTTATTTATCATTTTTGATAATTCTGCCTTTAGGCTTTCTGCTAAGTTTCCACCTTTACCAATTACTAATCCTGGTTTAGCAGTGTAAACATTTACTTTTACAAATTTAGCAGTTCTTTCTATTTCTATTTTAGAAATTCCGCTAACATATAATTTTTTCTTTACATATTCACGAATTTTATGGTCTTCTACTAAATAATCACTAAAGTTCTTAGAATCTGCATACCATTTTGAACTCCAATCTTTAATTACACCAACTCTTAATCCGTGTGGATGCATTTTTTGTCCCATTCTAAAATTCCCTCCTTATTAATTTTGGGTTCTCTTACCCTTTTACAATTAGTTTGCTTCAACTAATTTAATTGTTATATGACTTGTTCTTTTTCTTATTCTAACAGCTGAACCTTTTGCTGCTGGTCTAATTCTTTTTAATGTTGGTCCTTGGTTTGCATAGATTTCGCTAACAATTAAGTTTCCTCTATTCATACCATGGTTGTTTTCAGCATTTGCTATAGCTGATTTTAATAATTTTTCTAATATTTCAGATGATGCTTTTGGTGTAAATTTAATTATTGCTAATGCTTCATCAACTTGTTTTCCTCTTATTAAATCTGCTACAATTTTAACTTTTCTGCTTGAAATTCTAGCATATTTTAAAACTGCTTTTGCTTCTAAAGTTTGTTTTTCTTCTGGCATTTTTATTTACCTCCTAATATTATTTTTTTACGTTTGATTTTTTATCTCCTGCATGACCTTTAAATGTTCTTGTTGGAGCAAATTCTCCTAATTTATGTCCTATCATTTCTTCAGATATATAAACAGGAACGTGTTTTCTACCATCATGAACTGCTATTGTGTGTCCAACCATTTGTGGATATATAGTAGATGCTCTTGACCATGTTTTTAAAACACTTTTTTCTCCTGATTCATTCATAGCTTCCACTCTTTTTAGAAGTTCTGGTGCTACAAATGGTTTCTTTTTACTAGATCTTGACATTTTGTTTCCTCCTTGATTTAGATTTTGTAATTTTATTTTTTTCTATCTACAGGCAGGGATTGAACCCTGCCCCTACGATCAACGAACATCAAGTTCGCTTATATCGTAGGTTTATTTTCTTCTCTTAACTATAAATTTGTCTGATGCTTTGTTTTTCTTTCTTGTCTTATATCCTAGTGCTGGTTTACCCCAAGGAGTAAGTGGTCCTGCGTGTCCTACTGGTGCTTTACCTTCACCACCACCATGAGGGTGATCTACTGGGTTCATAACAGAACCTCTAACTGTTGGTCTTATACCCATATGTCTTTTTCTTCCTGCTTTACCTAATTTTATATTACTATGTTCTGCATTTCCTATTGTTCCTATTGTTGCTCTACATCTTGAAAGAACTAGTCTCATTTCTCCTGATGGAAGTCTTACATGTGCATATTGTCCTTCTTTTGCCATAAGTTGTGCTTCTCCACCAGCAGTTCTAACCATTTTTCCACCTTGACCTGGATTTAATTCTATATTGTGAATTAAAGTACCAACTGGTATATTTTCTATTGGTAAGCAGTTTCCTACTCTTATATCAGCATTTTTTCCTGATACTACTGTGTCTCCATCTTTTAATCCTACTGGAGCTAAGATGTAACTTAAAGTTCCATCTTCATATTTTATTAATGCTATGTTACTTGTACGGTTTGGATCGTATTCGATTCCAACAACTGTAGCTGGCATATCATCTTTTTTACGTTTAAAATCTACTATTCTATATTTTTGTCTGTTTCCACCACCTTGGTGTCTAACTGTTATTCTACCGTATGAATTTCTACCTGCATTTTTCTTCTTTTTAGCAAGTAAAGATTTTTCTGGTGTTTTCTTTGTAATTTCATCAAATGTAGAAACTGTCATGTTTCTTCTTGATGGTGTATATGGTCTAAAATTCTTAATACCCATTGTTTATTTCTCTCCTTCTATATTTAATTTATTTTCCCAGTTTATTCTGGATATTTTTTTACTTTGCTTCTTATTAAGCTCCCATAAACTCGTCTATTGAGTCTTTATATTTTTTGTCTACCTTAACTTCTTTTCCACCTTTAGTTAAGTAAGATTTTTCAGTTGGGTTTGTATCAATAGTAACTATTGCTTTTTTCCAATCTGGTCTTCTTCCAGTATTAGCTCCAACTCTTTTTTCTTTTCCTTTAACTATCATTGTATTAACATTTAATACTCTAACTCCAAAAAGAGCTTGAACAGCACTAGCTATTTGAATTTTTGTAGCTTTTTTTGCTACTTGGAATGTATACTTTCCAGTTTGAAGTCCATCATTACTTTTTTCTGTAATTATTGGTTTTATTATTATATCTTCTGGTCTCATCTTAAGCATACACCTCCTCTAAGCCTTTAACACTATCAACTGTTAAGATAAGTTTATTGTATTTTAATAAATCATAAACATTTATTGTATTTACTAAAGTTGTTTTTACATTTTCAATGTTTTTAGCTGATTTTTGAACATTTAAGTTCTTTTCTGGTAATACTACTAAAGTTTTTCCTTCTACTTTTAGGTTTGCTAAAGCATTTACCATTTGTTTAGTTTTAATTTCTTCAAATTGTAAATTATCTAAAACAACTAAGTTGTTTTCTAATACTTTTGAACTTAAAACTGATTTTATTGCTAATCTTCTTTCTTTTTTGTTAATTGTATATCTGTAATCTCTTGGTTTTGGTCCTAATGCTATACCACCTTTTATCCATTGTGGTGCTCTTGTAGAACCTTGTCTTGCTCTACCTGTTCCTTTTTGTTTCCATGGTTTTCTTCCACCACCAGAAACTTCTGCTCTTGTTTTTGTGCTTGCAGTTCCTTGTCTTTGATTAGCCATATAATTAACTAAAGCACTATGTACAACAGCTTCGTTTGGTTTTATACCAAACACATTATCATTTAATTCTAATGTGCTAACTTTTTTACCTTCTATATTGTATACATCTATTTTAGGCATTTTTCTTATCTCCTCTCTTATTTACTTTTAACTGAATCTTTTATTTTTAAGATAGCACCTTTGTTTCCTGGAACACTACCTTTTACTAATATTACATTTTTGTCTAAATCAACATTTACAACTTCTAATTTTTGAATTGTAACTGTTTGCATTCCCATATGTCCTGGAAGTTTTTTACCTTTGAAAACTCTTCCTGGTGTTGATGTAGGTCCCATTGAACCTGGTCTTCTATGATACATAGAACCATGTCCCATTGGTCCTCTTGATTGTCCATGACGTTTAATAACACCTTGGAAACCTTTACCTTTTGTTGTTCCTGTAATATCAACAAATTCACCTGCAGTAAATACATCTGCTTTTAATTCGTCACCAACATTGTAAGATATTTCTTCTAATCTAAATTCTCTTAAATGTTTCTTTGGTTCCACATTTGCTTTTTTGAAATGTCCAGCTTTTGGCTTTACAACCTTATTTGCCTTAACTTCTCCAAATCCTAATTGAACAGCTTCATATCCATCAGCGTCTTTTGTTTTTATTTGAACTACTGTACATGGACCTGCTTCAATAACTGTAACTGGAATAACTTTTCCATGTTCATCAAATATTTGTGTCATTCCTAGTTTTCTTCCTAATAATGCTTTTTTCATTTTTTTCCTCCTTATACTATTGGCTAACTAAAACAATGAAAACCTTCGTCTTACTGCGTTAAAAATTTTCTCAAAATGCTCACATACACATGTATGCTCCGCTTTTTCTAAAATTTTTGCCTTGTAATACTCGCTTTTGATTGTTTTTCATCAGCTTGGTTTCGGGATTTGTTTACCTTTAACCTTTAATTTTAAAATTATAATTTTATTTCTATTTCTACACCAGCTGGCAAGTCTAATTTCATTAGGCTATCTACTGTTGTTTGTGTAGGATATAAAATATCAATAACTCTTTTATGAGTTCTCATCTCAAATTGTTCTCTTGAGTCTTTGTGTTTGTGTGGAGAACGGATTACTGTTACTACTTCTTTTCTTGTTGGAAGTGGAATTGGTCCAGAAACTTGTGCACCTGTTCTTTTAGCAGTATCTACTATTTTTTCAGCAGACTGATCTATAAGTACATGATCATAAGCTTTTAGTCTAATTCTGATTCTTTCACTTTGAACTTTAGTAGCTATTGTCCCTTTCTCTTTTTTTACAGCTTTAGTTGTTTCTTTTTTAGCTGTAGTTTTTCTTGTAGTTGTTTTAGTTGTTTTCTTTTCAACTACTTCCTCTGTTGCTACATCCTTTGTTGTTTTTGCCATGTTAAAATCCCTCCTTAATTTTTTATTGCCTTTTAGGGAAAGTTTAACGCACCCTGGTGTTTCTTTTTTTACCATTTAAAAATCCTAGTTCATGTTAGTTCCCTAGGATAAGTGCTTTAAGTAAAACTTATCCGCCTAGGTCAAAGCCAAGACATACTCTGCGAAAGTTCCCTCCATTATATTTACTATAATGTAGCCACATTTCGCTTCATCGCAAATCTACACGCAAATCATATTATACTCTTCTAAAATTTTCCTGTCAAGCTTTTTTTGAAATTTTCTTACGGAAATATGGATTTTTTTATTTTTTGATAAAATATGACATTATTGTGACATTTTTTGCATAAAAAGTTGTATAAAAAATGCGAACCGTTTGGTTCGCATTTATATGAATTCATATACCTATATATCAAATTCTAAAATTAGTGATTTACTCTTTCTTTTAATGCTTTACCAGCTTTGAATACTGGAGCTTTTGATGCAGGTATTTTTATTTCTTCTTTAGTTTGTGGGTTTCTTCCTTTTCTAGCTGCTCTTTTTCTTACTTCGAAAGATCCAAATCCAACTAATTGAACTTTGTCACCTTTTACTAATGCTTCTGTAACAACGTCTACGAATGCATTAACAGATGCTTCTACTCCTTTTTTTGTGTCTCCTGTTTTTGCAGCTACTGCTGCGATTAATTCAGCTTTGTTCATTAAACTTACCTCCTAATAAGATTTATATTGTAATGTAGATTGAATCTACTATTAAGATAATTCGTCAATTTTAGATAAAATCCTTCTTTTTTTATTTGAATTTTTTAATTTTTCTTTATTTTTGGGCTTTTTCTGGTTTTATGTTTACTTTTTTCCCTGTGATTAGCTGCATTTCTGTTTTAGATACAACTTTTAAAAGGATTATCATTATTAAATATGCTATTCCACCAATGCATATGCTTACAATTAGATTTATTAATTCCGATTTTATAAAAGCTATCTTATGTATTTCCTCCATTATTATATATGTAATAGTAGATATTATCATTGGTTTTATGAAAAATCTATTTAATTCAAATTTTATCTTTTCATTATGTATTAAATACCCAATTAGAATACTTATAGTAATTATATATGTAACAATGTTTGAAATTATTGCTCCATATACTCCTATTTTTTCATTTGATATTAGTATTATATTTAATATTAATTTAAAACATGAACTTATTCCTATTGCTATTATTTGTATTTTCATCTTGTTCATCCCTTGCAAATAGCTATTAATAGTTTGTATCGTTATTGCAATTATTATACTAACAGAGCTTAGTTTTAACATTTGACTTCCTGCTGATGCATTTGGGAATAATGTTTGTAAAATCTGTTCTGGAAACAAATATAAAACCAGAAAACATGGTATTGATAATAATATTCCAGTTAATATTGCAAATTTTATAATATTCTTTGTTTTTTCAACCTCTCCTCTTGCCTTATATCCTGCTATTGTTGGAATAAGAGTCGTTACAATTGCTATATTAAAAGAAAAAGGCAAAGTGATTAAACTTTCAACTTTTCCAGATAAAATTCCATATTGTTTTACGGCTTCTGCTTCTCCCAAGTATTGTTTTGCTATTTTTACTATTGTAAAAGCATCTATAGTTTTATTAATAGAAGCAATTAGCCCACAAATTGTTATTGGAAAAGCGACTTTAAATATATTTTTTATTATATTCCTTCTTGATTCTTTTTTATAAATTTTTGAGGTTATTATATCTGTCCAAATTTCTCTTTTATTTTTTAAATAATTTTTGTATAAGTAAAAGCAATTAATAACACTTCCTATAGATGTAGTTAATGCGACTCCACATACCATAATAATTGTATTTTTATTTGATATGTTTGATAATATTTCTACTATTATAATAGTTATTATTGTTTTAGCTAATTGTTCTATAGATAAAGCTTTTGCTGTTATATCCATTTTACCTTTACCGTTAAAATATCCTTTTAGTACCGCAGATATAGCTACTAGAAACACAGATGGAGCTAACACTTTAAGTACTAATTGAGTCTCAGGCATTTCTAAGTATAGATTCGCAATATCTCCAGCAGAAAAATACAAAATACAGCTTCCTGCGAAACCCAAAGCTCCAAAAATTGCTATTGATATTTTTAATATTCTATATGCTCCATTGCTATCTCCTATTGCAAATTTCGATGACGTTAAACTTGCAATTGCATTTGGTATTCCTATTGAACAAATTGTTAGAAAAATTGCATATACTTGAAATGCTGCTGAAAATATTGCATTGCCTGTATCTGCATAGCCTGTTTTATTTGTTAAATATAATTTATAAACTATTCCTATGATTTTTATTAATATTTGTGAAAATAGTAGCACACTTACATTTTTTAAGAAACTATTTTTTTTCAAATTTTATTCTCCTTGTATTTAAATATATAATCTTTTTTATTTATTTAGACCAGTTCATAAGACATTTATTGTAAAAATTTACATAAAAGACTTGTTTTTTTTGCTATTTTATAGGATAATATATATGTATGAAAATAAAGATTGGGGGATCTTTTGTGAAAATTTTAGATAAATTTATAAAAATATTAAAAACAGATAGAAATACTTTTTTTGCATATGTATTAACATTAATAACAGCATATATAGTTGTTGATAGAGTTATTGAATTGCTGTTTATGTGTTTTACTGGTATGTCTGTTTCATATTGGGGGCCAATAAAATATACTTTAGCAATGGCTTGTCCAGCTTTTGCATATGTATTTGCAGTACCTTCCAAGTTTGCTAAGTCAGATGAAGTGAAAATTTCATTCTTTTATGTATATTGTGTAGCCTTATATGTAATAGTTTTATCAATGGGAGTTCAATGGCTTAATTATATTGGTTGGTTTGCTTTACTTTCTGTACCAAATTTTGAAACAATCTTCACCAATTTTTCAGAGTTAATAAAACCAGCATTTACAGCTATTGCAGTTTATATTCCTGTTGCAACATTTTATAAATTGGTAATTTGGTTATATAGAGGAATTAATGACCCTATTTTCCCAAATAGTTATAAAGATTCTATATTAGATTTTGCTGGTATTGACCTTTCACCTGTTCCAGACTCTTCAGGACCATATAGTTTTGAAATTGCTCTTTGTAAAGATAGAACAACGGGTAAACCTGTAAAAATTGTAGAAAATAGAAGATTTGAATCTACTTTGATTGTAGGTCCTTCTGGAACTGGAAAAAGCGCTATGGTTATTGAACCTATGATTGCAAGAGATTTAGAGAAGAAATTTTTCTTTAGAGAAGTAGCTAAGGAAATGGGATATACTGCTTTAAAAACAGGAATTGCTACTTTAGATTGTCCTTATTCTAAAGAATATTTAAACAAACATTTCAATCTAAATATGCTTACACCTGTAGTTGGTAAAGAAAAAGTATATAAATCTTATATGAAAAAAATGATTTATTTTGAAGCACCAGATGGAAAAATCACATACAAGAATTTAGGATTAGTATCTGTTACTCCAGATTTTGAGCAAACTAAACGTTTAATAGATGTTGCTAAAAATTTAGATATTCCAGTACATGTAATTGACCCACTTGATCCTACATCAATTGGATTAAATCCATTTATAATAAATCCACCATCACTTTGTGCTCTTACAATTTCTTTAGTTTTAAGAAACTTGTATTTTGCAGCCAATAAAACTGAAGAAGCAGTATATATGGATGATATAGCTTTCCAAGCTATTCAGAACTTAGTTATGCTTTTAAAAGTTATGTTTCCAAAATTAAATAACGGTTTAATGCCAACTTTAGAAGATTTATTGAAATGTTTTAATGATTTTGATTTAGTTGAAAGTATGTGTAGAGAAATGGAAAAAGACCCAGAACTTTCTAAAGAATATGAATTACAAATTGGATATTTTAAAAAATGTTTCTATAGAAATTCTGATGGTAGAAAAGATATGCAAAAATATATTCAGCTTGTAAGTGCTCAATTAGATACACTTTTAAGAAGTGCTGCCGTAAGAGATATTATTTGCAATAGATATAATAACTTAGACTTATCTAAAGTTTTAGAAAATGGAGAAGTTGTTCTATTTTCTTCAAGACCTACTGAAATTGGTGGAACTGCTCACAAAGGATTTGGTAAATTCTTCTTATGGTTAATGATGATTGCCGTTGAAGGACGTCCTGGAAACGAAAAATCACGTACACCATTCTTCTTATATATAGATGAATTTAATAATTATTATGATGGAAGCTTTAATGATATATTTACTCAATTTAGAAAATATAAGGTTGGAACTATTTTTGCAATTCCTACTTTATCTAGCTTAGGTGGTGCTGGTTCACCTGTAATGCAAGCACTATCTGCCAATGCTTCTACTAAAGTTACATTTGGTAACTGTACCCCTGACGAATTTGATTGGTGGCAAAAAGAGCTTGGAAATAGAAGGGAATGGGTAGTTCATCCTACTTATGACCCTGGAAAGAGTGATGAATATAGTTCAAATTTAGGAGGTCCAACATGGGAATGGAAACCTAATTTTGTTACATCTAAACTTCAAGGTCTAAAATTTAAAGGGATCGTTTATAAAACCAAAGATGCTAAAGGAAAGAATGTAATTAATTATGGTTCAGTAGATTTTCTAGAATCAAAATACAAAGAGCCTCGTAAACCTAAAAACTATAATTTTGATAAATTTAATAGTGGTACCGTAGAAGAGGAAAAGAAAGTAAAGAAAATTAAATTTGATCCAAATCATTTAAATTGGGGAAGTTTAGATGAAGAAATAGATCCTGTGCAGATGAATACCACAGATTCTACTTACTTATTTGATAATGAAGATGCAATTATAGTAGATTTAAAAAATAAAAAGAAGTAAATAAAAAATCCGGCATAGCCGGATTTTTTATTTATTTTATTCCAATATTTTAAGTTCCAATGTTTCCATTTTGTATTTACCTGTTTGTTCGTCTATTTTGAATTCAATTAAACTTTTACTTAGATCTGTCGTATTTTGCCTTAAATCTGTCGTAAAACATAATTTTATTCCATTTATTTCTAGTTTATTTGTTACTATTGTTTTAAATGTTTCTACCATATGTTTGTCATCTTCACATACTATTACTAGTTGTGGCTTTATCTCATACCCAGAGTCAAATTGTACAAAGTTTTCGTAAAAATCTTTATACAACTTCATTCTTTCAATTAGTTTCTTTTCCCAGTCTTCTTCTCTTCTTACTACCTCAAATAATAAACTAATTGATTTTCCTGCTTTTGAAATTTTTATTGCCCCATGTGCTTTAAATACTTTTCCTGCCATTTTTGCAGTAATTTGTGGTTTTACTGTATAATCATCAAAAGCTTTTACTTTTCTTAAATAAGCTATTATCATCTGATTTCCTGCAAGTCTTTTCTTTATCATTCCTACTGGTTTTGTATTGTCGGTTGGTTGCCACTTACACTCTATACCTCTAGAGTTTAAAAGGTATTTTCCCATTTTTTCTAAGCAATATATTCTATATACTCCTTTACCTTCTTCTGCTGTAAAGAAATATCTTGTTAATATTTTGGTTTTTACTAATTGTTCTAATTTGTTATTTAATTTATCTTGAGATTTTATATCTTCTCCATTATGTTCTAAAAGTTGATATAATTGTCTAGATGTTATAAATTCAAATTGATTTACTAATTCTAATATTTTAAAATGAATATCTGTAATATGTCCTATGTTTATTTTGTTAATTATTTGATTCATAGATACATATCCGTCTTTTCCGTCAAATGTTTTTATTTCTCCTTCTCGCATTGCAAATGGAGATACCTCTGTTTTTATTTCTTCATCTGATACCATAATATTTTACCACCTTTCTCATTATAGGTTTAAAATCCACCAAATCTTGTCGGAGTTTATATATTTTAAACTCCTTAAGTTTGGCTACCTTATCGCTCAAAAATCATTTCAAACTTCATATAATAGATAATTAAATTATTTTTAATTTTATCTTTTTCTTTTCTGGTATTATTTTTTTAACATATACTTGTACATTTTGTCCATATTGAATGTTGGGCTTATAGTCTGCTAAACCTACTAGATTAGGTTTTAATTCAATAAATATTCCGTTATTGAACTTTTCTACTTCTCTTGCAATTCCTTTCATTGTCATTCCTGAAGATATTTCTTTTGCATTTTCTTCCCAAGTTCCAAGTAGTTCTTTATATGTTAAAAGAATTCTTTTGTTTTCTCTGTCTATAGATTTTATCATAATTTTTATATTTTGTCCAATTTTTAGTCTTTCTTCTGGTGTTTTTATTCTGGCTATTGAAATGTCTTCTATATGTAAAAGTCCTGTTGTTCCTCCTTCAAGCTCTATAAATGCTCCATAAGGCTTTATGTTTGTTACGGTTCCTGATACAATGTCGCCTTCTTTTAAGTTGTCGTTCCAGTTCTTTGGTATAAATTTAGGATAATTCATGTGATGTTCCATCCTTTCTTTTGTGATTTTATAAATTATAATCTGTGTGAACATTTTTAGTAGGGAACGACGAGGGCGTCGTTCCCTACATGTCGAAATTTTTATCTATTTTAACAATAATTTCACTTCTTTTGGGTTCAAATATCTCCATGTGCCTATTTTTAAATCTTTTACTCCAATGTCACCTATTTTGCTTCTATGCAATGCTAACACTTTTTTGTTAATTGCTTCACACATTTTTCTTATTTGTCTATTTTTTCCTTCATGAATTGTTATTTCTAACCTTGATTTATTTGTTTCTATATCTGTTTTTAATATTTTTACTTTGGCTTTATTTGTTATAAATCCGCCTATATCTACTCCATTTTCTAATTTTTCAATTTCTTCTGTTGTTGGTATTCCTTTTAAAGTAACAGTATAAGTTTTTTCAATTTCATGCTTTGGATGAGTTACTTTATACACAAAATCTCCATCATCTGTTAATAATAATGCTCCTGAGGTATACATATCGAGTCTGCCTACTGGAACTAGTCTTCTGTTTGTTTTTACTAAGTCAAGTACAGAGTCTCTTCCAAATTGGTCTTTAGCTGTTGTTACATACCCTATAGGTTTATTTAATAATATATATACATGCTCTACATTATTATTTTTTACTTCTTTATTATTAAATTCTATTTTATCTTTATTTGGTATTATTTTTGTTCCTAACTCATTAACAATTTTTCCATTTACTTTTACTTTTCCTTGAAGTATATAATCTTCACATTTTCTTCTTGATGCTATTCCACATGTGGCTAAATATTTTTGTAAACGAATTTCTTCTTCCATAAATTTTTTCCTTTTCTTTTTCATATTTAATTCATTAAATGTTATTTTTCTAGCATCTTTAATACATTAGAAAAGTACTCTGGCAATGGTGCTTCAAATGTTACTTTTTGGTTTGTTGTAGGATGCACAAATTCAAGTTTTGCTGCATGTAACATTTGCCCTGTTATATTAAATGGATTTTTCCCATTTGAATATACAGTATCTCCTACTATTGGATAACCAATTTCTGCCATATGTACTCTTATTTGATGGGTTCTTCCTGTTTCTATTTTTAACTCTAATAAAGTAAATCCATCATATCTTTTTAATACTTTAAAATGTGTTATTGCCTCTTTTCCTTTTTTAGTTACTGCCATTTTCTTTCTATCTTGCATGCTTCTGCCTATTGGCATATTAATTGTGGCTTCTTTTTCTTTTATATTTCCTCTAACTAAGGCAATATATGTTTTTGTTACTTTTCTTTCTTGTATTTGTTTACTTATATTAATATGAGCATTATCGTTTTTTGCAATTATAACTAACCCTGATGTGTCTTTATCAATTCTATGTACTATCCCAGGTCTTATTGTTCCACCTATTCCAGATAAGCTTTCCTTACACCTTTCTAAAACCGCATTTGCAAGTGTTCCATCTGGGTTTCCATTCCCTGGGTGGACAACCATTCCCTTTTCTTTATTAACTATAATTATATCATTATCCTCATAAATTATATCTAAGTCCATTTTCTGTGGCTTTAACTTAAAATCTTCTTTTGGGGCGCTTTCTTCTATTTTGATTATATCTCCAGTGTTTACCTTATAAGAATTTTTTGTTTTTTTACCATTTACTAGTATTTTTTCTTCTGCAATCATCTTTTGAATTATTGCTCTAGATAGCTTATTATTTTTATCTGCTATGTATTTATCTAGTCTACAATTTTCATCTAAAACCTTATATTCCTCCACTTTTAAATCTTCTCCTGTTTTTCTAAACTATCTTTTAATATATAAAATATTGTTATAAAAATACCTATTACAACAGCAATATCTGCTAAATTAAATATTGGAAAACCAAATAAATTATTAATATCTATATAATCTATTACATATCCCCTAAAAATTCTATCTAGTAAATTTCCTATTCCGCCACTTAATATAAGTGTAAAAGATATTTTTATTATATTTTTTAATTTATTGAAATTTTTTATAAAATATATTAATAAAATACCAATAATTATAATATTTATAAAAATTATTATGCTAGTATTATTTTTCCCTAAACTATATGCTCCACCCGTGTTTTGTACATGTGTTAAACTGACTATATTTCCCATAAAACTTACAGTACTTCCATTAGGTATATTTTTACAAATACCAAATTTGATAATTTGGTCTAATATAACTATTAGAATTATTATTATAAAAATATTTTTCTTTTTCACAAGTTCTCCTATTTTTTCTATAACTTTTCATATATACAGAAATTATCATCACTGTAAATTTTGTTGTATTCCTCTGGTTTTAAATCTAAATAAATTGTTAATTTTGCATTTGATTTCGTTATAAAATGTGTAAATCCATATTTATCAAACATATCTTCTAAATTTTTAGTATTTAATCCAGATATTGTTAAAAAATCATCAAATACTTTTACTCCTTCATTAAATTCTGGTGTGTACAAATCACATCTCGAATCTATAAAGACTGGTATTCCTCTATATAGCAAATAGCTTCCAAAATTATATTCATTATATAATTTTATTTCATTTATGTCTAAATTTTCTAATATCCAATCTGAAGCTTGTACAGGATAAGATGAAGTACTTACATATTCATTTTTATATTTGTTATTGTAAGAAATAATACTTATTATTAGTACAAGTGATGTTGTTACAATTATACCACATATGCTTGTCATAATCTTTTTCATTTTTTCGATGCCTTGTGGTTCATATTTATTTAAAAATGCAGTTACTAGTCTATTAAATATTGGTATGCACATTATAATAAACATTGATTCTTGTCTTCTACTCATAAATGTTAAAAATGTTAATCCTCCAAGCATAAACAAATCGCATAGCCTAATTTTGGTGTCTGTAAAAGTTAAAATACTTAAGAAAAATATTAGAACAACCATATAATTAATATTGTCCATTAATGTTAATGGTAAATGCTCGCTTATATTTTGAGTACTATTTCCCGTCATTAATTTAACTAAATGTGTATATGGTTCCGTTCTTTGTGGAGTTAAAAGACCTGTAAACATACATACTATCATTATTATAATTAGCCATTTTGTAGTCTTTTTATATGTAATTGTAATTTTGTATACTTCTTTTTTATCTGTTTTTTTATTTGCATCCTTTTGTAATTTTTGTAATTTTTCTTGTAATTTTATTAATTTTCTTTCGTCCGTACATTTTTCTATTTTTTTATTTATTTCTTTTATTTTTCGTTCTGGAGCGTTTTTTATATACTTAATAAATAAACTTATTATATATTCTGCTATATATGGTAGATACAATATAAAATAGAAATAGAAAACTGCTGCATGGAAATTAGCAATTAGTATTGGTATTATTATTAAACCTACTACATATCTTTTCTTCTTTGTTTCTAAAAAGCTTTCTATAAAAAGTAATTCTAGTGCAAATAATATGAATGTAACTAATTGTGCTCTTGCAGCTATATAATCTTTTAAAAGAAACATTGCTCCTATTGTTAATATAAATGATATAGGTTTATTGTTAGTAAATTTGTCGTTCATAAAATACATAATAATTCCCAATATTGTTGCAAATATTATTGTAGAAATATAGATTCCTAAATGTCCCCCTATATTATATATTAAATAAATCATAACGTCATATGCCCAATGTGGGAAAGTATAAGCAATATTATGCCATGAAAAAGGATCTCCGCATTGTTATTCCATTTTCTAAAATATATTCTCCTATTTTAATAGTGTAGAATGTATCATTTTGCAAAGTTTTTGGTGAAATTGAGAAGGCAAATATTGCTATTAAAATTATTGCCATAATATTAAATTTTAAATTTGTTTTTTTATCTTGTTCCATTTTAATTTCTCCTTATAAAAATCTATGATAATATTATCATAACAATAAAAAAGATACAAGATGTATTTTTAGTTTTTATTTTATAAGGAAAAGCAGAAGCCTATATGGCTTCTGCTTCTTCATGGTTTTCATTATCATTTTTATTTACAAGTTCTAAGCTTCCAACTGAAACTTCATATGCTACTCTTGGTTCTATTGTTCCATCTTCATGTTTTTTTTCATACATTCTAGATTGAACTCTACCTACTACTTTGACCTCAGTTCCAATTTCCATATTTTCGCAAAATCTTGCATTTCTTCCCCATGCAATACATGGTATATAGTCAGACTTATTATAAGCTCTATTTACAGCTAAAAGTATATCTGAGATTTCTCTTCCAAATGGTGTTTTTCTATAAATTGGTTTTTTACAAATATATCCTGTTAAAACAACTTCATTTGAAATTTTTTCTCCTCCATCTTCATGCTCTTCTTCGTGATATTCTCTAATATCTTTAGCAAATACCGTAAGTACTAATCTGCTTCTTTGATTTTCATATGTATTGTAAGATCTAAATTGACCTTCGATTGTTACTTCTTTTCCAATGCTTAAATCAAAATTTGAAATTAACCTTTCTGATATTGTAATAGGAATACAATCTGCTGTACCACTCAAACGTGGAATTTCTAAGTTAAATATATAAAAACTCTCTCCATAAATTTCATGACTAAAAACTTTTTCGCTTGTAATTTTTCCAACTAATACTAAATAGTTGTTTTCTGAATAATTTGTATCCAATTTTATTTCCTCCCTTTTATCTATAGTATTTTATTCGTTATGTTTATACTTTAGAATACTAATTTTTTATTCAACAGTAATATTATACTATATTTTTCAGGGTTTGTCTACATAAAATGGTAAATTTATCTATTTTTTTATTTCTAGAACCTTATATTTAGCCACTCCCCCTGGTGTTTGTGCTTCTATAACTTCATTTTTCTTTGCTCCTATAAGTGCTTTTCCTATAGGAGATTCATTTGATATTTTATTTTCAGCTAAATTTACTTCTGTTGAGCCAACAATAGTATATTCTAGTTCTTCATCAAATTCCATATCATAAATTTTTACTTTATTTCCTACTTGTACTGTTTTTGTATCAATTTCAGATTCGTCTATAATTTTAGCATATCTTAATTTATTTTCTAATTCAGCTATTTTTATTTCATTATCAGCTTGTGCATTTTTTGCTTCATCATATTCTGAATTTTCTGATAAATCTCCAAATCCTAATGCTACTTTTATTCTTTCAGAAATCTCTGTTCTTTTTTCTGTTTTTAAATATTCTAATTCCTTTTCTAAATTTTCGTAACCTTCTTTAGTTAATAGAACCTCTTTTTCTTCCATGTTGGTCGTCTCCTTTTTTAATGATTTTAATTTAATTATATTACATTACAAAATATGTTTTGTCAAGGAAAATGAAAAAAATTTTATAAATTGTAATTT
>JBJFFE010000044.1:0-1906 GCA_051891435.1 Clostridia bacterium | reverse complement strand
CATCCTCACTCGCCATTTCTATGATATGTCTAATATGATGTCAAGAAATGAAGGAATTTGGTTGTCGAATGGTTGGGTAAAGACTTTGCTTTGGATATTCTTGCCGTGTTTCCTTTATACGGTCTTTTCGATTGTATATTTTGTTGCATCATACATAGACAAGTAAGCGGAGGATGGGAATAACTATACTCTGAATAAGAAAGTATGGAGAGTGTAAAATAAACTGTGTTGGCTTTAATTGTTATCGCTTGATACAGTTTATTTACACTACCTCAAAAATGGGCTATGTTTTTACGTTTACCCAATTAAATCCTTGATATTTTTTGATTGTTTTGTTAATCTAATCAGAACCGACTTAGCTAAATTATCATCTAATGAATTGTATCTATTGATTAAAAAATCCTTCAATACAGAGAAGCTAATAGTCTCACCACAATCCTCAAATATCAGTTCTTTTTTATTAAAATGGATTATTGAATTTATAAAATTTGATTTTCTTTTTCCTGTTATTTTAAATATATGCCCACTTTGGTCAACATATTTTTGATTATTGTAGTATTCTTCAAAGATACTATTATCGCCAGGGTAATCCCATAAGTCTCCAATATGGGTTTCTTCCAAATCCTGTGAACTTAAATTACTTAAGGAAATATTAAGTATAGGGAATTGTATTGACATAATTAAAATATTATTATTTAGGTGTGTCAAAAACACAGTAACATACCCTCATTTTTATTTTGGTTTTTACAAATTAATTATCATAATAACTTAATGGCCTATTAAATGATGGAATTTTTTTAAAATAGTAAACTTTTATTTTTTTCCTATACTATCACTTTCGCCCTCTTTTATTAAAGAGTTTCCTGTATAAATTTGTCCATTTAACCCAAACTCATACATATAGCAACTTACACTCCATCTATGAAATAGTGTTGACGTATTAGATGTTATAGTAGCTTCTGTTTGTTCACCCCAATGTTCTAATATCATTGCTAACACAGGAATAGCAATGGTATAAATAAGAACACATGCACAAATTATAAAATAGACATTTGCAGCAGTAATTTTACTGCAAATGTCTTTTTTCCTATTTTGGAATCTATTTTTTCTTCTGTTCATTTCGACTATTATTGTTTTTATAATATTCTATAATTGAAGACGTAGAAATTTCCCCAAATGTTTGAGGAGATTTTTTTATGGCAGTAGTGAATTGTTTCTTATTATTCAATATTCTTTTTATTCGAAAATGTAACTAAGATTTTAGTTATGCATTCCTTTATAAAGCAGAAAAAAACTGATTGTATTAGAATGTTTGCAGGCATTGTGAACAGTATTAATTTTGGAACTTGGTGGTCATCTAAAAAGAAAGGGTAATCATTGTTAATCAATGATAATGGTAAAGATAAAACTTCTTTTAAAAAAATGTGTACATAATCAGTAAGTATGGGTGATTCACTATCACTCATAGACAAAAAAATTAAAATAACAAAAGTGACAATATCTATAACGAAAATTGATACACCTATATATAAACAATCTTTAGTATAAAAAAGAGTTCTTTTCTTAAAATTTCCCATATGTATTACCTTTATTTGTTACTTTTTTACGGCACTCAATTGGTTTTTGACCTGTTTTTAATGATTTTCTTTAACTCCTTTTCTATATTTTTTTTACATCTATATATTTTTCTTTTGTCATCTTTTATATAATTATCACATATAAAAAAAGTTTGATGATAATTTGTTCCTTTTATAGTTAATACTAATCTTGGAGGCAATTTAGTTATGTCACAGAGAGTTGCATTCTGTAAGAGTTCATACAGTTCTTGGATTGAAATATCATTATTAATAATGTATTTAGAGCCTTATAATTAACCATAACTTACTATGATTAACTAACCATAAAG
>JBJFFE010000043.1:0-1909 GCA_051891435.1 Clostridia bacterium | reverse complement strand
TCTCTTTCAATATTTTATTTTCAATTTACTGTGACACATCTATTTTAAACCTATATTAATTAAAATTAGTTAGAAAAATTGTAATTTGTAGAGGAAATTTATTTTAGAAGGTGTAGGGGTCGCACTCTTGGGCGACCCGTAAATATGTGAATAATCATTATTACGGGTCGCCGAGGACGGCGACCCCTACAAATTATAATTTATCTAAATATTTCTATGGTATACAGGAATTGGATTCCTCTTATGTTCAGATTGTTTATGTAATTTCTCTATTTTTTCCGAAGAAGATTTCTTTTCGGTTTTTCCAGTAGCAATGTATTCTTCAATTTCTTTATATGTAACTCCTAATTTCTCTTCATCTGTACCCATTCCTAGGCCATCATTAGGAGCCTTGTTAATTATTTCAGAAGGAACACCTAAAACTTTGCCAATCTCTAAAACTTCACTTACATTAAATTCAGCAATTGGGTTAAAATCGCAAGCATTGTCGCCCCATTTTGTAGTGTAACCAACAAAACCTTCACAAGCATTGCCAGTACCAGCTACTAAATACCCATATTGTTGAGCTATAGTGTAAAGAGTGGTCATTCTAAGTCTTGGTCTAATATTTATCGAGGCAAAAGGTACAATAGTATCATTAATTTCATTTTCTATTGCTAAAGATAAATCTTTATAAACTGAACTTAAATTTACGGTTAACATTTTAACTCCAAAAGTAGAGGCAATAAGTTTTGCATCTTCTAAATCTTTTTGAATAGAGGAACAAGGCATAGCTACAGCAAGAACATTATCTTTTCCTAGAGCCTTAACACATAAAGCGATAACTGTTGCAGAATCTTTACCACCACTATTACCAATAACAACTCCTTTAGCACCAGAATTTTTAACATAATTTTTAATCCATTCAATAATAAAATTAATTTCATTTTCCATAAAACATCGACCTTCTTAAAAAATATTAGTATAGTAGCCCAACGCAGGAGTTTCATTTTTCTTTTTTTAGGAGAATCTGAGTAGGGATTACTTAGAGGAGCCTGAAAAAAGAAAAATCAAACTCCGACGAGATTGGGCGGACTTTTTAATAAAAAACTATATATATAAATTATTATTTTTTATATAAACAATCACCTCATCAGGCAACAGATATCTTACACTATGATGGTTTTTAATTTCATTTCTAACGAACGTAGAACTTAAATTTGTTCTAAGAGATATATTTGTTATTATAAAGCTAGAAGAATATTTTGAAAGTAATTTATGGTTTTTAATTATTTCTCCAATATTATCTTCAGCTCTTCCAAGAACTATAATTTTAAATTCACTTAGCAATTTTTCGATTTCATACCAAGTATCTAATTCTTTAAGGTTGTCTGTTCCTATGATAAGCCTAATTTCATATTCAGAATAGTTTTTTTGCATCATTTGCATTGTTTCAAAAGTATAAGGCTGCCTAGAAGTATTAAATTCAATATCAGAAACTTCAAAATGCACATTTTTATCACATATTAATTTTAGCATATTAAATCTATGCTTGTCCTCGACTAATTCACTCTTATTATACTTATGGCTAACAGGCACAAATATTATTTTTTCAATATTATCATCATTATTTAATAATTGCTCTGCGAGAGATAAATGCGAATATAAGGGAGGATTAAATGAACCACAAAACAAAGCTATAACTTTTTTATTCATAAAAACACCTCAAATTATTTCCTATATAATACATTAAAAACTTCACAAATGCAAGAAAAATTATAAATTGTAATTTATTTGATTGTTTTAATAATTCGCTCCCAGGGTGTTATATATTTTAAGTCACTCGCCCGCTCCCACCGGCGCTGTAACAAGGCTTCGCCTTTAACAGCCCACGGCGGTCCCCACGGAACAACTCGCTTTTAAAATATAT
>JBJFFE010000042.1:0-1923 GCA_051891435.1 Clostridia bacterium | reverse complement strand
GCCTCGGCATTTCATATAAAATTGAAGAGTATCCCAATCAACTTTGATGTGGCAAATTTTCAATGACCTTTTGGTATTACAAATTTAATTCTTTATTGCTGAATAACCAAATGTTTCAGACAAAAAAATGTCATGTTATATTTCATCGAACTCACGTTATTTATTTATACTTATTAAATAAAAGAGTCCAAATACTACAACCTCAATCATTAACCAATGTGATGCCAAAATAGCAAAATCACTGATACTTGAAAAAAGATTATCATAAAACTCTGTCAATAATACAGTGACACAAAAATTTCTATTTTAATCCAAAACATAAACGAACAAATTTGTAAGGACACTTTTCTATAATCTTAGTAACCAACAAAGGCATAAATATACCAAAAGACAAGTTTATTATATAAAATAGAAGAAATAAATTCTCATTATAAAAAAGTTTCTTCCATAATAGTAATTCAACAAATGCCTGAAAAATAAATGACATAAGATATATCTGATATATATGATTACCTATATATGATACATCTATGGGTAAATATTTTGAAAAACACACAACAATAGAAACTATAGCCATTATTCCTATTAATGATGTAATCAAATCAATGTCTAAGTAAAATAATATGGCATATAATAGTATAAGCGAAAAACAAAAAAATACATTATTTAAATACTTGTACAAAGAATACCTAAAGAATATTACACCAAAATAAAAATACATGAAATATAAATTGATACCCGAATAATTAAAATAATTTTTATCAAATAATGTACTAATATCACAAAAATACGCACACATGGCTAATATAAATAATATAATCATAAATACTTTATTCTTGCATGCATAACGAAATATTGGATAACACAACATAAGTTGCATTAAAGTAGCAAGAAACCATAGTGGTGCTGATGAATGGTTATGATAAATAACAAAAGATTCTAAATAGTAACTAAACGTAATATTTACAGGAGTTTTTACAAAACCATTTAACATTGCTTTAAATAAAAAGTAAATTGTAACGAAGAAGAAAAAGGGTATCATTATTCGTATAAATTTATCTTTATATAAAGACAATACATCCCAATTTTTTTTAATTCTGCTTACATATAATAATCCTCCGGATATAAAAATAAAAAGAGGCATTCTTATAGGATTGAAAGGATATGTAACAAACGAACAAAAAGAATGATTATCTCCAGTTGTCATATCAACTAATTGAATGTGAAACATAACAACCAAAATAATATTGATTGTTCTTAATACAGTCAACCATTCTATATTATCTTTTTTACTAATGTAAGTATTCATTATTACTTCTATTACATATTATATATCAACAGTGCAAAGGTACAATATTTACGGGTCTTTGACAGAATAAATTTTTGTTTAGGGAGTTTATTTGATACATAATCTTGTAAGTGTCAAATTTTTATTATCCTCGTTATGCTATTTATAGCTACAACTATGTTCGCACAATTCAAACCCACTCGTAATCAGCTCGGTGTTGCCCACCAGATACTTTGAGCGCATACCCGACGAAGCGCTAACCACCACGCCGCCAAGTTCGTATTCCTGAAACATCGAGTCGTTGGGCACCGAATCGGTTTGCCCAACGACTGCAAGCGGCATTGCAATCATCACCAACAAAACAGCCATCAATTTCAAGGCTCTTTCATCCTTATGTATCATAAAAATAAATTTACGTGTATACTTGTTTCTTGATTCAATTATATCCGATGCAAATTTACAAAACAACCCCAAACCACGGAATACCAAAAACATGGTATTTTCCCAACCCCCTGTCGCGGCGCGGCATGGACGCAAAAAAAATCCTTCCGCGATGCCGCGAGGCAAAGCGGAAGGATTATGTTATTTTGGAATCTTTGACTGATTAAGCGTTCTTAACTTTATCAACGATTGCC
>JBJFFE010000041.1:0-46147 GCA_051891435.1 Clostridia bacterium | reverse complement strand
AAAAACCCCGACGAGATTTGGCGGTCGTCTTTTGATATCTTCAATAAAACAATTACTCACACAAATTACAATTTGTATAAGAAATTCGCACATCTTATTTATTGTTCTTTTTCTACAAGCACATCTGTGTTATTTACCCTTAATGCAAAATATGGTTTTTCTTTTCCCTCTTCCTTCATGAACAATACAAAATCATCTGTAAAGAAAAATTCTCTTTGTTCCTTGTCAGATATGCACATATACATATCTATCATGGCTTCACTTTTTACATATCCACCATAATTATCTAATTCAAAGTCTACTGTTTGTATTGCTTGTTCAATATATGCATCCGTTCCTTTTATATATCTATTGCATAATTCATCATAATTTATTTCTGAATTTACCTTAATAAATGGTACTTTCATTTTGTCTTTTTCTCTTTCTAAAGTCTTTCTTCCATTATATTTTGATGATTTTTCTACTAGTTCACTATATATTTCTTCAAATGATTTTTTAGAATTTGTTCTATAAAGTAATAACTCTTCTCCTTCAACTGTTTTTATTTTTACTGCGAAGTCTTTTTTAGAATTGTAAAATAATGCCTCCACATTTTCAAAAGTGTTTTCCATTGTACTATCTTCTAATCCAAAATATTTAACTTTTTCTTTGCTATCTCCAAAGCTTGCTGCTCCCATTTCTGGGAAAGGCACTTTAAAGGTAAATTCTTTTTTAAGCATAGAATATATTAGATAACGATTCTCCTCAACTGTCCAATCTACTTTATCTAATATTTGACTTTCTTCATTAAATCTTCTTTGTAACTCATTTTCTATGGTCTTTCTAAATTGTTCATTTACTGGTCCAGAAACAGCATAATAATCCTTTACAGATATTTGGTCTTTTGTAAAGCTTCTTTTATTTAGCTCATTTGCAAGTTTAGATTCTCCATCTGAAAATTCTATTTTTTCCAATTGTAAAGTATCTAATAATTCATTCCACGCCATTTGGAATGTTCCAACCCATACATTATTTTCACCGACATTTCCTATACTTCCAGAAAATGCTGGATTCAAATTAGCATTTTTGTAATATTTATAAAGTTTACTTACACCATAACTTAAACCAGAAACTCCTATAATAAATATAATTACAATTAATAAAACTTTTACTAACTTATTATTTTTCATTTCAATTACCCCTTCCTTTTTTAATTCTTCTTTTAATTTTTTCTTTGCATTGTGTGCAAGTGTTTTTATTTGAGTAGGTGTTTTTTCCATAATTAATGCAGTTTCTTTATAAGACAATTCTTCTATTCCGGGTTAAGTATAACACTATTTGATAATCTGTTTTTAGATTTCCAATAACTTCTTTTATTTTCTTTTGTCTTTCATTGCTAAAAATAATTTCTTCTAATAATTTTGTATCTGCATAACTATCTACTATGGTCTCAATGTTTGTATACTTTTTCTCTTTTTTTATGTAATTTATAGCTCGTGATTTGGCTATGGTATAAAGGTAAGTTTTAAAAGAATATTTAAAATCATAAATCTCTTTTTTTTCTAAAATGTACAAAACTACATCTTGAAATATATCTTCACTTGCTTCTATATTTTTTGTGTATCTAGATATAAAATAAATCAGGTTATTTTTATATCTTTCTAATATTTTATTTAGCGCTTCATTATTTCCGTTTAAAAACTCTTGATATAATTCTTTATCCTCCATAATTGTTCTCCTTTAAAACTTTATTTAGAACCATTCTAAATTCTAATTTGCTAGTTACAAAATCGCCATAAATACAATATATTTATTTTTTTACACCTTGTGTGTCGCAACCTCCAAATATATTGGTCGACAGAGTCGCCCATATGTGGGTTGCTCCAATCGCACTTCGCTTTGCTACGTTTGGTCGCTTACGCGGTGTTTCAAAAATAAATATATTGTATCTATGGCTCTCAGTCATAGCAGTAAGTAGCCAAACGCAGGGGTTTTATATATTTTATTTTTGGAGCGACTCCGGGGTGACCGCCGTAGAAAATGTTTGAGCGAAGCGAATTACATTTTCTAGGATGGGGCAGTGAAAAAAATAAAATATAAAAACCCCGACGAGATTTGGCGGTCGTCTTTTGATATTTTTAACAAATACGGTACTCACACAAATTACAATTTTTCCTTCCCCTAGATTGTACATTTATTATACAATTTTATAACAAAAAAGTTGTAGTATTTTCTACAACTTTTTCATTTTTTTCAATTCTTCTTTTTGCTCTTTGCTTATTCTATAGGACTCTCTTAGTTTTTGCAAAGTTTTGTTATATGTAAAATCATCTAAATTGTTTTTACCCTTTAAATACTGCATAGCCTTTTCATTATATTTTATTCCTATTTCTGCTAGTGTCCAAGCTACTGCCATTTTCGCATAGTACCCATTATTTTCTATTTTATCCAATTCTAAAATTACTTTATCCACATATTCATCCACAATGTAATAGTCTAACATCATTATAACTGCAAATCTTACCTCAAATTCCTTGTCTGATTTTAAATATGGAAGTATAAATTTCCACACCTTTTCTTTGTCCTTTTCTTTTATCTTTAGTGTTGGACAAAATGTATCTGATATTTCCCAGCTGTCTATTTTAGGTACAAAATGTTTTATTAATTCTAGCTTTTTATCTATATTTACTTTGCTATATCCAATTATAAATCCCTCTAATAATACCTCTTCAAAATATATGTTTTCTATGTTATCTAAATATACTCTATAGCCCTCTTTAACCAATTCCTTTGCAAGATTTCTTAAAATTGGTATTCTAATTCCTAATATCTCTAAATTTGTGTCTGGGCATAATTTTTTATTAAATTCTCTATATTTTTCATCTTGTAATTCTAATAATTTATCTCTAATTTTCTCCACACTATATCCTCTTTTATAATTTTTATAAAATTATAACATTATATATTTCTTAACACAATATTTCATTCTCATTTTTCTATTTAAATCCTTCTCCATATACCTCTCTTGCATTGGTTATTATTAAGAATGCTTTTTTATCAATATCATTTATTATTTTCCTTATTTGCCTTACTTCTCCTCTTGAAGCAACACACATTATAATATTTTTATCATCTTGTCTATACATTCCTTTCCCATATATGGCTGTTGTACCTCTTCTTATTTTTGAATTAATTTCATCTGATATTTGTTGATACTTTGGAGATATAATTATTAACATTTTTGCAAAATCAATTCCCTCAAAAAATATATCTAACACTTTTCCCATTATATATATAGCAATTGCAGAATATAGTCCTATTTCTATTTGTCCAAAAGCTATAGTACTTGCAATTACTATAATTGTGTCTAATATTACAATGATATTACCAGTTTTAATATTTGGTTTATAAGCCTTTACTATTTGTGCAAATAAATCCGAGCCTCCAGTGGAAGCATTTGCATTAAGCACAATTGATGTTCCTATTCCTGAAAGAATTCCACCATAAATGCAAGCTAAAAAGCCAGAATGCGTAGCAGTACCAATATTCTCAAAAAGATTTAAAAACAATGATAAAGATATGGTTCCTACTATTGAATCTAAAAAAAATTTTTTCCCATTTTTAATTAATGCAAATATAAATAAAGGAATATTTAGCACAAATACTGTTGTACCTACAGGAAGTTTAAATAAATAATAAAGAATAGTTCCTATACCTGAAAAGCCCCCAACAGATAATTGATTAGGCAATAAAAATAAATCTGTTGCAAGAGCCATAAAAGCTGTTCCAATGATTGTTTGTATAAAATTAATTATTATTTTTTTTAAATTTATAATTCTTCTTTTAGCTTTGAATTTCATAAAAACACCCATAATTAGTATGGATGTTTTTTACATATTTATTCTTTTATACCTATAAAACTAATTAGCTTATTTCTTTGTTATCTAACATTTCAAAATTAGGATTAAAAAAAATATTTGCTGATAATTCGTCATTTAGCTCAAGAAGTTGTTTTATTTTTGCAATTTGTATAACAGAAAACTCACTTTTCCCATTTAATTTATTTGTTAAAGTGTTATAACTTACCCCCATCATTTTAGCTAAATAGCTTCTTTTTATTCCTTTACGTGTCATTAATATTTTTACTCTTTTTCCTATTATCTCAGGATTCATTTTTGTCTCCTTTTTTATTTGTTTCTTTTCAAGAAACATGATATAATATTTTTTTCTTTTTGTCAACATATTTAATAATTTTTTTAAACTTTCATTTACTTATTTAAAATTACATGTTATAATTTGGTTGATTAAGTTTATGGGGGTTACTATGAATTATTTATTTCCAGAAAGATTTCAAGAATTATTAGATAACAGTTCAATAACATATGATGAACTTATTAAACAGCTTGGTATAAAATCTAAAGGTACTATTACAAAATATGCAAATGGAACTATAAAGAATGTTAGTATATCTACAATTTGTAAAATTGCTGATATATTTGGAGTCTCGCCTGTTTGGCTTGTAGGCTGGACTAATGATAGAAATTTTAAGATAGAAAATTAGTTTTAGAAAAATCTAGTATATTTAATACTAGATTTTTTTGTATGTCAATTATTTCTTTTAAATTTGTATGAGTTTTCATCGACAAGAAACGACTAAATAAGTATTGGGAACTTATTGTTCTCAGCCTACCTTTTGTATGATTTTTTTAAAAGATCAAAATCTCCAAGGCATACGCGGGTATTCCCACGCGATCTGCGGGCTGTCGAGATTTGACTTTTAAAAAAATATACAAAACGGCTGAGATTATATTCAAATTCTAACATCTAAATTCTAATCTACAAATTCCCATTTATTCGTCTAAAAAGTCCTTATATGTTTTTAAAATATTTAAGTTAAAATTTCTCGGTTTTATATTAGGATTTTGTTTTACTTTTAGTTCTAAATCATATGTTTCTTTTAATTTTTTTAAATTTTCTTTTTTGTGTCCTATTACATTATTTACATTTACCGGGTTCACTTCAATTTCTGCTTCTATTACTTTCGTGTTGAATTTTTTAATTTTATTTAATATATTATCATACCATATACTATCTTCTACTAGTTGTCCAAATGCTTCATGATATGGTCCTGCCACTACTTCACTTTCTATGTTTTCAGGATTTGATATTAAATCTGTATTTTGAAGACCTATTCTTATCACTTTAATCTTTTTCTTTTCAAAGAAATAATATAATTCTTTGCAAGTTTCAACCGCTTGTGTTACTGTCAACGGTTCATATTCTCCATCTATGTAGCTTTTTTCTAACTCTGTATTTTTTATTACTAAAACTGGATATAATCTAACTATTTTTGGTTTTAATTTTGCTAAATCTTTAGCTGTATTTAGTTCATCTAGCCTTGTACTTTCTGGAAGTCCTATCATCATCTGATGTCCTAATGTAAAGCCATATCTTCTAATTAATTTAGATGCTTTTTTTACATCTTCAAATGTATGCCCTCTTTTGCTTTGCTTTAAAATATAATCGTTTGTAGATTGTACACCTAACTCAATTGTTTTAACCCCATATTTTTTTAATAATTTTAATTTTTCTTTATCAATGTAATCAGGTCTTGTAGAAACTCTTATCCCACTTACAATTCCTTTTTTGACATACTCATATGCTACTGATAACAATTCTTCCTGTATTTTTGTTTCAATTCCTGTAAAGCTTCCTCCAAAAAATGCAATTTCTTTCTCTATATTATTATTTTTAAAACTATGTAAAAATTGTTCTATAGTTTCTTTTACATCTTCTTTTGTAACGTTTTTCATTTGCCCACTTATGCTCTTTTGATTACAGAATGTACAATTATTTGGGCATCCTAAATGTGGTACAAATATTGGTATTATATATTTTTCTGACATTTTTATTTCCTCTCTTCTAAAACTTTATGTGCTGCTTCCATTTCTGCTTGTTTTTTTGTAGAGCCTGTCCCTGTTGCAAGCTGTTTTCCATTACATTTTACTTCTGCTGTAAAAACTTTACTATGGTCTGGGCCTTCTTCTTTTATAATATTATATTCTATATGAACACTTCCATGTTCTTGCAATTTTTCTTGTAAAACTGTTTTGTAATCTTTTTTTCCTACATTTTTACTTGCAATTTCAATTGACTCTTTTAAATTTTCTATTATAAATTTTTTTACATCGTCAAAGCCAGAATCTAAATACATAGCTGCAATTACTGCTTCAACACTGTCTGCTAAAATTGCTGGTTTTTTGTTTCCTTTACATGCCTTTTCACTTTTTCCTATAATTAAGAAATCACTAAAATTATGCTTTGTAGCTACTTGGTATAAGCTTTCTTCACAAACTACTGTTGCTCTAACTTTAGTCATTTCTCCTTCTTTTAGTTTTTTATAATTTTTAAATAGATATTCACTAGTAACAAACTCTAATATTGCATCTCCTAAAAACTCTAGTTTTTCATTGCTTTGCACTTTATATTCATTCGCATATGATGTATGTGTTAGTGCAGTTTTTAATAAGTCTTTGTCTTTGAATTTATATCCTATATTTTCTTCAAGTTTTTCTAATTTCATTTTTTCACCTCCTATAATTAGACCGCCCAATCTCGTCGGGGTTTTTATATTTTATTTTTTCATTGTACATTTATAATTGTTAAAAAATTCATTTTTAAGTATTTAGTAGCCAAACGCAGGGGTTTTATATATTTTAAAAGCGAGTTGTTCCGTGGGGACCGCCGTGGGCTGTTAAAGGCGTTAGCCTTGTTACAGCGCCGGTGGGAAGCAACGAGCAATTTAAAATATATAAACCCCGACGAGATTTGGCGGTCTGTAATTAAAATTTCAATATTTTTTTAATTTCATTATAAATTCTGTCTTCTACGTTTGGTATTGCTATTTTTTCTGCATTCTTGCTCATTTGTATTTGCAATTCTTTATCGTTTAAAATTTCTAACAACATGTTGTTTAGTATGTCTTTATTTAAATCTTTATCTAAAATGATTTTTGCAGCTCCCACATCTGCTAAAACTCTTGCATTATATTCTTGATGATTTTCTGTTGCAAATGGAAATGGTATAAATACTGCAGGTTTTGCGAGTGTTGCGACTTCTGTTATTGTCATTGCACCGCTTCTTGCAACTATTATATCTGCCAGATTCATTACTTCTTGCATATTATAAATATATGGCACTATTACCATATTTTTTATATTGTTAATATTTAGATCTATTTTTTCTAGTTTCTCTTTAACCGTATCATATTGTTTTTGTCCTACTGCCCATACAACATTGTAATTCTCATTTAGCCTTTCTGCTATTATTCCAAGTAGTGCATTGTTAATAGACTTTGCTCCTTGGCTTCCTCCAAATACAAGTACTATTGGTAAATCGTTTTTTATACCCAAACTTTTCTTTATCTCTTCTTTTTGACTTTCATTTAAATTCAATTTTTTTAATTTTGTTGGTGTTCCAGAAACTACTACTCTTTTTGCTTTTGGCAACCTTTTTTTTGCATCTTCAAAACCAACTAGCACGGTATTTACTTTACCAGATAAAAACTTTACAGCTACTCCTGGATATGCATTACTTTCATGTAATATTGTTGGAATTTTATATTTATTTGCAGCTGTAATTACTGGTCCACAAATATATCCACCTGTTCCAATTACAATATCTGGCTCTAATTTTTTTACTATTTTTTTGGCTTCTTTAAAACTATGTAATGTTTTTAAAATATTTTTTATATTTTCTAGATTTATTTTTCTATTTATACCATATGCTTCTATTCGCTCTAAACCATATCCTGCTCTTGGTACTAAATCATTTTCTAATCCTCTTATTGTCCCTATAAAAGTTATTTTTGCGTCTTTATTTTCTTGCTTTATTTTATTTGCTATTGCAATTCCTGGATTAATATGTCCCCCAGTTCCTGCTGCTGCTATTATAACATTCATTTTTTCACCCATACTTTCTTTTAACATCTAAATATGTATAATAAACAAGTCTCATTTACATCATTCTAAATCTTCTCTGCCTGTCTTGAAATGTTTAGCAAAATTCCTACTGCACACAATAATATTATAAGCGACGTTCCTCCATAACTAAAGAAAGGAAGTGCAATACCTGTTACTGGCATTGAAGATGTAACAACTGCTATATTTATAATTGCTTGTAGGCCTATTAAAGAAGTAATTCCAATTGCAAGTAAGCTTCCAAACATGTCTGGAGCTCTCATACTAATTATTACACCTCTCCAAACGAATAGTAAAAATAGTATTATAACTGCTGCGCATCCTACAAATCCTAACTCTTCTGCCAATACTGCGAAAATAAAGTCATTATGTGGCTCTGATATGTATAAATATTTTTGTGTACTGTTTCCAAGTCCTACTCCAAAAAGTCCTCCAGATCCAATTGCATACAAACTTTGTATTATCTGCCAACCATCACCTTGCGGATCTTGCCATGGATTTATGAAAGAATATATTCTTGCTAATCTAAAACTTCCTATATGGAAAAATTTAGCTAAAATATACATTCCTCCAAGCAAACCACCTGCTCCAATTGAACCAAATAGAGCAAAATGTGAAAATTTTGTTCCAGCTGCTATCATCATAACCGATAAAACTAAAATTATTATTACAGATGCACTAAAATGTGATTGTACTACTAATAAAATTACTATTGGTGGAGCCATAAAACATATAATTGGTTTAAAAAATCCTTTCCATACATGTTTTAATTCATCTCTATGTTTGCTTAAATATACTGCGAAAAATAGTATTAATCCTAATTTTGTGATTTCAGATGGTTGTGCAGACCCAAATACAGGTAATTTAATCCATCTTCTTGCTCCATTAATTTCTTTTCCTAATCCCGGAACTAATACTAATAATAAAATAGCGACAGAAAACACATATGCAATTTTATAGAATTTTTCATATTTTCTATAATCTATTTTAGAAATAATAAGCATTGCTACAATTCCAATGCATGCTGAAATTACTTGTTTATAAGCATATGTATAACTGCTTCCTGTTGTAGATAATGAAGATGGTGAACTTGCTGATAGTACCATTATAATTCCGCATACATAGCAAAATTAGTACTATTATAAATAGCACAAAATCAAATGATTTATTTACTTCTTTTTTATTTTTTTTAGCCTTTTGTACCATATTCTCCTCTTTCTTACCTTAAATTCCACAAAGTCCTATTATGCAAAGCATTAGTGTTAATATACTAAATATTGAAACTACTTTATTTTCATTCCATCCAGATAATTCAAAATGATGATGTAATGGTGCCATTTTGAAAAGTCTCTTTCCTCCTGTTTTTTTGAAATATAGAACTTGTAATACTACAGATATTGTTTCCACTACTGGAATAGCTGCTATAATTAATAGTAATAAAGGCATTTTTAAATATAGTGCCATTGCAGCTATAACTCCACCTAATAGTAATGAACCTGTATCTCCCATAAATACTTTTGCAACATTTAAATTAAAAATTAAAAATCCTAAACATGCCCCTACTATAATACTTCCAAAAACTATTATTTCTTTCACATCTAAAATAATTGCAATAACAGTTAAGCAAGTTACTATAATTGCAGATACACTTGTACTTAGTCCATCTATCCCATCTGTTAAATTAACAGCATTTGTTGTAGCAAGAATTACAAATATTGCAAATGGAATATAGATCCAAGTAGAAACATCAACATATATTTTTAGGAATGGTATATATGTTTCAGTTCCCAAGTTTAAAACCTTCATTATATAAAAAGTATAACCCACTGCAATTATAAGGAGACCTAACATTTTACTAGATGGCTTTAATCCTTTTGTATTTCTTAAAACAAGCTTTTTATAATCATCTATAAATCCGATTGCCCCAAAACCTATTGTAATAATTAGTAAAGGTAATATCCTCTTTGCTACTTCTATCTCCCTATGGTAATAATATATAATTCCACCTATTGTTCCAATAATAATCCCTAATGCAATTATTATTCCTCCCATAGTAGGCGTTCCTTTTTTAGAGAAATGAGATTCTGGTCCTTCTTCTCTCTCTATTTGACCTATTTTAAACTTCCTTAATATTGGTATTATGAATATTGATAATAATATTGTTGCTATAAAAGATACAAACAATATCCTCGTTTGAAAATACAACTTTTGTTCCCCCTTCAAAATTTATGCAATAAATTTTGTACTCTTAACTATTCACTCTTCACTCAGGTGGTAAACACTTTCGCCTCCAAAATTTAATTCTGTATTTTTTTCTGGGCGGACACGAGGCCGGCCCCTACAATGCTAACCTATTATTTTTTTAATTATTTTTCTTTCATCATATGGATATTTTTCACCATTTATTTCTTGGTATGTTTCGTGACCTTTTCCTGCTAGCACTATAATATCATTTTTATTTGCTATTTCTATTGCATGTTTTATTGCTTCTGTTCTATCTACTATTGCAACATATTTACCTTTTGTTTTTATTATTCCTTCTTCAATTTGTTTTACTATTTTCTCTGGTTCTTCTGTTCTTGGATTATCTGATGTTATTATTGTAAAATCTGCTATTTTCCCAGAAATTTTACCCATTATCGGACGTTTTCCTGGGTCTCTATCTCCTCCACATCCAAATACAGAAATTACTCTTCCTCTAGTATAACTTTTTACTGCATTTAATATGCTTTGTAGGCTTTCAGGTGAATGAGCATAATCTATCATTATAGTTAGTCCTTTTTTGTTATCTACAAGCTCACTTCTTCCCGGAACTCTTACTTCTAGTAATGCTTCTTTAATTTCCTCTGCATTTGCTCCTAAATTTTCTGCTATTGCAATTGCTGCTAATGAATTATATACACTAAACCTTCCTGGTATGCCTGTTTTTACTCTTTCATTTTTTCCGCCAATTTTAACTTTAAAGTCTACACTAGAGTTTGTAACTGTTATATCTTTAGCTATAAAATTTGCTTCATTATCTATCCCATAAGTTCTTATATCACATTCTGGCAATATTTTTTTTACTTTTGCAACATGGAAATCATCATTATTTATAAAACTTGTTTTTGCTTGTTTTATTAATAATAACTTTGAGTTAAAATAGTCTTCCATATCTGGATGTTCTTTTGGACTAATATGGTCTTCTGAAAAATTTGTAAATACGGCATAATCAAATTCGCATCCATCAACTCTATGTAGTTTTAAGCTTTGAGAAGAAACCTCCATAACGACTGTATCTACTTTTTCTTCTACCATTTGGCTAAATAATTTTTGTAATTCTAAACTTTCTGGTGTTGTTCTACTACTTTCTCCTAAATTTTTATTTCCTATGTAATTTGCGACAGTTCCAATCAATCCTACTTTATTTCCATGTTTTTCTAGAATTGATTTTAACATAAATGTTGTTGTTGTTTTTCCTTTTGTTCCTGTTATACCTATTAGCTTAAATTTTCTAGATGGATTACCATAAAAATTACAAGCTATTTTTGCAAGTGCTACCCTCGTATCTGGCACCATAATAATATTAGTGTCTTCTTTAACATCTGATTTTTTTAGTTTTGTTCCTTCTTCTATTACTATTGCTATTGCGCCATTATCAACTGCTTGTTTTATGTATAAGCTTCCATCTACATCAAAGCCTTTTATGGCAACAAACATTCCATTTGGTTTTATCTTTCTAGAATCACTTTCTATCATATCTATATTTAAACTTAAATCTGCTTTTGCTTTTATTCCATCAATTCCACTTAAAATTTTTCCTAATTCCATTTAGCCACCTTCCCTTAGTTTTATATTACTATCATATTATATAATTAATTTACTATTTTGTATAGTTTTTTTAGGAAATTTTTAGCAAAAAATAGTTAATGTTCAGTAAATTCTTTTAGTCAGCCTACCTTTTGTATGATTTTCTAAAAAATTAAATTCTCCAAGGCGTACGCGGGTCTTCCCCCGTCTCAAAGGACTGTCAAATTTAATTTTTTATAAAATATACAAAACGGCTGACACTATAGTAATCGGTAATACTGGGGCTGAACATTAACTAAAAAATAGAGATTATAACTAATCCCTATTTAATATATTCAATATTTTATATAAAATGATTAATGATTTATACAAGAATAACTTTTACAAAACTCATTATAAAATTTCTTTAACTAGAGCTTCCATTTTTTCCTCAGATTCGTCATTTAATCTGGTTTTTATTGTAACTACTGTATTACATATTTCTATATCTTTCATATCTTTTATTATATCTTTCATAAGCTTTGCTGCCATAGGCGCCCATGATCCATTTTCTATTATACCTATTTTTCTATTTTGATAATTTTTATGTTTTAAATGTCTTAAAAATTTTTCTGTAGTTGGAAATAATCCTGCATCATATGTTGGAGAAGCAATAATTAATTTATCATATCTAAAAGCATCTTCAATAGTTTCTGCCATATCATCTCTTGCTAAGTCACTTACAACTACTTTTTTTGCACCATTTTCTTTTAGCATTTCTTCTAGTTTTTCTACTGCCTTTCTTGTATTTCCATGAATAGAATTATATGCTATTAATACACCATCATCCTCTGGTTTATAGCTACTCCATATATCATATTTATTTATATAATAACTTAAATTATCTTTTAGAATAGGTCCATGTAATGGGCATATCATTTTTATATCTAAGCTTGCCGCTTTTTTTAATAATTGTTGAACTTGTGCCCCATATTTTCCTACAATGTTGATATAATATCTTCTAGCCTCACATGTCCAATCTTCTTCAGTATCTAATGTTCCAAACTTTCCAAATCCATCTGCGCTAAATAAAATTTTTTCTGTTTGTTCATATGTTACCATTACTTCTGGCCAATGTACCATAGGAGCCATAAAGAATTGTAGTTTATGCTCTCCAGTATCTATAATATCTCCTTCTTTTACAAGAACATATCTACTAGATAAATCTAAATCAAAAAATTGCTTCATCATACTTGCAGTTTTTTGGTTTAATATAATTTTCATTTCTGGATACTTTTCTGCTAATAATTGTATGTTAGCAGAATGATCTGGCTCTAAATGTGAAATTACTAAATAATCTACTTTTTTACCATTTAATGTTGCTTCTATATTTTCGAACCATTCATTAGTTGCTCTTTTATCAACTGTATCCATTATAACAATTTTTTCATCCTTAATTATATATGAATTATATGACACTCCATTTGGAATAATATATTGACTCTCGAATAAATCTAAAGTCTTATCATTTACCCCTATATATTCTATTTTATCGGTTACATTAAATCTCATTTTATCCACCTTCCTCTTTTGTTTGAAGTATACCACATTTTCATATTTAATTTCAATATTTATATGTTTTCTATTTTTTCTTATTAATTTCTACTAAACTATCAAAAAACTCATCTGTTAATTCTTCTTCAAAGATATATGTTCCATTCTTATATCTTAGAATATAATCATTCGAAATCACATTTTTAAGGTCTTTGGGAATATCGACTTCTTCAAAAATAACATTATTATTTTTATTTTGTAGATATGCACCATGTAAACTCAACTTAACAACTTGATATAAACAATCTTCCTCTCTATACTTATTTAGTTCATCATTTTGCTTATTTGCTATTTCTTTAGCGCTATCTTCAATTTTATCCATAATTTCTTTGGTACTTTCTTCATCTATTCTAAATTGATTATTGACTTTTTTAATGACTTTATCTACTGATATATTTTTAGGTAATTCTTCTTTAGGTAAGTAAAATGAGTCTTGTTCACCTATATTATTAAATTCAAGAATTTTATAAGTATCATTAAAATCATTTTTGTATGAAATATAATACAATTTTTCTTCATTTTCTAGCCCTTTTGCATAGCTTTGTAATATTTCATTACGTTTTGATATTAAACTACACGAAGAATCATATGCTAATTTATATTCTTTTTCTATATCTTCAATATTCATTGTTTTATTATTTGCCTTTTCTTTAAAATTATTAGATAATTCTTCTATAAATCTATTTATTTCTTTTTTTACCTCCCTATTTTTTAGATTGTTTTCTAGATTTTTAAAAAAGCCTAAATTCAATAACCATCACTCTCCTAATTATATTTTTGGGGAAATTAATCTACCATTGAATAATAGTAGAAAGATAAAAAACTAGTTTAATTATAATATACTTTATTAAAAAATACAACAAACTCTCTAGATTTTTCAGTTTTCTAGAGAGCTTTTCCCAGTTTTATAATTTATATTAACTCCAGGTTGTACATTATATACATACACATTAAAACATACACCTTCACCATTATCTTCTACAGAATATGCTTCTATTTCCACACCACTTGCTAAGAGATTTTTTCCTTTAAAAATTGGCGTTACTCTATATAAAACATGATTTTCCTTATTTTCTCTAATATAATTTGCCACTTGATTTTCAAATGGTAACATTCCCTCAACATTAAAGTACCTAGTTCCAGTAATTAGATTTAATTCATTTGCATTTTCTCCTGCTAATTGATGTCCTATTAAATGGCATCTGTTAAATAAATATTCTCCATTATACTTTTCTTGCTCCCAGCCTGTTGGTTTTATATTACTAATATCTCCTCTTTCTTCTGTTGGCATTATTTCTTTACAAATATTTGCATATGCTACTCCGCATCTTCCTAAATTGTCTAATTCACTATATATTTCAAAGCTTTCAGTTGTATAATCTTCTTCATTAAAATATGGCACATTATTATTTATAGTTATATAAATTTCATTTGTATAATCTGGAATGTCGTCTATATTAAAATATGTAACAACTTCATTTATAGTAGTGTTATTTAATGTGTTTTCTATATTATCAGGTGTATTCAAACAAACTAATATTGCACAAATTACAAATATTAATATAGCTAGCAGTTGTTGTATTTTCTTTTTATTTTTACTTCTTCTTTTTTTCATTTGCTTCCTCAATCTTTCAAGATCATTTTATCATATTTTGTATAAATATAACACATGTTTTTGTTTTTTTTTGTACTGTTTCTATGCTTTTTTGACGGAGAAAAAAATCATTTTTCTAAATTATTATAATCAGCCTACCTTTTGTATGATTTTCTAAAAAATTAAATTTTCCAAGGCGTACGCGGGTCTTCCCCCGTGATCTGCGGACTGTCAAATTTAATTTTTTATAAAATATACAAAACGGCTGATATTATATTTTCAGATCTAATGATTTTTTTCTCCGTCAAAATTAATTACTATATAAAATTACTTTCGTTCCTTGGTTTATTCCAATTCCTTTTTTAGGTAATTGGTCTGTTATTACAGCTTCTAAATTATCTGTATCTATCTCATATTCCAAGCCCAATTCTGTAAGTATTTGTTTTGCTTCTTTTATTGTCATTCCTGTTAGTTCTGGCATTTCCACTTGAACGGTATTTTCTTCCTCTTGACTTTTGGTAACTTCTAAATATGGTAGTACCTCTCCTAGTATTTGTGATGCAATTGGTGCTGCGACCCCACCTCCTTGGTGCCCTCCTTCTCCTGTTGGATTATATAATACTATTAATATAACAAGTTCTGGGTCTTCTGTGTTAGCTACACCTATAAATGATGTTACATATTTTCCTGTGTTTACACCGATCTTCTGATGTTCCTGTTTTTCCTCCTATTGAATATCCGGCTACTTGTGCATTTTTTCCAGTTCCTTCTGATACTACTGAGTTCATCATACTTAGTACTTTCTTTGCAGTTTCTTCTGAGATGACCTGTTGTCCTTGTTCTGCTTCAAAGTCTGTTCTTTCTCCTGTTTGACTATTAATTCTTGCTTTTACTACTCTTGGAGTTACACTTTTTCCAAAGTTTGCAATTGTTCCTACCATTTTTATCATTTGCATTGGTGTTACCTCAAATCTCTGTCCAAAACTGATTGTTGCAAGTTCTACTGGTCCCACTTTTTCTTCTTTTAAAAATATACTATTTGCCTCACCTGGTAAATCAATTCCTGTTTTTGCAAGTAGTCCAAATTTTTCTAAATAGCTATAATATGCTTTTACTCCTATTTGTTGTCCAAGTCCAATAAATACCGGATTACAAGAGTTCATAAGCGCTAGTCTTAAACTTTCTGATCCATGTGGTCTGTAATACCTCCAACATTTTATTCTGGTTCCAGCTATATTAATAGAACCTGTACAGCAAAAGCTTACTTTATCAATGTCTGTTACAATTCCCTCTTCTATGGCAGCAGAAGCAGTTACTAATTTGAAGGTTGAACCTGGTTCATATGTATCTGATATTGCTTTATTTCTCCACATTTGTTGTAAAGCTTTTGATTTTTCACTTGATTCTAAAGTATCCCAAGCTGCTGCTAGTTCTTCATTATTTATGGTATATGGTGAATTTAAGTCATAACTTGGATATGATGCTAAAGCCAAAATGTCTCCAGTTTTTGGATTCATTATTATAACATTTCCACCATCTGTACACTTATTATCAATACAAGCTTCACTCAAATATTTTTCTGCTATTCCTTGTACTGTCATATCTATTGAAAGAATCAAATCATCACCATTTATTGCTGCTATGTAATCTTCTCCTTCTTTTTCCATATTGCTTCCTGTAGCATCAGTTAGTTTTAAAATTTTTCCTTGAGTTCCTTTTAGTATTTCATCGTAACGGATTTCTATTCCATCTAACCCCTGATTATCACTACCAGTAAATCCAATCACATTTGCAGCTAAAGTACTATATGGATAATATCTTTTTGAATCTTCATCTATATTTATTCCAGTTGTTATATCATTTTCTTGCATCCAAACTCTTAATTTGTCTGTTTGTTCTTTATCAACTTTTTTAACTATTGTTTCTATTGAACTGTTTTTACTTACCTTTTTAAAAACAGTCTCATAATCTAAACTAAAAATATCTGCTAATGCCCTTGATACTCTTTCTTTATCTGCCTTTGCGATATTAGTTGGATTTACTGAAACTGTTTCAACACTCGCACTTACTGCAAGTGCCACCTTTCCTGTTGCATCCCAAATTGTACCTCTTTTGGGATTAATATTTCTATTTAAAGTCTGCTGAGCATATGCTTTTGCCTTTAGTTCAGAACCTTGAGCAAATTGTATAAATCCAACTCTTACGATTAACAAATTACATATTACAAATGCTACAATAAGCATTTTCATTAATCTTTTTTTTCTACTAATATTTGTAGCTTTCATAACTTTCTCCTTATAAATATCAAATTGTAATTTGTGGAAAAAATTTCATTGCAATAGGTGTAGGGGCTGGTCTTGACCAGACCGTTAAAGAATGTCATATTATCGGGTCGGTCAAGACCGACCCCTACAACGTTTGCCATAAACATTTCCCCTCCAAACTACAATTTACGTTATAGAATATAAAAAATAGAGATTAAATTAATCTCTATTTTAAATATATTCAATTTGATATTTAATATGTAATTTTGTAAACATAAACATTGTTTTTTATCAACTTTTCATGCAAATGAGGTTCGTTTTTCATCTGATTGTTTTTTTGTCAATTTTTTCATTTTTAGTATTGCATTTTTATAAAATTAGTGTTATTATAATTTCATTCTAAGATTTTAAGGAGGTGAGAATATGTCTGCTGAATTTGAAAAGAATGTATATAAGGAATTTGACAAGATTGATGAGAAATTTGACAAGATTGATGAGAGATTTGACAAGATTGATGAGAGATTTGACAAGATTGACGAGAGATTTGAAAAGGTTGACAACAGAATTGATAAATTTCAAAAGGATGTATACGAAAAATTTGACAAGGTTGATGAAAGATTTGAAAAAGTCGATGAGAGATTTGAAAAGATTGATAAGAGACTCGATGAACACGATAAGAAGTTTGACAATATTGAACATATTTTAGCTGATATCCAAAGATCTATAGTGTTAATTGAAGATCAAGTTATGGTTAAAATTCCTGCATTATTTGATGGATATGCTATGCATCAAGAAAAGCAAGAAATTCAAGAAGAAAGTATTAATTCTTTAAATCGCAAAGTAGAGGATCACGACATTAGAATTTCTATTTTAGAGCAGCAATCAGTATAATTTATTTACTTAATTTCAAAAAAAAGAAAAGGAACTTAAAAGTATAATTATTTTTCTAATTATAGTTTTAAGTTCCTTTTCTCTTTGTTTAAATCCTTTTTGCTATAATCGTTTAATCTTAGCAATATCTTTTATAGCTTTTCCAAATATATGAATTAATATAATCCATTTTATTTTCTATATCTTCTACTAATTTTAATTGATTTCTTGCTCTATCTAAATTATGTTCTTCATAGTCACATTTAAAATATGTATCTCCATTAATATAGTCGTTTAAAAATCTTATACCTAGTTCAAATGTCATAAGTTTTATGGATTCTCCCATTAATCTTACTTCTTCTTCAGTTATATATGGTGCAAGTTCACTTAAATATCCATCTGTGTATGCCTCAAATAAATCATTTTTTATGAAGACTTTACTTAAATCTTTTTCATCTTCTACTGCATTAGATGCTGCTGACCTTATTCCATCTCCATAATCATATAATCCACTTCCTGGCATTACTGTGTCTAGGTCAATAACTGCTAAGAAATCCTTTGTTTGCTTATTCATCATTACATTATTTACTTTAGTATCATTATGTGTAACTCTATATGGTATTTCTTTGTTTTCTAATTTATCTACAATCAAACAGCATAAGTTTTTTCTATCTAGAATAAATTGTATTTCCTTATCTACAGTATTCACTCTTTTTGCAACATCTTTTTTCACATCTTTTTCAAAATCTGTAAATCTTTTTTTTGTATTATGAAAGTCTTTTATTGTTTCTACTAAGGTTTCCATTGGATAACCATGTAATATTTTCTGAAAATTTCCAAAAGCTTTACCAGTATTTCTAACCACTTCTATATCTTCTGAAGAATCATAACAAACAGAATTATCTATAAAATTATATGCTCTATAAAATTCTTCTTCATTTAGCTCATTTTTACACACAATCAAATTTGCATTATTGATTGTTTTTATTACTTTTAAAGTCTTATGTTCTCTATCATCGTTTTTGTCTAATTCTTTTTGGTAAAATGTTGTAACATTTTCTATATTGTCCATAAGTTCATAAGGATTTTTAAATACATTATTATTAATTTGCTGTATCAGATACTTACTTGTTTTTCCATCTTCATCATAAATTGCAACATATGTTTTATTTATATTACCATTTGTTTTTTGTTTTAATTCTACTAAATTTCCTGGTATGTTAAATTTTTTAATTATTTCTTCGTCTATCATCTTCATCAACCTCTGCCGATATTATAGCATTAATATTTTTGAAATACCATAGAAAATAATAATTTATTTAAATAAAAAGCAGGATTACTTTTTATTTAAATAATCCTGTTATTATATCTATTATCTTTTGTATTGTAGATGGTTCTTCTATCTTTACACTTTCCGATGCTACTTCTATATGGTCATCTTTTTCTAGATCAACATATACAATTTGTTTATTTGTTAATTTCTGCATTCCTAGTAATTCTTTTGCCTGTTGTTCTATATTGCTTAAATTTAAATTACTTTCTATCGATAGCTCTAATTGAGAATTTTCTTTTTCTACTAAAGCTAATTCTTTTTTCAAGTCCTGAACCTCTTCGAAATTTTCATCTATTTGTGCATTTCTATAGCACATTGCAAAAAGTACTGCGAAAGCAAGTGTTACATACATAATTATTTTTCTGTGTTTTCTTCTTTCTTCTTGTTGTTGTTTTTTATTTATCTTTTTTACTTTTTCTTCTGGTTTTCTTGCTGTGCTTTTTTTGCCTTTATAAGTATTTTTTTTAGGTGCATATTCTGGTTCAAGTTTTCTTGGGCTTGTTTCATATTGATATTTATTAAAATTTCTTGGCATATCTTATGCACCTCCTTTGTTAATTTCTATTTAAATCTTTTGAAATACTCTCAATTTTGCACTTTTACTTCTAGTATTTACTTTCATTTCTTCTTCTGTTGGTAGAATTGGTTTTTTTGTAATGATTTTTCCTTTTTCTTGTTTGCCACACACACAATATGGTAAATCTTTTGGGCATGTACAAACACCTTCACTTTTTGTAAAAGCATTTTTCACTGCTCTATCTTCTAACGAATGAAAAGTTATCACACATAATCTTCCGCCACTTTTCAAACAATCAATTGAATCCATCACTGTGTTATATAGTGGTTCAATTTCATTGTTTACTTCTATTCTTATTGCTTGAAAAGTTCTTTTAGCTGGATGTCCTGTATTTTTACCAAATTGTGGAATGCTTTTTTCTATTATATTTACAAGTTTTCCTGTTGTATCTATTACTTCATTTTTTCTATATTCACAAATATTTTTTGCAATTTTCCTAGAAAATTTTTCTTCGCCATATTCATAAATAATTCTAGCTAAGTCTTCTTCTTTATAGTTATTCACAACATACTCTGCTGTTAATTCTTGAGTTTTATCCATTCTCATATCCAGCTTTGCATCTTGCATATAACTAAAGCCTCTTTCTTTTTCATCTAACTGATACGACGAAACGCCTAGGTCAAGTAATATTCCATCTACTTTATCTATTCCTAGACTTAATAATATGTTTTTTATATTATCATGGTTATCATTTACATATTGGACATTTTTAAATTCTCTTAGTTTTTGGCTTGCTGCTTTTAGTGCTTCTTCATCTCTATCTATACCTATTAGTTTTCCATTTGTAGATAGTTTTTTTGCTATATAATAACTATGTCCTGCCCCTCCTAAAGTTCCATCTACATAAATTCCATCAGGTTCTATTCGTAAATTTTCAATGCACTCATTTAGCAAGACTGGAATGTGTTTAAATTCCACTTTGCATCACAACCTATTTTTATAAACAGTAACAGTTGGTAATTTTATTATACCAACTGTCATTCCTCTTTATTTAATTATTCTTGCGTATTTTATAGGTATTCTTATGTATATATAAAATTTTACATTTGTAAATCAAACTTTTTTATCATTTGCAATTACAAATCTTTAGTATATTTTTATTTTATCTTTTGTATGGTTTTTTCTTTTGTTTAATTTAATTAATATTTATCTTTTGTATAATTTTTCTTTTGTGCTTTTTAGCTTTTGTGTTTTTATTAATTTCTTTTGTACTTTTAAATCTTTTGTATTTTATATTAACTCCTCTTAAGAGTTATATACCTAAATTAGACATCTTTTCTGCAATTTCATCTGCTGAATTATTTTCTTCTTCACTATATTTTAGCCATTTATCTTTGCTCCAAATTTCTATCTTATTTAAAACTCCAATTACAACTACTTCTTTTTCTAATCCTGCAAATTCTCTTAAATTTGATGGAATTAAAAATCTTCCTTGTTTATCAATTTCACATTCCATTGCTCCTGCAAGGAAAAATCTTATTAATGCTCTTGCATCTTTGTTTGTTAGTGGGAAAGTTCTTAATTTATCTTCAAAGGTTTTCCATTCAGTTTGTGAATAAACAAATAAACATCCATCAAGTCCTTTAGTAACTACAAATTTATCTCCTATGTCTTCTTTTAGTTTAGAAGGCATTATTAATCTTCCTTTTGTATCTATTGAATGTTCATATTCGCCTATTAGCAATGGTTTCACCTCACTTTGTGGTTTGTTCCACTTCCTACCACTTTCCTCCACTTCGATATGATTTTACACCATACTTTCTCACATTGCAATAGTTTTTTGAAATTTTTTTAAAATTTTTAAAAGCAGGAAACGAAAATATTTCGTTTCCTGCTCTTTTAGCACTCTATATAGTTATGTGAGCATGCTCTTAGTAGCCTATTCATTATAGCTAATCCTAAGCCTTCTTTCGTAACCCCTTCTACTGCAATTATATCTGCATTATATTTATCCGCTTTTCTAAGTAGTGTGAATATATTATTACTTATCTCTTCTAGTGTTTGTCCCATATCCAATTTATAACTAGAATTATATTTTTCTAAATTAGAAGTTTTACATATTATTACTGCATTTTTCCCTTGTATGTTTTTATTAATTTCTTCTATCATCTTGTCCTCATCTTCACTATATACCAATATACATTTAGTAGTTGGTGCATAGTGCCTATATTTTATCCCTGGTGACATTACTTTTTCATTTTTATTATATTCACCGAGAATTTGTTTTTCTATAAATACTTCTAATCCTAAATTTCGTATATCTTCTGGGGTTACTTTCCCTGGTCTTAATATATGCACAACTCCATCTACTACTCTTACAACTGTTGACTCTAACCCAATATCCACTTTCCCCGCATCTATAACATAATCTACTTTTCCATCTAACTCATCAATTATATCTTCTACCAATGTTCCACTTGGTTTTCCGGATACATTTGCACTAGGTGCAGCAATTGGGCATCCAGAATATTCAATAAGTTCTCTGGCTACAGTATTACTTGGCATTCTTATTGCAACTGTGTCTAGCCCCCCGGTTATGATTTTAGGTATTATTGGCTTTTTCTCCAATACTATTGTAAGTGGTCCTGGCCAAAATTCTTTCATAAGTTTTGATTCTATTTCCCCAACGTTTTTTACTAAATTGTCAAGCATTTCTATATTTGAAATATGTACTATTAGTGGGTTATCTTGAGCCCTTCCTTTTGCAATAAAAATATCTTTTACTGCCTTTTCGTCTAACGCATTTGCCCCTATTCCATATACCGTTTCTGTTGGAAATAGCACAAGTTTTCCTTGTTTTATACTTTCTGCTGCAGGTTTTATTTTTGTATAGTCATTGTCATTTTTTAAATCTATGTATTTTGATTTCATTTTTTTACCCTTCTTTTTCTTTACAATGTGTTAATTATACTACTTTTTGGGAATATTTTCAATAAAACAGCAAATACTATTAATAAATTTGATAAATTGTAATTTATGTATTGCTACTTCTCAGCCTACCTTTTGTATAATTTTTTTAAAAGATCAAACTCTCCAAGGCATACGCGGGTATTCCCCCGCCTCAAAGGGCTGTCGAGATTTGACTTTTAAAAAAATATACAAAACGGCTGAGGTTATATATGCCCCCTTCCCGCTACTCTATATAAATACAGTAATTTCATAGAAATAAAATATAAAAGCCCTTGCGTTTGGCTATTTACAACTATTACTTAGAGCCATAGATACAATATATTTATTTTTGAAACACCGCGTAAGCGACCAAACGCAGCGAAGCGAAGTGCGATTGGAGCAACCTACATATGGGCGACTCTGTCGACCAATATATTTGGAGGTTGCGACACACAAGGTGTAAAAAAATAAATATATTGTATTTATGGCGATTTTGTAACTAACAAATTACAATTTTTAGGAGTGTTTATGGATTTAATAAAAATTGTTTTTTTATCACTAGGTTCTATTTTAGTTTTGTTTATTCTAACTAAAATTATGGGTAACCGTGAAATATCGCAACTTAACATGTTTGATTATATTGTAGGCATCACCATTGGTTCTATTGCAGCTGAAATGGCTACTTCCCTTGAAAACAACTTTTGGGAACCAGTAGTTGCTATGATAGTATATGGGCTTGTTGCAACTGGAATATCCTATTTAACATGTAAATCAATTAAATTTAGAAGACTCGTTTCCGGAAGAGGTACAATTCTTTTAGATAATGGTAAACTTTATAGAAAAAATTTTATAAAAGCGAAGCTTGATATAAATGAATTTTTAATGCAGGCTAGAATTAATGGATATTTTAATATAGCAGATATTCAAACTGCTATATTAGAAGGTAATGGTAAAATCAGTTTTCTTCCTGTTTCTTCTAAAAGGCCTGTTAATCCTGAAGATTTAAATCTTAATCCTCCTTGTGATAATGTAGTTATTAATGTAATTTTAGATGGTGTGGTGCTAAAAGAAAATTTAGAGCAAACTGGCAAAGATATAAAATGGCTAGAAAAAGAACTTGAAAAACAAAATATTTCTAATTTAAAAGATGTTTTCTTGGCAACTTATGATAATAAGCAAAATTTAAGTGTATATGTGAAATGGCAAAAAGAAAACAAACATGATTTTTTTGAATAAATCATGTTTGTTTTCTTTTTAGAAATCCGAAATTATTATCTTAAATTATAGACTTTTCTATTTTTATATTATAAAATATTAGAATCGAAATAGAAAAGGAGTTTTAAATATAGCATGAGTGAGAAAATAGTTAATTGGATTATTGGAATTTTTGGTGGTGTTGCAACTGCTACTTTTGGGAAAGAGTTATTAGTTTTTATAATATCTTTACTGCCTATTTTAGAATTAAGAGGTGGTTTAATTGCCGCTTCTTTGCTTGGGTTAGACCCTTTACCAAGTTATATAATTACAATGGTAGGAAATTTAATTCCAATTCCTTTTATACTTTGGCTTATTACTAAAATTTTAGACTGGATGAGAGGGACTAAACACCTATGTAAATTTGCAAATTGGCTAGATAAAAAAGTAGATAAGCATAAATCAGGTATTGAAAAATATGGTTTTTTAGGTTTGGTTTTATTTGTTGGAATACCATTGCCTGGAACAGGTGCTTGGACAGGAAGTTTAATAGCTTCTGTTTTAGAAATGGATAGGAAGAAATCTTTTATTGCTATTATTATTGGTGTTGTTATGGCTAGCATTATTATGATGCTAATATCTTTTGGTTTACTTAGAGCGATTTTTTAAAATTTAGAAATTAGAGATTAGAATATATAAATATAATCTCTAACTTTTTCTATATTTCTAGTCCCACTGGGCAATGGTCACTTCCCATTATTTCTGGTAAAATGAATGCATCTTTTATTTTTTCAGCAAATCTATCAGATACTATAAAATAGTCTATTCTCCATCCTACATTTTTTTCTCTTGCATGTCCCATATAAGACCACCATGTATAGGCATTTTCTTTATCTGGGTATATTTTTCTAAATGTATCTGTAAATCCACTGTCTAGAAGGCACGTCATTTTTCCTCTTTCTTCATCTGTAAATCCTGCATTTTTTCTATTAGTTTTTGGATTCTTTAAGTCTATTTCTTTATGTGCCACATTTAAGTCTCCACATAGTATTACTGGTTTTGTTTTATCTAGCTTATTTAGATAATTTCTGAATGTATCTTCCCATTCCATTCTGTAATTTAATCTTGCAAGTTCTCTTCCTGAATTTGGTGTATAACAATTTACTAGATAAAACTCTTCAAATTCTAAGGTTATTACTCGTCCCTCTTTATCGTGTTCATCTATTCCCATTCCATATGTAACATTTATGGGTTTTATTTTAGTAAAAATTGCCGTTCCCGAGTACCCTTTTCTTTCAGCATAATTATAATATGTTTCGTAACCATCAAAATTTACTTCTAGTTGTCCCTCTTGCATTTTTGTTTCTTGCACACAAAATATATCTGCATTTATGCTATTAAAAATTTTTTCAAAATTCTTTTTATATATTGCTCTTAATCCATTTACATTCCACGAAATTAGTTTCATCTCTACTCCTTTTTAGTATTAGTTATTTGTATTTTTTCTAAGTACTACATTTTTTATTTTTTCTACAAATAGTTTTAAGTAATCATCTTTTAATATACATAGCATTATTACATATACTATCATTCCCACAATAATTTGAATTACCATTGTTGTAATATTTGGTGCTAGAATTGATTGTACAAAAATACAAACAACTAACATTATAATTCCAGATAAAGTATATGTATAGCCCAATCTTACAATTTCTTTTATATTTATATCCTTCCTAATCATATAAAATTCAATTACTACAACTATGATTTCAGATACAATTGTTGCAATTGAAGCTCCTATAGAATTATATAAATTTATTAAAATGTAATTTAAGATAAAGTTTACAACTAATCCTGCTGTTATTGCTATAGTATACTCTTTTTGCCTTTTGGTTGGTAATAAATATTGTGTTCCTATTACATTTAATATTCCATTAAGTAAAATAGTTGGAGCCATAATATTTATTAATGTTGCGACTTTTTCATATCCTTCTCCAAAAAATATTGGTACAAAACTTTTTGAGATACTCATTATTCCAAACATTATTGGGAATGCTAAGAAGAAAACAAACTTAAATGACTTTTTCATATAATCATGTACTTTTTCTTTATCCCCAGACGCAAATGTACTTGCCATTCTAGGAATCATTACTATCCCTAGTGAGGTCACAACTGTAAGTAATACTCTTACTACTTTTTGAGCTTGTTCATAATATCCTACCTCAGATTTATCTACTATAATTTTTCCTATCATTGTTTTATCTAGCAAATTATAAATCTGATTTGCAATTTGTGGAATAAACAATAATATTATTGCTGGTAGGTGGCTAAATGCATTTATATTTTTTATTTTTACACCCTTAAAGTATCTTGGTAGATATAGCCACAATGATAAGTTTCCTATTAAATCTGCAACTGCATATATTGTTATGTATTTGATCAAATCTGCTGGTTCTTTTACTAGAATAAATATTAATGTAACACTTGCAAGTCTTACAATTACATTTCTTGTAACTGTCTTTTTAAAATCTTCTATTCCTTGGAAAAACCAACTAATATCAAATGCTGTTGCAATTAGTTCCAAAACCCAAATTCTATAATATACTCTATATTCTCCTGTTCTCATGAAAAAAATATAATATATAATAATTGCAATAGCTATTGTTACGAACCTACATAATACAATTTCCCAAAATACCTTTTTCCTTTGTTCTTTATTTTCACTAACATATGCAATTTCTCTTTGTCCATATAAAGCTACTCCCAAAGCTCCAAATAAAATAAAATAAGATAAAATAGAATATGTATAACTATATATTCCTACACGTTCTGCTCCCAAAACTCTTGCAATATATGGTGTTGTAATCAATGGTAATATTAATATTAATATTTGATAAACTAAATTATATATATAATTTTTTGTTATACTTTTTTTTGGCATATTTTTTCCTTTCTTATTCTTATATTTTATATCATATAATTAGTTTTTTTACAATATTTTTTACACCACTTGTTTTAAATGATTTATAATTACTTTATTGTTTTTTATGTATATTTCTATTACATCTATTCTGGTATTTTCATTTGCTAAGTTTCTTACATACAAAAAATATTCTGCAGTTTTGTATATGTGCTCTAGTTTTCTTTTTGTTACTGCTTCCGATGGCAAGCCATATTTTAAACTCATTCTAGCTTTTATTTCTATAAATACGATTTCTTTTTTGTCTAGTGCTATTATATCTATTTCGCCTCGTTTGCAACTAAAATTTCTTTCTAATATTTTATAACCTTTTTGTTTTAAATATTCTACGGCTTCATTTTCACCAAATTTTCCTATTTCATGCGCTCTATACATTAATACATTCCTTTCATAAATTGTAATTTACCTCACAAAAAATTTTCCTGGTAATTGTTCAATATATCCTTCCAGTTCTAACATCGTTAAAATATAATTTACTTTGCTTATTTCTAATTTGGTTTTTTTACATATTTCATCTATATTTATTGGTTTTTGTGTTATATATTTATATACTGGTAGATATTCTTCAGGTACTGTTGCTATATCTATTATTTTTTCTTCACTCGTTATTATTTTTTCAGTTCGTATATTCAATTCTTTTATTATCTCTTGTGGTGATGTCACTAATTTAGCTCCTTCTTTTATTTGCCTATTTGTACCTATTCCTTCTTTTTGTTCTAAGCTATGTGGTATACAAAATATTTTTCTGCCTTGTATTCTAGCAAATCCTGCAGTTATCGCGGTTCCGCTTCTATGTTTTGCTTCTATAATTAAAATTCCCATAGATAATCCACTTACTATCCTATTTCTTTGTATAAAATATTTTGATTGTGGTTCTATATTTTCACTGTATTCTGAAACAACTGCTCCATTATTTTCTATTATTTTTGAAAACAGTTCTTTATTTTCTTTTGGGAAAATATGGTTAAATCCTCCTCCTAGAACTGCGACCGTTTTTCCTCCAGCTTTTAATGTTCCTATATGTGCTGATGTATCTATTCCTTTTGCCATACCACTTATTATGCAAATCCCATTTTTGCTTAGTTCTTTGGCAAAGTTTTCTGCAATCTTTTTACCTTCTTCTGTACAAACTCTTGAGCCTATTATAGCTACACTTTTCTCTTTCAAAAGTTTTTCATTACCTAATACATATAGCTGTTTTGGTGGTTTTGGTATATTTTTTAAACTTTCTGGATATTCTTTATTATTAAAAATTATTTTCATCCAAATGCTCCTTATATTTCATTTTTTCTAATATCTAATTTCTATCCTCTAATCTCTAGCAATTAATTTCCCCAATATTTTCTATCTATTGACCTATATTGTATGGCTTCTGCAATATGATTCACCTGTATATTTTTACTTTCCTCTAAATCTGCTATTGTTCTTGCAACTTTAAGAATTCTTCCATATGCTCTTGCACTTAATTTTAATTTATTAAATGCATTTTCTAGTATTTGTTTTCCTTTACTATCTAATTTGCAAAATTCTTCTATTAGTTTTGGTGTTAATTCCGAGTTTGAAAAAATTTTCTTATCTTTATATCTTTCTAATTGTATTTTTCTTGCTTTGTCCACTCTTCTTTTTATTTCCTCTGATGTTTCTATTTTTTCATTAGAATCCAATTTTTGGTATTTAACTGGGCTTACTTCTGTGCAAATATCTATTCTGTCTAGCAAAGGACCACTTATTTTACCCATATACTTGCTAATCATTTGTGGAGTACATGTACACTCCTTTTCTTTTGAACCGTAATACCCACATGGGCATGGATTCATACTGGCTACAAACATGAAGTTAGCCGGATATGTTAATGTGGCATTTACTCTTGAAATTGTAACTAATCTATCTTCTAAAGGTCCCCTTAATACCTCTAAAGTATTTTTATTAAATTCTGCAATTTCGTCTAAGAACAGCACTCCATAATGAGCTAAACTTATTTCTCCTGGTTTTGGAATTCTTCCTCCTCCTACTAATGAAACCGATGATACTGTATGATGTGGTGCTCTAAAAGGTCTTGTTGTAATAAGTGAATTCTTTTGAGTTAAAATTCCTGCTATACTATGTATTTTTGTAATTTCAAGAGCTTCGTCAAAACTTAAATCCGGCAAAATTGATGGAATTCTTCTTGCAAGCATAGTTTTCCCGCGAACCTGGGCTACCTATTAGTAAACAATTATGTCCCCCTGCAGCTGAAACTTCTAAAGCTCTTTTTATATTTTCTTGTCCTTTTACTTCTGAAAAGTCAAAAGGATATTTATTATTGTTTTTAAAAAGTTCATCTGCATTTACTTTTATTGGCTCTATTTTTTTTATTTGATTTAAATAATCTATAACTTCTTCTAATTTTTCTACTGGAATTATGTTTATACCTTTAACAATACCTGCCTCAGCAGCATTCTGTTTGGGAACAATTATCTCTTTTATACCAAATTTTACAGCTTCAATACACATCGGTAAAACCCCATTAACTTTATTTACTCCTCCATCTAAAGATAATTCTCCAATAAAAGCAATTTTATCTAAATTAGGATTCTTTATATTTTCAGTTGCAACTAATATTCCTATTGCAATTGGCAAATCAAAACTAGATCCTTCTTTTTTAGTATCTGCAGGCGATAAATTTACAATTATTCTTTTACTTTGAAAGTTAATATCGGAATTTTTAATAGCAGTTCTTACTCTTTCTTTTGCTTCTCTTACACTTGTGTCTGGGAGTCCAACTATTTCCCAAGATGGAAGTCCTGCAGATACATCAACTTCTACATTTACTAAATATCCATCTAGTCCATGCAAAGCCATACTTTTTATTATAGATAACATTTGTAGTGCCTCCTATTTAATTTTTTATTTTTTGGGAAATTTTTTAGAAAAAAATTTTTTGAATTTGTTAGATTAAAATTAATCATCTATATTAAACAACAAAATTTGTATCTTGTAAAGAAAAATCGTTCGACATTTTTTGCAAGAAAAATGAGCCATCCGGATTTTTCCAGGGACAGCCCATCTTTTTACAATATATTAGTTTAGCACTTCAACATATAAGTATCTTACACCCCAAGCTAGTGCTTCTGAATGCGAATCCATATACACGTCTATACGATTTCCTTGTATTGCTCCTCCTCTATCTTCTACTGTATATGTTATACCATTAATTACAACTTTTGTTCCAAAACTAAATGTACTTGGTGCTGCTATTGTGTGGTTTGCTGTTGCTCTCGCACCTGATGCTGTAATACCTGTCGACCAACCACAGCATTTAGCACATGAACAATATGCAGTTACTTTGTACATACCAGATTGTCCAGATGTCCCAGTTCCTCTTGCTGTAGTGCCTCTTGCTGTTATTTGTTTTGTTTGTACTTGAACTATTTTATTTACTGGTTCTTTTATTATTTCTGAAGCAATCTCTTCTCTTGAAATTTCAACCTCATTTTTATATTTTACTTTATAAGTGACCTTTTTTTGTCCGTTTCTACCTGCTTGTATAATGCTATTAGTTGTTAAACTTGATCCATTAGAAACGTCTTTAGTTATTGTTTCAAATGGTATTTCTTCTATAACTGTTATAACTGCTTCTGTAATATTGGTGTAATCTTCTGATATAGTTTCAGCATTAATATCTATTGTTTCAGCCTCTGCAATTTCTACTGGTTCTTCACCAATTATTGAAATTATAATTTTTTTAGCATCTGTAATTTCTTCATCTAAGCTTGGTGTTACTGTTTCATTTTCTTTTAATATTATATGATTTTCTTCTAATATATCTGCTACCTTTGTTTTTGATGTAACCACAGATATTTCATAATCATTTGAAAATTCTATTTTAACATTATTAATTTTTACACTTCCTGCTAAAACTGTTGCTCCTAATATAATTGCAAATATTAAACTAATAAATAGTATCTTTCTTACGGAAATCGATGCTATATTATTTTTTTTCATAATATTTTTTAATCCCTCCTTAAGCAACCTTTTTTATTATACTACTTTTTTCTAAAGTTGTCAAATTTTTCTATTATATTATATGCAGCTTGTACTAAAAATATGCTACGGATTAGCGTTTCCTCCAGTTTTTTTTATCTTTTGTCTTATATTTGTAATATGAATATTTATTGATTTTCAATAATATATTGTGCTATAATACTATTAGTTAAAATTTATTTTTTTAATAAAATTAAAGTGTTTAGTATATGGTTATGAAACAGACTTTTTAAGTGATTTTTCAAACACCAAATACCAAATACAATATTTTAAAGGAGGTTTTTAAATGATTGGTTGGATTATACTAATAATTGTAGCAGTATTAATAATTTGGGTTATTAGTTCTTATAATGGTCTAGTAACTTTAAGGCAAAGAGTAAAAAATGCTTGGAGTCAAATTGATGTTCAATTACAAAGAAGATTTGATTTAATTCCTAATTTAGTAGAAACAGTAAAAGGTTACACAAAGCATGAAGAAGATGTATTTAAAAAAGTTGCAGAACTTAGAACTTCTTGGGCACAAGCTACAACAGTTCACGATAAAGCTGAATTATCTAATGAACTTTCTGGTGCTTTAAAAACAATTATGGCCGTTTCTGAAAATTATCCAGAATTAAAAGCAAGCCAAAATTTTGCTGAATTACAAGAAGAACTTCAAAACACAGAAAACAAAATATCTTATTCAAGACAATTTTATAATGATATAGTTACCAAATATAATACAAAGCTTCAAGTATTCCCAGATAGTCTAATTGCTTCAATGTTCCATTTTGAAGAAGAAGAATTATTTAAGGTAGATTCTGAGGAAGCAAAGAAAAATGTAAAAGTAAGTTTTGATAAATAAGAAACGAAGTGGAAATAGGGATGGAAATAGGGACGGTTCGCTTTTCCAAATTTTCAAAAAATTGGAAAAGCGAACCGTCCCTATTTCCACTTCGTTTTTTAAATTCCAAATATCTTCATTGCATTTTCATATGTTATTTTTGCTATTTTTTCAACTGGCATTTGCTTAAAGTAAGCTATTTTTTCTGCTATATATTTTACATTTCTTGAGTCGTTTCTTGTCCCTCTTACTGGTTCTGGTGCTAAGTATGGAGAGTCTGTTTCTATTAATATTTTATCATTTTGAACTAATTTTATTATTTCTTCTGCATTTTTTGAATTTTTAAATGTAATTGGTCCCGCAAATGATATATAAAAGCCTAGTTTTAATCCTTCTTCAACTAAAAATTTATTAAGCTGGCAACAATGAAATATTCCTTTTTTATTGACTTTATTTTCTTTTAATATATCTATTGTGTCCTGAACTGCATCTCTTGAATGTATTACAATGGGTAAATTTAATTCATTTGCTAAATTAATCTGCTTAATAAATGCTTGTTTTTGTATTTCTTTATTTTCTTTGTTCCAATAATAATCTAATCCAATTTCACCTATTGCTACATTTTTCTTGTCTACAGCTAAATCTCTTATTTTGCTTATATTTTCTTCATTGTAGTCTTCTAAATCATTTGGAGATATTCCACATATTGAATATACATATTCGTATTTGTTTGCTATTTTTACCGCTTCTTTTGACGATTTTACATTATACCCTGCACATACAAATTTTGTTATTCCTGCTTCATATGTTTGTTTTATTAGTTCTTCCCTATCTTTATCAAATTTTTCGTCATTATAATGTGAGTGTGTGTCAAATAATTCCATAAAAATACCCCTATTTATATTGTTATTTAAATCTTATCTATTCTTCAATATTAATTACAACTGTTGCTACTGCATATTCTTTGCAGTGTGATATGCTTATGTCTATATTTTTTAACTGTTTAAATTCAATATTTAAGAATTCTACTTGTGGATTTCCACTTTTATCATTTATTACTTGCGCATTTTTCCAAGAAATTGCAAACTTGTCCTCTAGCAAACTAGATATGGCTTTAAAAATAGCTTCTTTAGCAGCAAATCGCCCTGCATAATGATAGTATTTAGCATTTTTTTTACTCTCACAGTATTCTATTTCTGCAGGAGTATATATTAAATTTAAAAATGTATCCCCTGACTTTTCTATTGATTTTTGTATTCTTGATATTTCTATTATATCTGTACCACATAAGGTTTTCATACTTTTCCTCCTAATATCTGTTTAATGATACAAATTACAATCTATTAAAATAGGGTAACAAGTTTTGCTCTTGTTTACCCTATTTGTTCTATTTAGTATAATAAAGCCCCTCATCACTTAAATGCCATTCTCCAATAAAATCTACATATATACTATTATCTAGATTAACTGATGGCGTACAAGCAATTGCTCCGTTTTTCTTTAAACTTCCCCATAAACCATTTTGTTTTACTGCAACAAATCCACAAGAGTTTTGTTCTGTTGCATCTTCATAAATATAGTCTACGACCATATTTCCTGCTTTATCTTTATATCCATATTTTCCATCTTTTTTAGCTAATAATAACGTATTTTGAGATAATATTTCTGTACTTTGCTTTTCTTCAAATTTAAAGTTAAAATATTTATATTCGTTATTTAAGTACACTTTTATATAACCTTTATCTATATTAATTTCAGAAATAATTCCAGATATTTTTTGTGTTAAATTACTATCTAAGACTATTGTTTCTGTGTCTGTTTTATCTGCTACTATAAAGTTTCCTTCTTCAACTGAATACATATTTATATATTCAAATTCTTTAACTGTTTCATTGTTAATATTAATTATTCCATATTTATTATCTTTTTTTGCTATATAATATATTGAAAATGCATATTTTAACTCATCATAATCGTATGGAACTACACTTTCTCCATTTAATTTTTCTATTCCATATTTTCCATCTTTAATTGTAATTACATTTTCTCCTTTTGCATATACATACTCTTTTCCATCTGATGTTTGTAAAGTTTCTCCTTTTGAATTAATTAATTGCCATGTTCCATCTATTTTTACAGAATATGTATCTATAGAAGAAATATATTTTATTTCCTCATATTTAGTCTCTAAGATATTGTTGCCTGTTGTACTGATTATTCCATATAATCCACTTTCATTTGCAACAAGATATTCATTTTTGTAACCCTCTTCTAAAGTTTGTATTTTACTATATTCATTTTTTATAATAGTCTGTCCTTTACTATTTACTAATCCTAATTTTCCGTCTTTTTCTACTATTAAATTTTCTGTTACACCTTTTAATGAATAAATATCATCATATTCACACTCTAAAATTGTATTACCTTTAAAGTCTATTAAACCATATTTATTATTTTTCTTTACTCTTAAAACATTATCTTCAAACCATATATTTTGTTTTGAATCGTAATTATCTATAGCTTCTATTTGTTCATATCCTTTAAGTATCTCTTCATTTTTTTCATTTAAGACTTTTGTTTTATAAGAGCCTGTAGCATCATCTATATCATATGTACAAACAAAAATTGCTTGTTTATTATTTGGAATTACTATCATTTCATCATAAGTTGCTGGAATTACCGTTTCCCCTTTATTATCTATTACTCCCCATTTCCCATCTAAATACATTGAATAATATTTAGCTGTACTTAAATACTCCTCTTCTGGATTTGTCTTTACTATTTTTATAATTGATATTATTATCATTATAAAAACTATAAATGCAATTGCTACTCCAAAAACTTTCTTTATATTTAATTTTGGTTCTTTATCATATCTTCTTCCTCTTGCCATATTTGTTCCTCCTTGTTTTTTAATATATCATATTTCATACTATTTTTTCAATGTTTTTATGTAATCTTCATACATTTTTTTAGCAGTTTTTGGACTGTCTTGACCAATTGCATTTTTTATAGGAGCAAATTCTTCTTCTCTCTTTACCCTTAATAAGCTCATTTCATCAAAATATACAAACCCATCAAATATAAATTTTTCAAATTTGTATATACTCCCCTCTGATAAAACACCATTTTCATCTAAAAATTTACTCTTTTTTACTGCTGTATGATATGGTAATGGTTTACTTGCAATTTCTTGCAAGGCATCTATTTTAAATAAATGATTTACTATGTTCATGTCACCAAAAACGTACTCTCCATCTGAGTCTTTTTCGTTTGCAACTTCTTCTGAAATTTCTACGTATTCAATTATTCCTGGCTTTCCATTAGCTTTTGCAAATACTCCTCCACTTTCGGTAGGGGTTTTCTTTATAATAGATTTAGAAGCGATGCTATTGCCTTGTTTTATAGTTATTCCTATAAATAATGGATCAACTATTTTTACCAAAATATTATCTATACCTGTAACTAACACCCAATTGATATTTTTATTTTTCATGTCGTCTATAATACCATTTTTGCTTAATGACTTGTATATTTCTCCATTACCATTTGAGGCAAACTTTATTAATCTATCTTCCCCAATTAACAACTTTCCATCTTTGCTAATTAATGGTTCTTCTGCTTGTTTGAAAAATTTTATAGCTTGCTTTGGATATCCAAAATAATCCATTGTTTCAAAAAAAGCTACTGTTTCTTCATGGTTTTCTCTGCTTGTCATAACATAATATGGTATTGTGATATTATATTTTTTATTTGCCTCTATTAGTTGCTCAACTATTATTTGAAATAAGTATTTTCCATTTGGTTTTATATCAATTTTAAAACTTCCTTTAGGTCCATTATGCCCGAAGTCTTGTTCCTTGCCCTCCTGCCATTGTTATAACTGCAAATTTATTTTCATTTAATATAGTATTACCTATTTTTATATAATTTTCTTTATCTATTTCGCTAATTTTTTTCACATCTATTGCCTTAATAGGCTCTATTTTACATTCTTTTTTTTCTCTTTTACTTTTAGCAGTTTCATATAAGTTTTTTAATTCTTCAAAGTCTATATCAAAAACTTGGTCTACTATATGTTTTCTAGTATTTTCATCCACCTGTTCTAGCCACTTTATAATATGTGTTTGTTTATATTTTGCTAGAATTTCTTTTGCTTTATTTTCCATTGCTTAAATCACCTTTTTTTACAAATTCCTACATAATATAACACTTTTTTTGCATTTTGTCTATATTTTATTATCCATTTATCATATCTTATGAAAAAAATAATATATTTGTTATATAGGAAGGACTGGTTCTGATGAGAAAAACTAAATTTATAATATTAAAAATGGAACAATTACTTATTCCCTTATGTATCTATCTTTTTACAATTTTTTTGGTACTTTTTTCTTCAGATAATTTAGCTGCTGCGAAAAACGGTTTATCTTTATGGGCTTTTTCAGTTGTTCCTTCCTTAGTTCCCTTTTTTATTGCTACTGAATTACTTCGTTATACAAACATAGTCTCTACTTTAGGTAAATTTTTAAATTGCTGTATGCGCCCTATTTTCAATGTTCCTGGAGAAGGCTCTTTTGCTCTTCTTATGGGTATTATAAGTGGGTATCCTGTTGGTGCAAAAATTGTTAGTAATCTAAAAGAGCAGGGTATTTGTACTAATGAAGAAGCTGAAAGGCTAATTGCATTTACTAATAATTCTGGTCCCCTTTTTATAATTGGAACTGTTGGTGTAAGTTTATTTTCTAGTAGTGCAATTGGTTTTAAATTATTTATTGTACACGTATTATCATGTCTTTTAGTTGGTTTTATCTTTAGATGGTGGAAATGTAAGCAAAATAATAAAAGAAATTTCAGAAATGAAATTTCTTCTTCTGTTCCGAACTTAACTTTTAATAATTTAGGAGAAGTTTTATCAACCTCTATTCAAAATGCTATTCATTCAGTAATAATTATTGGTGGATTTGTTATACTTTTTTCTGTAATTGTTTCTATGCTCAATAATAGTAGGATTTTTAATATAATAGGCATCTTCATTTCTCCTTTATTAAAACTATTACATATTCCTTCAGTTTATTTACAAGGAATAATTACAGGTATAATAGAAGTAACAAATGGAGTTAAATTAACAGCAATTAATACTAATCCAACTTCTATAATTATATGTTCTTTTTTACTTGGTTTTGGAGGAATCTCTGTTCTTTTACAGGTACTAAGCATAACCTCAAAGGCTAAAATCTCTATTAAGCCATATATTTTAGGTAAATTTTTACAAGCTTGTTTTTCTGCAATTTTTATGTGGATTTGGCTATGTTAAGATAATTTACTGAATAATAAATAGTTTTTAAATTATTTTATAAATATTAATTGACTTTTTGAAAAATTATGCTATAATAAAAATAGGAAATGGAGAAACCACAAACGTGGTTTGCCATATTTAGATATGAAAAAACACATCCGAACGGCAAAATTACAGATGTGTTTTTTTATTGGTTTATTTTTGTTTGCTAATAATTACTGCAATCGCTATAATTAAGGCAAACGCAATGATAGTGACTGATACTAGACCAGTAAAAAGTAAATATATTATTAATAGTAAGCTTTCTTCTATCATACGCCTCACCTCCTCTTATGTAGGAGGCAAACCACATCTGCTTATTCTCATTTCCTAATAAATACTATATAATAATTTTGGCAAAAAAACAAGTATTTTCGTTAAAAATATTTTGACATTTTTTGACAATTTATTTACCTATAAACATTTGTACATAGATTTTACCATATTTAGGGCTTTTTACTACTGCTACTCCTGTATAATTATAATTGTTGCTTAATATATTTGCTCTATGCCCTTCTGAATTCATCCATGCATTCACAGCACCCTGATTTGTAGAATTCCCTGCAATATTTTCCCCCGCTGCTTTATATGTTATTCCAAAATTTTTTATCATTTGGAATGGTGTTCCATATGTTGGAGAATTGTGTGCAAAATAATTGTTATCTACCATGTCCTGTGCTTTTATTCTTGCTACATTTTGTAATTCGTTATCTATATTTAATGCAGATAATCCATTTGCTGTTCTTTTTGCATTTATTAAATTAAAAACTTCTTTTTCATCTGCTGTAAGGTCAGTGGTTACTGCCACCGTTCCTCCTGAACTACTAGTATTTCCTGAGCTAGAAGTATTTGGATATATTAATTTTACATACTTTGTGCTTACACATCCTATATAATCTAAATCTGTTTGAATTACATACCAATCTCCTATTTTGGCAAAAATACGAATATATTCATTTTTATAAACTACGTTTACTATATTATATTTTGTTCCCGGTCCCTGCCTTACATTTAAAGCAGATGCTGTAACTAATCCTGTTGTTGTTCCAACAGTTTGATAGTGTGACATTGCTATACTTTTATTTGCTGTAAAGATCATAATAAATAATATAGCTATAAATAGTATTATCTTTTTTGTTCTCATAAAAAATCAACTCCTAAAATAAGTTTTTCTTATTTTAGGAGAATTATTCGTAAAAATTTTAAATAGTAAAATACATAGACCTATTCGCTTTGTTTAATGAGTTCGTGGATCTCCTCGTGTATATTCTTCACTTTCAATTTCTGCTTGTTGTTCTGGCGTTAATCTATCTTCATAATATGCCGCAGCTGATCTCTCTGCAGAACCTGGCGGTATTTTTCCTTCTTGTTCTTTTCTTTTTTCCTCTTCTAATATTTGCGTTGCTTCATCTAAAGTTTCATTAAAATCTTTTCCATTATCCAGAACTTCTACTGCTACATATGCTGCGCATTCTTTAGAAATATCATATTCTTTCATTAAAGTCTCTGCAAATGAAACTCTAAACTTATCAAAATTTTCTACTTCTACATCACTAATCTCATTCTCATCTTTTGCAGGATTTATTTCATCTGGTACATTTTGATGTTCTAGTTGTTTTAAAGTTTGATAATATCTTTCGTTTTCTGTATCGCCTTCTGTCCTTTCACCTAAATTACTGCTAGTAGCATCTTTTACTGATTCTTTAGCATCTTGAATATCATTTTGGCTTCTAGAACTAGAAATTTTATGACTTTGGTAATTGTCTCCTTGACTTCTTACCCCTATATGAACTTGTGTATCTGTTCTTGTTCCATTATAAATCATAACCATAGGGCTATTAGGGCTATGACCTATTTTTAGCATCTGTATTGGTTTCTTAGTTTGAGCTCTACTGCCATCTTTTTCATATGTAAGAACATCCTCTTGCATTGGGTTCCTTCCTTCTGTTTGTTCTAAAGGTATTTCAGCAGTTATTTTTCCATTACCGTCCATTGCATATAAATTATAATCATTTGCATCTTTTGGATTTGGTGCAATAAAAAGTCTTTCTGTTCCTTTTACTAAATGAGGATATTCTTTTTTTATCATTCCCATAAAAGTTCTACATTCATCTGTTTCTCTATCACTTCTTATTTCTATCCAACTAGAATCTCTTTTTATTTCTTCGCTTTCATGAACAGCTGTTTCCTCTTGTTCTGGTTTTTTCTCATTATCATCTTTTATTGTTTCTGGTTTTTTCTCCTCTTCTCTCTCTCCTGTGTCTTCTTCCTTTTGTCCTTGTCCTTCTTTTTGTTGTTCTTCAAGCTCTTCATTTAATTTTTTAAGAATTTCTTCTGTTTCTTCTGTTTTAGCATTTCTAGTATATTCAATTTTTCCATTTTGAACTATTCCTATTACAGCATTTCCTAGCATAAGTTTTGCTTGTCCTTCTCCCATTCCAACTATATCTAAGGTCCCCATTATATTTTTTGTCTCCCCTAGTGTAATATTAGCTGTTTGTTGCAAAATAATTTCATCTAGTTTACTTTTTCCTTGGATTTGTTCTTGTTCTTCCTTTTCTTTTGTTTTTTCATTTTTGGCTAAATCTACTCCATTTAAGTTATTTTCTTCCCTTTGTTCATCTTGCTTGTTTTCTGTTTTTTTTACTACTTCATTTTCTTCCATATACATCCCTCCTTAATTTACATTAAATGACATTACAAAATTAGTTCCACTTTGTAACTGCATTATTATTTTTAAGTTTTTAGATTTTCCTGTATCTTTGTCAGAAATTTTTATAGTGTACGAATAATATTCCTCTGATTCTTTTTCATAAAACAAATATTCTACTTCATTTCTATCATAAAATTTTTCTTTTGCATATTTTTCAAAACTATCTAAAGTTGGAAAATAGTTCTTTTTAAATCCATCTGCCAATTTACCATATACATAATTATAATCCTTATTGTTAATGGCTTCAAATATTTTTTGAATATTTAATGCAACTTTTTCAGTTGGTTCTGTTCCATAGTATTTTTCTATGAATTCTGGTAAATCAATTGTGTAGGTGTCTAATAATAATTTATATTGCATTATATTTGTCTCTCTAAATATATAGTAATTTTCGAAATTGTCTATTATCACATATTCCATATAGTCATCATATTTTGTTTTTTTGTATGACTTTAGATTTAACTGTTTATTTTGGGCTAAATATAGCAAATATTTATTCATATCATTGAAATCACCATACTGTTTATTATTTTTTGAATCATATGATATGTATATATCCTTCTTTTCATCTATAAATTCTTTAAATTTCTCTATATTACCAAATCTTTTTTCTTTATATTCTGCATCTAAACATTCATATGCCAATGTAGGATTATAAAGGCACCTATATATATAATTCTCAAACATATACTTCATATATGTCTCATCATCAATGTATTGGAAAATAAATGTATTATCTTTTTTATTTCTAACTGTCTGAACTTCTTCCATATCAATTTTTGAATTTTCCGTAATATTTAAATAACCATTTTTTTCTAAATACTCGTATGGAAATATTGAAAATGTTTGATTACCTGTATCAATTCTCACAATCATAGCTAAATCAGTTATATTATTGGTTGTAATATCCATTAAATATCCATATATAAAATATTGACTTATCCCTATACCAATTTCAGAAACATATACATCAGTCAAATCAATTTTTAAATCTTCAAATTTACCAAATTTATCATTTAAATTATCCTCTTTGATATTAAACATATTTATATACTCATCATCTAATAAATTATATATATCATTATTTTTTATATAATTACTATAGAATTTATTTATGCATCTATTAACCAAATAATAATCGCTCTTATTTTTTACTCTTTTTATTTTATTTAAATCAAATTCATAAGCTCCTTCTATATTCTCAGTTTCTGAAATAACCTCTTTATTCGCTCTTCTATTAAACAGCGCAATTATTCCAATTAATACAATACATACTAATATTAATGTTAAAATTATCATCTTTATTTTTTTTTGCATATTTATCATCCTTCGTCATAAATTTTTTAACCAATATATCTGTATCCTACCATAAAACTATAAGCATTTATTAATTTTCTTCTATTATCTGCTCCATGGCTTGTTATTACACAATAGTTTTGATCTATTCCCTTATCTCCATCTAAATATATATATACATGTGCATATCCTGGAGTAATAACCACATCTCCCTCTTGCAAGTCATTCTTATTTTCTATTTTTAACCAATCATCTTGATGATTGCTAAAGAACTGTTCCAATCCTTTACAAGCATTATAGCCATATTTATTAATCTCATCTTCCTCTACTAATCCAGCTTTCCACATTGATAAACTTACAAATGTAGCACATACAACACCATATTTTTCTGGGTTTTCGATCGGCTTATCATAAGATGCTTGAATATCTCCACCAATAACAACCCTTCCATTATTATTTGCTTCAGGAACACTATTACCTCCATAGTGAACTTCTGTACTTAAAAAGTGATCTGCAACACCATAAGCTGCTTCAACAATTGAACCATATGTTCCTATAAAACAATCATTGCCAAAAATAGTCATAGCAATATTTGTTCTTGTTTCAACTGAATACTGTGCATAATCTGCTTTTTCAGCATTAGTTGTTTCATCTGTACCATTTGGATGACCGCACCTAGTTGCATACTCTCCTTCATATAGTTTACCCTTTTCATACATATAATAAATGTATATTCTTCCTCCGGATCCCCAATTACTTCCGTTAGCAATATAATAATCTTCTCCTGCAGGATTGTTGAAATCGGGTTCATCTGAAATATGAGTATCTCCTAAATATGCATAATTTGAAAAAAGTGCATATATATTTTTGTCTGGAGTTCCAGAAAATTTTGAATTATCCTCTGAATATTGTTGTGCTGTAGAATATGCAAAATTATAATCATCTGTTCCTTCTGTGGCAGCATTTACAACCCATTTGCAAAAATCTTCAATTGAATCACTATATGAACTGTATTTTTTCCCTGATGATTGTCCATTATATACTCCCATACCAAATAAGTTATTATATGGTATTCCTGAGCCATATCCTGTTTCTAGGCATGCCCACGCAAATGCTAAACAAGGATTTACATTATACTCTTCTTCTGTACATATATCATAAAAATCCCCTGCAATGTCTGCCAAAATATGATAATATGAACCTCCTTTTCCCCTATAGGCATCTGCCAATTCAATAAATTCTTCTCTCGTTAGTTTTACTCCAAATGGGCTTAATCCTCCACCTTCTCCAAAATTATTGAAAGAATCCGGCTTAAACAAAGTCAAATCATAATCTGTTACTCCAAAGTCTGTTCCATCATATAAAAATAACAAATATTTTAATAAGTTTGTTGTATTTATAGTACCTTTAACTGAGTCTAGCATTTCATATGTCCATTCATCGATGCTATTTAGAGCCTGTTGTGCTTCCTCGTATTTATCATATACATTTAAAAAACCATTTGTATATTCATCCGTTGTATCATATACTACTTCTTTTTTATCGTCTTCTTTTTTATCGTCTTCTTTTTTATCATCTTCTTTTTTATCATCTTCTTCATTATCCTTTTCACTAAATATTGCATCCGCGGAAATAGTTAAATATGCTGTATCATTACCTTTTTGTACTTTTATTTTTACTTCTTCTCTTTCTATTCCACCTTTTTTGTATCTTGTACCTGAACTCCCAGTTATAATATGCTCATTTCCATATCCATAATAGTACTCTGTTATTTTTTTAATATTAAATTCCATATTGGTTAAGTCTTCTTGACCTATTGTTTCTTTTACTACTCTTTTCTTTTCTTCCTTGCTAATTTCTCCAATATAGTCTATTTCATCAATTTTCTCTTCTTGGTCTATATTTCTTTTGCCTTTATAGTTTTCTGTTTTTGCATCAGACTTTGTATTTGGAGAGCCGATGTCTTCTGTTTCAATTTCTGAATATGTTTTTTTATAATATTCATACCAATTATCTACTTCAGTAATCTCCATTTTATAAGAATTTGTTTCTGTTACTGTTGTTCCCGCAACATGGTATTTCTTTGTTATCATTTTTGTATATCCATTTAAAGTATCTAACTCTGCGCTCTCAAATCCCCCTTCAGCAGTCCAATTCCTTTCAAAATTCAATGCAGTTAAACCATCTTTTTGTAATTTTCTATCCTGTGTTATAAATAAATTTCGAGCCGTAGCTTGTTTTTGATTTCCTTCTGTTGTGCTTTTTGAATATTTGAAATATTCTATTCCATTATTTGTAGCTTTTAATTCATATTTTATCCTAACACTATCACTTTCTTTATATGTCCATGTCCATTTTCCATACCATGAAGAACCGGAAGCACTTCCAGTGGAAGTCTTATTTTCTCCCTCTGCCCAATGATATTCATTTTTTAATTGTTCTGCCGTTTTACCTTGTGTTGATATATTGCCAGACTCTACTGTTTCTTCGTTATTTGTTCCTATACACTGAGCCTCATCAATAATTGCATATATTTTTTCATTTTCTACATGGTCTACCTCAACTGTTGTTGTCGTTGTCGAAAATTCCTCTTGAAGAGTAATTACTATATAGCTACTTTCTGCAGTTTTTGCTAATTCTTTACAGAAATCTTCATCATCTGTTGTAGCAAGCAATGCCATTAAAAGGTCAAATGTCATTGCATATTTATTAATATAATCTTGGTACGGAATACTTCTGTATTTATAAACATTATAGTTTGATTCTTCTTCTTCCTTTTCGTCATATTCAATATTCATTTGTTCTTGCTCTTCTGCTGTATAATTTTCAAAGTCAGATAGTTCATATTTAACAGATGTACTATTCCAGCCAGCAACAATTAAGTTAAATTCTTCATCTATAGTAAAATAGTTTAATACACTGTTATCTTTAGCATTTATTAAATTCATAAATTCTTCATATTGTAAATATGTTAAATAACTAGTTATTCCTATTTCCCCAGAGGTAGCAGTCTCTTCATTATATGTTACCCTTTGAACTCTTATTGTTCCATAAACAGTATCGTCAGTATAGTCATCTTCATTATATGAATCTTTACCATATCCCATTTTTTCTTTATTTTTTTCATCTTTATAAATTGGGACTATTGAATTTTCAGGATAATTATATACCAAATTGCCATCTTCATCTTCCTTATACATTTCGTCTTTACTCCTTAAATCTAGTGAAGATGTAGCAATTTCTGCTTTAAAAAACATATACATAGCTTCTAATTTATCTTTATTATATGATAATATATCAAAGCCTTCATCCTTTCTACTTTCCTGTAATGCATATAGAAACAAGAGACACTGGTTAGAATTAATTTCAATATTTTTCTTTGCTAGAATTTTTTTCATTTTATCAACATTTTCTTTTTTTTCATCTTCAGTATAACCATATATTAAAGAATATGTACCATCAACAAGAGTTGCTCCCGAATGGAGATAAGAACCTTCCCCTTCTTCGTCATCTTCTGTTCCAGCATTCAAATTTTGTATATTAGTTTTTATTTCATTTACAGACATTGTTGCTTCTGAAAAAGCATTTTTATCTACTGAGTATATAATACATACTAATAGCATAATAATTATTATAGCCAAAGCAACCCAGAATAAGACTTTAGCTAAAAGAGGATGTTTTTTGAAAAATTCAAATACTTTTTTTATTTTTTTTACTTTATTCTTAGTATTATCTGCTTTCTGTTTTGCTTGTCCTGCTTGTTCTCCTAATACACTATTATTTTTTTGTTGTCCTGATTTTTTTTCTTCATCTTCATTTTCCATTTATATCACCTCTGTTTTACAATACAATTGTTACATTTAATTTTTCAGAATTATTAGTTTTATAATTTAAAACTACATCTGCAAAAGTTATCGATTTTATAGGTCTATTTTCTTTATAGTCTTTCATAAATTTAATTTTAAACTCTTTCGACGACTTTTTATTTATAACTAAGTCTAAATTATTTTGTTCAAAAAGGTATGAAACATATTGTATTTGTTCTCCATCTGTCACATATACTGTATTTCCCTTCTCTCCACTATCTAACAATATGCTATTTTGAGTGTTATTGTCAACCTTTATATTTAATGCTAAATAATCAATAAAAACCTCTTCACTTTCTATTACAAAATCTATTAAATTTTCATTTTTTGAGATATTTATATTATTTTTTTCTATAAAGCCTGATATATTAAGATAATAGTTATCTTCTTGTTTTATAACTGTATAGTAATCTATCTTCTTTTCATTTGATGTAATTCCTGTACTTAACACATCCTTTTTTAATTCAATCCTATAAATAAATTTATTATTATAAGTAATCCAAGATTGTAAATTATAAGTTTTTTCTTCATAAAAATTATTATTATAATAATTCTTTTTAAAATCTTCTAGTGTAGGATATAGTACTTTTTTACAATCCTCTGATAATAAGCTATATGCATTTTCTATATCACCATCATTGCAATAATTTATAAATTGTTTTATTACATTTGTTACATTATCGCTTACTGATTTATTTAATTTTTCTGAAGAAACGACAGAATAATTATTATCATAATATGGATTACTAATTACCTTTTCACTATCATCAAACTCAAACTCTTCTTGCTGAAACTCAGTATTTATAATATGTATTAGCACAATAATTACAATAGATATTCCTATAATAAACCATATTATCTTTCTATTTCTAATATATTTTCCAATTAAGTCTCTCACAATTTTCTCCTTTATTATTTATAATAAATTATTTAAAATCTATTATTGCTTTTCTAATTTTATCTGCATTTTCTATTGGTATTTCTCGCACTCTTAAATATTCTTTAAATTTTTCTTTATCATACAATATTTCATCTGGACAATCTTTT
>JBJFFE010000040.1:0-2078 GCA_051891435.1 Clostridia bacterium | reverse complement strand
GTTACTAGTCAGCCTAGAAAAAAGTCTACCTGTGGAAAACGTAATCTAAAATGAGCTAAAAAGCCGGTCTGTAAAGGTTTTGAAACATAAATGTAATAAACCTGTTACAGACTTTTTTTAATTTTAGGTATATAATATATTCATAAAAGAAAGAAGGTGGAAAAATGACATCACTACAAATTGCAAACAGAAAAATAAAAGACTTACAAATACAAAATGATAATCTAAAAACAAAATTAAAACAGCAAAAAGAACAATATGAAGATAAAATTGATAAAATGCAAAAAGATTTTGATAAAAAGTTTGCAGCTATTATGTCAGTGGTATCAGACCTTCAAAATAAAGTAAATAAATTAGAAGATGAAAATGCAAAGTTAAAAAAAGAAAATGTAGAACTAAAAAAGAGAGTTCAAGATTTAGAAAATGAAAACGATATTTTAAAAGGAAAGGCAGCTAAAAATACTACTAATTCTAGCATTCCACCTTCTAAAGATGAAAATATTAAACAACCAAATCACAGAGAAAAAAGTAATAGGAAACAAGGAGGCCAAAAAGGAAGAGAAGGAAAAACACTAACAAAGGAATTTATAGAAAATTTAATTAAACAAGAAAATGTAGAAGTAATAGAAGAAGAATATGGAAATCCAAAATCTACAGAAACAACTGTAAAATACAAAATAGATACCAAAACAACAATTGTTATCACAAAGATAACAATTTATGGAAATGTTAAAGAAGAAATCGAAAAATCAGGGCTACCTCAGGATTTTTTAAATAAGTCAACTGTCATATATGGAAGTAACATCAAAACACTTGTAGGAGTAATGGCACAAGAAGAAGTAATAGCAGTTGATAGAATGAATGAGTTCATAAAAATTCTAACCGATGGGAATTTGAATATTTCTCATGGGAGTATTTGCAATTGGATACATGAATTAGGAATAAAATCAAAAAAGATAGTTAAAAAATTGGCAAAGAAACTAAAAAATGGAAAAATAATATATACAGATGCAACTACAAGTAACGTAAGCGGAAAAAAGGCATATATTAGAAATTATAGCAATCTAAATATAACGGTATTTAAACCTTCAAGTACAAAAAATATGAGAGCAATAAAGGGTCATAATATTTTAAATGGATATACGGGATATATTATGCATGACCATGAAAAAGGATTGTATAATTTTGGAATTAGAGCTAATCATGTGGAATGTTGGATACATCTAGGGAGAGATTTAAAATATTTAACAGAAAATGTAAAAAATGAATGGTCAGAAGAATTATGGAATTTCGGTTGGAATGTAAATAAAAGAAGAAAAGAATTAAAAGAAAAAGGTATCAATAATTTTACAGATAAAGAAATAGAAGAATATCATAATGAATATAAAAGAATCATTGAAAATGGTTATGTTGAAAATAGTAAAATTACTTCAAAGTATTTTAGAGATAAGGAATTAGCAGTGCTTAAAAGAGTAAGAGATTACGAAAATGCATATCTTAAATTTCTAGAAGATTTTGATATACCTTTTGATGATAACTTGTCAGAAAGAGATTTAAGACCAACTAAAACAAAGAAAAAAATAATTGGTTGTCATAGATCTTTCCAAGGATTGAAAGATTATTGTAATGTTCGCTCTATCATTTCTACATGCAAGAAGCAAAGTATTTCATTCTTTAGGGTTTTAAAATCAGTTATGGAAGGGCAAACAATATGTGTATCCAAAGAAGGAATAATTTGTCTGTCAGCATACTAAAAAAGCCTATTGGGTTAGGTTTATTTAGTATGCTTTTTATTTTTTAGGCTGACTAGTAACCATTACAGAAGAAAATGCTGAAAAAATAATAAAATCACTAAAGAGCAAATATGTAAACCGTGAGATGAGAAAGATTTTTTTCAAAGAATGTTTAAAACGCATGAATAGTGTGGCTTCAGAGGAACATGGTTCATATACACACTTAACTAATGAGGAAAGAATAATAATAGAAGTTTTGTACACAGCTGGATTCAAACAAAATTTCATAGCAATTTTTTTAGGAAGAAGTAGAAGTACGATAGGAAGAGAACTAGGAAAAAATGT
>JBJFFE010000039.1:0-2139 GCA_051891435.1 Clostridia bacterium | reverse complement strand
AAAAGATTGTCCAGATGAAATATTGTATGATAAAGAAAAATTTAAAGAATATTTACAAATTCGAAAAATACCAATAGAAAATGCAGATAAGATTAGAAAAGCAATAATAGAATTCAAATAGAAAGGAGAAAAGGCATGAATAGAATAACAAAGAATCAAACTAATAAAATAATAATATTACTGGTAATAATATTACTTTGCAATTTTATCATGCCAGCTCGTACATATGCGCTTAATGGAGGATTGTTTTTTAAACCAATAGCACAATTTATTGCAAGAATAGCAGATTTAGTAATACAAGGATTTCAGACTATTTTTATAGGAGATGGTTCAATACAATTTGGACCAAATCAATATTTAATTAGATATTCACCAGGAATTATTTTTTCTGGTATGATACCAGCTTTTGATACTAACTTTATTAATCCAGATCCTGATTATAAAGTAAAAACTATAGCCATTGTTGAAGAAGGTGTAAAAGAAGATTATAAGTATACATTAAAGGATTTAAAAATTGAAGACGACCCATATAAACTTACTAAATATGATGGACTTATATATAAACTTTTTGAAACTGGAATTTTATATGATGGTGAAGGAAAAACACTTATAGAAACTGAACCATATTATACGCAATTTGGCACTGTTAATGAATTTTTTTCTTTTCCTGATCCGTACACTATGTCTCTTTCGAGTGATGATGTAATAGAGTTTTGTGAAAAATTCGGAATAAGTGGATATGAAGACAATTGGGCTATTCTAGATAATTGTATTTTAGAGATAAATAATGCAACATATAATGGAATGAAATATGAGCGTATAATGGCTACAATATTGAAGTATTATTGGGAAGTACCAACAGAAAATTTTGGTAATTATACGGTAGAATGTAACGTATATGATCTTTATTATTTTGATGGGAGTAATATGGGAGCTGAAGGAGATTTAACACTATCTAACGTACAGCCGGTTAGTTATACTTTAAATGAAAATGGAAATGGTGTTATTGAATCTACAGCTAAACAGTTAAGAGAATTTATCACAACTTGGTATAATGTATTAAAAGTTGTAGCTTTAGTTGGGCTAATGTCAGTACTTGTATATGTTGCAATAAGAATAATACTAAGTTCTACAGCAAAGGATAAAGCAAAGTATAAAAAGATGCTAATAGATTGGGTTGCAGCAATTTGTATAATATTTGTTATGCATTATTTAATGTCATTTATCATTACAGCCACTGATTCTATATCAAAGTTTTTTGCAGAAAGTGTGGTAGGACCTAATGATGAAGATGTATTAATGACAAATATAAGAAGTTCTATAAAAGATAACACAAATAATGACTTTATGGATATTTTCGCGGAAATAGTAATGTATACTACTTTGGTTGTGTATACAGTATTGTTTACAGTACAATATTTAAAAAGGACAATATATCTAGCTTTTTTAACAATGATATCTCCGATAGTAGCATTAACATATCCTTTAGATAAAATAAAGGATGGAAAAGCCCAAGCCTTTTCAATGTGGCTAAAAGAATATATTTATTCTTCGTTAATACAGCCAGTACATTTAATCTTATATTGCTTATTAGTTAATTCTGCTATAGATTTCGTGCAAGAAGTTCCAATATATGCTATAATAGTAATAGGATTCTTCTTACCAGCAGAAAAATTTGTAAAGCAAATGTTTGGTTTATACAAAGCAAATACTGTAGGTACTATGGCATCAGCAATGGGAGGAGCAGCAATAATGAATGCAATAAATAAACTAGGATCTAAGGGCCCAAAGGGTGGAGCAAAAGGAGGACTAACAACAGTAGGAAATAAAGGAGAAAAAATAAGAACAGCAAATGAAGGAACAGGAGACCCATATGAAGTATTAAGAAATCAAGGAACAGGAGGAGATAATGGTGATGCAGGAAATGTCGGAGGAGGATCAAATGCACCAGTAAGACAAGCAAACCAAGCAGGAAATGGACAAGGAGGAACAAATACAAATCAAGGACAACAAGTACCAGTAGCAAGTATAGAAAGAAACCATGCACCAGTAGGAAGTCAAGGAACAACAGGAGCTGGACAAGAAAGTAAAAACGCAGGAAAAAGATCAATAAAAGATGGAGCAAAAACACTATGGAAT
>JBJFFE010000038.1:0-2152 GCA_051891435.1 Clostridia bacterium | reverse complement strand
AATATAGTATAATGTACAAAGGTGATGAAAGTGGAATATATGCAATATATTATCATTGCTATAATTTTGATTATTATTGCGATCGCAATAACGCGTTCGAAAAAGAAAGACTTCAAATTAGATGCTAATAAATTAGTAGAGTTTTTAGGCGGAAAAAATAATATCGTCGATTACGAAGTAAATAAGTCCCGTTTTATTGTAAGTTTAAAGAATACAGAAGTTGTAAATAAAGAAGCAATACAAAAAATGGGAGCCAAAGGAATTGTTGAAATTGAAAATCAACTCAAAATTATTTTAGGTGATAATGCGAATCAATTAAAAAAATATATTGATGAATTAAATTAGTGGTGATGAACCACTTTTTTGTATAAACAAAAAAATAACTAGTAAATTAATACAATTTTACGAATTTTTTCTGCTCAAATGAAAAGTTAATTTGACCAATTAGCTTTTTATTTGTATAATAAAGAAATTGAACGAGTAAGTGGGACAAAAAATGAATAAAAAAAGGCAAAAAAGTGGTCAAATAAGTATTTCAAGGCATGCTAACGCAAGCCTTACCAAAAAATCGTGCAAGACTAAGTGGAACAATATAAAATAGTTACGATGCAAAACTAAGTGCACCACAGATGCTTTACCACACAAACTCATATGAAATTCGTTACGCTTATAAGCTACACTTCATTTCATATGAGTAATTACTTGTTTTTATCAAACAAGCTTGGATTTAATGTGACGTCATTAGGTGCGATGTAATATAATCCAAGTTTTTTTGTATTTTCTTCACCAATTTTTTCAATTAATAATTCATAAGGAGTTTTACCATTTAAAGATTCTCTTCGTGTGTTAGCAATATGATTCATCATTAAGCTAATTTCTTCTTCTGTATAATTATTAATATCAATTCCTTTATCAATAAAACGTCTAATATATTCATGAGCATTTTCTAAAGAACCTTTTTGATCGCTTCTTTGAGGATCACAATAAAATAATCTAGTTTTTAAAACATCAAGTCCATTATTTTCAACTATATCAGGAGCTTTGAATTCGGAACCATTATCGGTTAAAACGACAGGAAAAATATTATGAAATAATTCATAACCTAATATTTGTTTTAAAAAAAGAATTTTTTTATTCACTTCAGAAATTGTTTGATTATCTAATTTATAAATAAGTAATAATTTGAGAGGAACTAGATATAAAGTTAATAAAACGGAATGACCTTTAACTCCTTCAACAGTATCCATTTCCACATAATAATCAATGTTGTTTTCCCTTATATATCTTAGAAAATCTTCATATGTTCTATTTGTTCTACAAGAATCTTTTTTTCTAGAATTTTTAGGTACATTTCTAGTTCTTTTTTTATAACGAACTTTTCTTGGAAGGTCGATATTTTTAATATCAAGATAACCTTTTTCTAAATAATTATATAAAGTTCTTTTAGAAATATTTAAATCAGGATTATTTAAAGTAATAAGAGAAAAAGAATGACCTTTTTTTATTGAAGATTTTACTAAAGTATTTAGTGAATGAAATTCGTCACAATCCATATCAATTCCAACTCTTGAATCAACAAGTGTGGTTTGATAATCTTTTTGTGCATCATCAGCATAATAGAAATATTTATTAAACCGACATTTCTTTTGAATAGGACAACCATTACAAACGAATGGTGCTTTTTTTGTATTAGGACATTCCATAATTGTCATATTAAAAGGATTTCCTTTAACCTTAATTCTTCTATTTTGAACTTCTCTAGCGACAGTGTTATGACCTTTATTGATATCATTAGCAATTTTACGAAAACTCCAATTGTTATTTAAACCATTTTCAATTTTGATTCGTTGGCTTAAAGTAAGATGCTTTTTGTATATATTAATATTTTTCATTTTTTACCATTCCTTTCAACTGGTAAAGCATCGATATTTATTATATACATTACACAAATTTAAGCAAATTGGAGTTGCACCACTAACTGGAACAATCATATTTTTAGTGGTCCATTTAACTTTTCAATCAACATAAAGAATAAAAAAAGTACTTGTTTTATGTAAAAATATCATGTATAATTTAAACTATAGGAAAGGTAGGCAAACATGAAAAATAAGAAGAACGCATTTACATTAATTGAATTATTAGCGGTAATTGT
>JBJFFE010000037.1:0-48565 GCA_051891435.1 Clostridia bacterium | reverse complement strand
GGCGGTCGTCTTTTGATATCTTCAATAAAACAATTATTCATACAAATTACAATTTGTTAAAAATAAATCAAATGAAAAAGAAAGGAAAATCGAAATGGCAGATACTTTAGTAATAGTCGAGTCACCAGCAAAAGCTAGTACAATAAAAAAATTTTTAGGAGGAAGCACAAAAGTTGTTGCTTCTATGGGTCATATTAGAGATTTACCAAAATCAAAATTAGGTGTAAATTTAAAAACATTTGAACCAGAATATATAAATATAAGGGGGAAAGGGGACTTAATAAAATCATTAAAAAAAGATGCTAAATCAGCTAAAAAAGTATATCTTGCAACCGACCCTGACCGTGAAGGAGAAGCTATTGCATGGCATTTAGCACACATTCTAGGAATAGATGAAAATGCGATATGTAGAGTTACATTTAACGAAATAACAAAAGGAGCAGTTAAAGAAGCAATAAAAAAACCTAGAAAAATAGATATGAACTTAACAGATGCACAACAAGCAAGGCGTGTGCTAGATAGAATAGTGGGATATAAAATTAGTCCAGTATTATGGAAAAAAGTACAAAAGGGATTATCAGCAGGAAGAGTGCAATCTGTTGCTGTAAGACTAATTGTAGAAAGAGAAGAAGAAATAGAAAACTTTATTCCAGAAGAGTATTGGAATATATATGCTAATTTAAGAACTAAAAAAGCAAAAAGTACTTTTGAAGCTAAATTCTACGGAAAAGATGATAAAAAAATAGAATTACATTCAAAAGAAGAAGTAGATGAAATAGTAAAAGACTTAGAAAAAACAAAATTTATTGTAGATGAAATAAAAAAAGGAGAAAAGAAAAAAACTCCTGCACCACCTTTTACAACAAGTACAATGCAACAAGAGGCATCAAGAAAACTAGGATTTGCACTAAAAAAGACAATGTCTGTTGCACAAGGTTTATATGAGGGGGTAAAGGTTGCAGATAAGGGAACAGTAGGTTTAATTACTTATATGAGAACAGATTCTACAAGAATATCTGAAGAGGCAAGAAAAGCAGCAAAAGAACAAATAGAAAAAACATATGGAACTGAATATTACGAAAATAGATACTATAAAACCAAAGCTGATGCACAAGATGCACACGAGGCAATAAGACCAACTTATATAGATTTAGAGCCAGATAAAATTAAATCTTCCCTAACAAATGACCAATATAAACTATATAAACTTATATATAATAGATTCTTAGCAAGCCAAATGTCAGCAGCTATTTTTAATACTACTGCTGTGAAAATAAATGCAGATAAATATAATTTTAGAGCAAATGGTCAAACATTAAAATTTAAAGGATTTATGGCATTATATGTAGAAACAGAAGATAATCAAACTAAAGAAGAGTTTGCAAAAATTCCAGAACTAAAAGAAGGGCAAGAATTAGTAAATGAAAAAATAGACTCAAAACAAAGCTTTACTGAGCCACCACCAAGATACACGGAAGCAAGCCTAGTAAAAGCACTAGAGGAAAAAGGAATAGGAAGACCAAGTACTTATTCTCCAACAATAACAACTATTTTAGCAAGAAGATATATTGAAAAAGAGCAAAAACAATTATATCCAACAGAGCTTGGAAAAGTTGTTAACAAATTACTAGTAGAAAATTTTCCAGATGTAATAAATGAAACGTTCACAGCAAAAATGGAGGAGGAATTTGACCAAATTGCAGAAGGAAAATTAAAATGGAAAAATGTAATAGAACGTTTTTATGGACCTTTTGAAATAGTTGTAGAAAAAGTAGAAAAAGAACTAGAACATGTAAAACTTGAACCAGAAGTTTCAGATGTACCATGTGAAAAGTGTGGTAGAATGATGGTAATAAAATATGGTAAATATGGGAAATTTTTAGCATGCCCAGGATATCCAGAATGTCAAAATGCAAAACCATTTATTGATACAATAAAAGAACCATGCCCAAAATGCGGAGGGAAAGTACAAATTAGAAAAACTAAAAAAAGAAGAATATATTATATATGTGAAAATAATCCAGAAAAATGTGATTATATTTCTTGGAATAAACCAAAAAAAGGGAATAAATAAAAAAGAGGAAGCCGTTGTCTTTAGCAAGACAACGGCTTTTACTTAGGATACTCCGACATCGAGTATGTCCTCAATGTCTTCGATGGAAAGATGGTCTTTATGCAAGATTAAATCTCTTGCAATCGATTTTTCTTCCCTCGGCAGAAGGGGTAATATAGCACGAAGTTCTGTAAAGAACTCGTCAACATAAGTTACCCGCTTCAAAAGTTCCTTGAGCACCATAAAATTTCCCCCCTTTATGAAAGATATATAAATTATACCACAAATCAGCAAAAAATACAAATTTTATAAAATACATAAAAAATCTAGTTTTGGTAAAAATATCTATAAAATATTTTTGGAGTGGATTTTTTGTGGTAAATACTAGGTTTTTGAATATAAAAGGTGCAGTTTTAGATGATGAAAATTTAAAAAAGTTTATGGAGAAAACTGCAATTAATTATGAAGTAAAAAAAAATTCTAATACAAATACGTATCCAATGGAGAGAATAAATGAAAATTATACATTTATTGAAAAAACATATAATTTATTAAATGAACATATAAAAAAAGGTATAGATATACATCCAGCAGGAGAATGGCTTTTAGATAATTTTTACATTATAGAAGAATCTGTAAAAAAAATAAAAAAGGAAATGCCTTTAAAAAAATATAAAGAATTGCCGGGAATTAGTAACGGAACATATGCTGGTTTTGCAAGAATATATGTATTGGCTTCAGAAATAGCATCATATAGAGATAATAAAATAAATGATGAAACCTTAAAAATAGCTTTGCAAGCATACCAAGAACAAAAAACTTTAAATATGGAAGAAATATGGAATTTGTGGATTTTCTTAGAAATCGCAATAATAGAGAATATTAGAAATATTTGCGAAAAAATATATACAGCGCAAATTCAAAAACAAAAAGTAGAAAGTATTATAGAAAGAATAATAGAAAATAAAACAGATAACAAATTTAAGAACAGTAAAGTAAGCTTAAAATCAAACAACGTAAAAAATGAAATAAAATATCCTTTTATAGAATATATGTCTTATAAATTAAAAAGGTTTGGAAAAAGAGGAATTGCTTATTTAAATATTTTGGAAGAAGAAGTTAATAAAACAGGAATAAGCGTAGAAGAAACAATTAGAAAAGAACACTTTGATATTGCTCTTCAAAAGGTGTTAATAGGTAATAGTATTACAAGTATAAAAGAAATATCTAGAATAAATTTTTTAATGCTTTTTGAAGAAATAAATGGGGTAGAGGAAATATTAAAAAAAGACCCTGCCAATGTCTATATTAATATGGATTATAAAACAAAAGCATATTATAGGCAAGCTATAAAAGAAATTGCGGATAAAACAAAAATATCAGAAAGCTATATAGCAAATAAAGCATTGGAACTTGCTAAAGAAAACATAGACCAAGGGAAAAAAGCACATATAGGATATTATTTAATTGATGAAGGATACAATAAACTAATAGAAAAACTAAATGTTGGCTCTAAGCTTTTTAAAATAAGCCAAAATCAAAAAGCTAATAGGTATATTGGGGGAGTGTATACTGTAACAATTCTACTTTCAATAATTTTTAGTATATATAACTATAGTATAGGTAATTCTCTAGTATATAGCATTATAATTGGAGTTTTATCAATTATCCCAATTTCTGAAATATGGATACAGATTTTAAATTATTGTTTAATAAAAACAGTAAAACCTAAAATTATTCCAAAAATGAATTTCGATAAGAAAATACCAGAAGAAGCATCAACTATTGTTGTTATACCAACTATAATAAATAGTAGCAAAAAAATAAAAGAGCTAATGCATAAACTAGAAGTTTATTATTTAGCTAATAAATTAGACAACTTATATTTTGCACTTCTAGGAGATTGTACTTCTTCTCAAAATGAAAATGAGCCATTTGATGAAGAGGTAGCTCAAGAAGGATTAAAAGAAGAAGAAAGGTTAAATAAAAAATATGCATACCCAGGCAAAAAGAAGTTTTATTTTTTGTATAGAAATAGAACATGGAACCCTAAAGAAAAATGTTATTTAGGTTGGGAAAGAAAAAGAGGATTACTAAGCCAATTTAATGAATTTCTTGTAAATGGAAACAATCAATTTAAAGTTAATACATTCGAAGAAAAGCTAAATATAAAATATGTAATTACATTAGACTCAGATACTAATTTAGTTTTAGACTCAGCACAGCAATTAGTAGGAGCAATGGCACACATTTTAAATACTCCTGTAATAAAAAACAATAAAGTAGTAGAAGGGCATGCATTAATACAGCCTAGAGTTGGAATAGATTTAGAATCTAGCAGAAAAACTTTATTTAGTAAAATATTCGCTGGTAGTGGTGGAACAGATTTATATGCAAATGCTATATCAGATGTTTACCAAGATAACTTTGGAGAAGGAATATTTACAGGAAAAGGAATATATGATTTAAAGGTATTTTATGATATTTTAGAAAATGAGATACCAGAAAACACAGTATTAAGTCATGACTTACTAGAAGGAAGTTATTTAAGAGCTGGACTTGCAAGTGATATTTTTTTACTTGATGGATGTCCGGCTAAATATAATAGCTATATGTCAAGACTTCATAGATGGATTAGAGGAGATTGGCAATTAATAAATTGGCTAAAAAAAACTATAATTATAAAAAATGGTTCAAAAAAGCAAAATCCATTAAATAGACTTTCAAAATTTAAAATATTGGATAATTTAAGAAGAAGCCTAGTGCCAGTGTTTGCTTTACTATTGATTATTATAGGATTATTATACAATGCTCCAAGCATATTTGTTTTAGGTGTAATTGCAGTTGTTTTCCCAAGTATATTAGATTTGGGAAATTATATAATTTTTAAGAAAAACACACCAAGCTCTTTATTTGTGGCATATAAAAATATTACAAAAGTTATTGGCGAATTAAATGCAAGTGTAATTAGAGGAATATTAGATTTTATATTTTTGCCCAACAAAGCATTTAAAACTGTAGATGCTGCTATTAGAAGTATATATAGAATAAAAATATCTAAACAGAATTTATTAGAATGGACTACCTCAGAAGATGCAGAAAAACAAGCTGGGACAGATTTAATATCATATATTAAATGTATGAAGCCAAATATTATTCTAGGGGTTATAGGAATTATAATTGGTATTTATTTTGCTAAAATTGTAACTCTAATTATATCTATTTTGTGGCTAATTGCACCATATTTTGCATACACAATAAGTAAAGAAAATATAAAAAAATGTAATGTAAGAAAAGAAGATAAGGAATACTTAAATAATATAGGTATAAAAACTTGGAAGTTCTTTAAAGAAAATATAAATGAAAAAAATAATTTTCTACCACCAGATAATTATCAAGAAGATAGAAAAGAAAAAGTTGCGCCAAGAACTTCACCAACTAATATTGGATTGGGCTTTTTAGTAGTGGCTTCTGCATATGATTTAGGATATATACAAGAACAGGAAAGTATAGATTTATTAGAAAAAATGTTATATACAGTAGAAAAACTACCAAAGTGGAATGGACATTTATATAATTGGTATAATACAAAAACCCTAGAACCGTTAATTCCAAGGTATGTATCAACAGTAGATAGTGGAAATTTTGTAGGATATTTATATACATTAAAAACATTTTTACAAGAAAGAAAGCAAGAAGAACGAATAAATATTTTAATTAATATAGTTGATAAATTAATTATAAACACAAACTTTTCCATTTTATATGATTATAAAAAAAGAATATTTTCTATTGGTTTCAATATAGAAGAAAATAAATTAACTGACTCTTATTATGACTTACTTGCATCTGAAGCAAGGCAAGCAAGCTTAGTAGCAATAGCTAAAAGAGATATTTCATCAAAACATTGGAATTCTTTAAGTAGAACTTTAACTACCCTAAATGGATATAAAGGACTAATATCTTGGTCTGGTACTGCTTTTGAGTATTTGATGCCAGCAGTAAATATAAAATCATATGAAGGAAGTTTAATAGATGAATCTTGTAAGTTCATGATAATGAGCCAAAAAGAATATGCAAAAAAACTTCGGTATTCCTTGGGGAATTTCAGAAGCGGCATTTAGTTTAAAGGATTTAAATAATAATTATCAATATAAAGCTTTTGGAGTACCTTGGTTAGGACTAAAAAGAGGATTAGATGAGGATGTTGTTGTATCGTCTTATTCAGTATTTTTAAGCTTAATATATGATATAGAAGATAGTATAAAAAATATAAAAATATTAGAAAAAGAAGGACTATTAGGTAAATATGGATTTTATGAATCTGTAGACTATACTTTAGCAAGGTTAAAACCAAACGAAAAAAAAAGAGTTGTAAAAACTTATATGGCACATCACCAAGGGTTAATACTTTTATCAATCAATAATTTTATAAATGATAAAATTTTAGTAAAAAGATTCCATGAGAACCCAGAAATAGAAGCAGTAGATATATTGTTGCAAGAAAGAATGCCTAAAAAAGCCATTGTTACAAAAGAGAAAAAGGAAAAAGTAGAAAAATTAAAAGTAAAAGATTATGAAAACTATAAAGAAACTGTATATACAAAACTAAATACAGGATTAATACGTTCAAATGTTATATCAAATGGATTGTACACAGTATGTACTTTAGCAGATGGACAGGGATATAGTAAATATAAAAATTTATTAATTAATAGATACAAAAAAACTGCAGATTATAGACAAGGAAACTTCTTTTATATAAGGAATTTAAATAATAATCAGCTTATAAGTGCAAATTTAGAAGAAGGAGAAACTGGGAAAATTGTATTTGCACCAGATATAAATAAATTTATAAAAACAGTAGGAAATTTTGAAATAAAAACAAGTAATGTTGTATCTACAGATGAGCCAATTGAAATAAAAAGGATAGAAATAACAAACAATGGAGAAAAAGTAGAAACTATAGAGGTAATAAACTACTTTGAACCTATACTTTCAAGCCCTGCACAAGAATATAGCCATCCTGCATTTAATAATCTATTTTTAACATATGAAAGATTAGATACAGGGGAAATAATTGTAAAAAGGAAAAAAAGAGGAACTAACGAAAAAAATACATTTTTGGGAGTAAACTTATATACTCAAAATCAGACAATAGGAGACTTGGAGTATGAAATAGATAAAGAAAAATTTTTTGGACAAGGCAATATTGAAATTCCGGAGATGCTTACACAAAATAAGCCATTTTCTAATAATTCATCACAAGTTACAGAAAGTATTTTAGCAACAAAAAGGATAATAAAAATAGAACCAAAACAAAAGGCAGTGGTAGACTTAATTTTATGTGTTTCAGAAAATAAAGATAATGTTATAAATATGCTAGGACAATATAGGAACACAAATGCTATTAGCAAAGTGTTTGAACTATCAAGAGCTAAAACAGAAGCGGAAAGTATTTATTTAGGACTAAAAGGAAATGATATAGAAAGATATCAAAAAATATTAACATTATTATTATTTGGAAACCCAACTAAAAGTCTAGAAAATAAAATGATACCAAATAAAATATATTCACAAAGTGATTTATGGAAATTTGGAATATCAGGGGATTTGCCAATATTATTGTTAAAAATAAAGGACGTCAACGAAAAATATATTCTGAAAGATATTCTAAAAGCTTATGAATTTTTTAGAAGTAAAAATATAAAAATTGAATTAGTGATTCTAAATAAAGAAATAAACTCATATGAGCATTTATTAGAGAATGAAATTAATAGCGAAATACAAAATAAACAGATTTTATATTTAAAAAATACTTTTGGAGGAATATTTGTTTTAAATGAAAATGAGATAAGTGCTGACGATATAAATTTATTAGAATTTAGGGCAAATATGGTTATAGATTCAAGCTTAGGAAATATAGACTTACAATTAAAAGATTTAGAAGAAGAATTCATAAGTAGAAGAATGATTGCCAAGGACTGTAGTGGCAGGGCTCTGCCACTGTCCGTAATAGACGGAAATATAGAAACATTAAATGAAGATTATAGCAACTTAAAATATTATAATGAATTTGGGGGATTTTCTGGAGATGGTTTAGAATACAAATTTAAAGTTTCTAAAAATAATAAACTGCCAACAATTTGGAGCATGATTTTAGCAAATCCTAAATTTGGAAGTTTAATTACACAAAACCTAGGTGGTTTTACTTGGTATAAAAATAGTAGGTTAAATAGAGTATCTGCTTGGAATAATACAGCCTCACAAGATATACCTTCAGAAATAATATATTTAGAAAATGTAGATAATGGCGCAAAATGGTGCTTATCTGAAAACATAAGCAAAAATCAGGAATATCATTTAACATATGGATTTGGATATGTAAATTTAAAAACCATTAAAGATAACATTTTACAAGAACTAACAACTTTTGTTCCACTACAAGATACGATAAAGGTAAATCTATTGAAACTAAAAAATACGTTAAATGAGGAAAAAAATTTAAAGCTAGTATATTATATAAAACCAGTATTAGGTGAGGATGAAATAAAGACTTCAGGATATATAAAAGTAGAGAAAAAAGGAAATTCCGTTGTAGCAATTAATTTATATAAAAACGATATGAAAAACGAAGAAGTTTTTATTACAACAAATGAAACAATACGAAAATTTACAGGAGATAAGAAAGAATTTATTGGAAAAGCTAATTTAAAAAATCCACAAAAAATATTAAATAATGATAATGGGCTATATAAAGAAAATTGTATTGCAATAGAAATAGATGTCAAATTAAAACCATATGAAACAAAAGAAATTGTTCTAAACCTAGGTGCAAAAGAGATAGAAAATAATATACCATTGGAATATAATAGTATAAAAAAATGTGAAGAGGAATTAAGTAAAACAAAAAAATATTGGTATGAACTTTTAAGTAAAGTCCATGTAAGTACTCCTATAGAATCTATGAATATCATGCTAAATGGATGGGCAGCATATCAAAGTATTACATCTAGGTTATGGGCAAAATCTGGATATTATCAATCACGGAGGGGCAATAGGATTTAGGGATCAACTACAAGATACTTTAGGTATAAAATTTTTAGATATAAATTTCATGAAAAAACAAATTTTAATAGCTGCAAAACATCAATTTATTGAAGGAGATGTTGAACACTGGTGGCATGAAGAAACTCGGAAGAGGTATAAGAACCAGATTTTCAGATGATTTACTATGGTTATGCTATTTAGTTTGTGAATATATAGATTATACTGGAGACTATAGTATATTAGATGAAGAAATTCCTTATTTAAAAGGCGAACTCTTGGCAGACGGTATTGATGAAAAGTATGATAAATACGAAGCATCCGAAATAAAAGAGAGTTTGTATAAACACTGTATAAAAGCAATAGAAAAATCGTTAAACTTTGGAGAAAATGGTTTGCCTAAGATTGGAAGCGGAGACTGGAACGATGGAATGAACACAGTAGGAAATCATAAAAAAGGAGAAAGCATTTGGCTTCGGATTTTTTCTATATAATATATTAGATAGATTTATTGAAATTTGTAAAACAAAAGATGATAATGATTTAATAGAAAAATATGAAAATGTAAAACAAAAACTAAAAAAAGCATTAAACAGTAATGGCTGGGATGGACGATGGTTTAAAAGAGCATATATGGATAATGGAGACCCAATAGGTAGTATGGAAAACGAGGAATGTAGAATAGACAGTATATCTCAAAGTTGGGGAGTAATTTCAGGAGCAGCAGATAATGATAAAAAGTATATATCCATGGAAAGCTTAGAGAATCAATTAATAGACAAAGAAAACGGATTAATAAAATTATTAGATCCACCATTTGAAAAATCTAAAATAGAACCAGGATATATAAAAGCATACCTACCAGGAGTAAGAGAAAATGGAGGACAGTACACACATGCTGCAATGTGGGCAATAATGGCATTTACTAAGCTAGGATTTGGAGATAAAGCAGTAGAATATTATACAATGATAAATCCAATAGAACACTCAAGAACGAAAGATTCAGCAAAAAAATATAAAGTAGAGCCATATGTTATACCAGCAGATATATATGAAGCAAAGGGACTGGAAGGAAGAGGAGGCTGGACTTGGTATACAGGCTCAAGTAGCTGGTTTTGTAAAGTTGGTTTAGAAGATATATTAGGATTAAATATAGAAAAAGGAATTTTAAGAATAAAACCATGTATACCAAAAGACTGGAAAGAGTATTCTATAAGATACAAATTTGAAAACAGCATATACAATATAAAAATAAAGAATCCAAATAGCAAAAATACAGGTGTAGATAAAATGTTCCTAAATGGAGAAGAACTAGAAAATAAAGAAATAAAGCTTATTGATAATGGAAAGGTAAATGAAGTAGAGGTTGTAATGTAATAAAAATGTAATAAAAATGTCACAAAAATCTTGTATTAATTTCTTTAATATGATATAAATTAAAATATAAAAGTCGTATATAAAGAAAGGTGGGGCTTTTGTGGAGAATTTTGAAGAAAAAGATAAAAAAACGATTTTAATAGTTGATGACGAAAAACCTATAGTAGATATTTTAGTTTATAATTTACAAAAAGAAGGTTATAATACTTTAGAGGCAAATGATGGGGTAGAAGCAGTTGAAACAGCTTTAAGTAAAAAACCAGATTTAGTTTTATTAGACATAATGCTTCCTAAAATGGATGGATTAACAGTTTGTAAAAAAATAAAAGCATCACTTAATATTCCTATCCTAATGCTTACAGCAAAAGATGAGGAAATAGATAAAATATTAGGTCTAGAACTAGGAGCAGATGATTATATTACAAAGCCATTTAGTGTAAGAGAATTAATGGCGAGAATAAAAGCGAACTTAAGAAAATCTGAGGTTAATTTAGCACCACAAGAAGAAAAAATGGAAACGAAAAAAATAACCGTTGGCAGATTGGACTTAGATTTAGACAAATTTGAAGCAAAAGTTGATGGAAAAGTTATTGACTTAACATTAAGGGAATTTGAAGTTTTAAAATTTTTAGCAATGCAACAAGGACAAGTAGTAACTCGTGAGTTATTACTTGAAAAGGTTTGGGGATATGAGTACTATGGAGATATAAGAACAGTTGATGTCACAGTAAGAAGAATAAGAGGAAAGATAGAAAAAGATACTGCAAATCCAGATATTCTTGTAACAAAAAGAGGAGTAGGATATTATATAAAGACAGAATAAGATTTATAAAATATTAAGGGTTCGGCATGCCGAACCCTATTTGGTATAGGAGAAGAAAATGATAAAAAGTACACAAATAAAAATAATACTAATGATAATAATAGTTGCAATAATAATGTTTGGGGCTTTTGGAATATACTCAATTGCAGTGCTAGAAAAATTACAAGTAAATAACAATATATTAAATGAGGAGATTGTTAATTTAAAACTATTTTTAGCTATTACCATAATAGGATTTATTATTATATGTTTAGTTATAATATGGTTTAGCAAAAAAATAATATCTAAGCCAATATTAAAACTAATTCAAAGTGCAAAACAAATAAATGAAGAGCAAGACTATAATGATAATAGCAGAGACGAAATAGACGAGCTAACAAACGCATTTGATGTTATGAATAATGGATTAAAAGAAAATTTTAATGAAGTGACAAGACAAAAAAAACAAATGGAAACAATTTTACTTCATATGAATGATGGTATATTAGCATTTAACATGGAGGGCAATATTATACATATTAACCCAGCAGCAAAAAAATTGTTAAATATAGGGGAAAAAGAGCAGACTTTTGAAAAAATATTTAATAAAATAGATGAAAATATAAACATGGAAAAATTAATATATTTAGAGGATTGGACAACAAGTGAAAGTAAAGCAAATGTGGGAGAGAAATATTTAAAATTATTTTTCGCACCTTTTAAAGACGAAAATGAAAGACCTTCTGGAATTATAGTATTAATTCAAGATATAACAGAGCATGTAAAACTAGACAATATGAGGAAAGAATTCATTGCAGATGTATCACATGAACTTAAAACACCACTTACATCTATAATGGGATATGCTGAAACTCTTTCTACAATGGAATATGATAAAGAAATACAAGAAAAGTTTTTAAATGTAATAACATCAGAAGCAGTAAGAATGACGAAACTGGTAAATGATTTACTAACACTTTCAAAACATGATGATACAAACACAAAATGGGAAAAAACAGAATTTGATTTAGGAGAACTTGTAAAAAAATGCCAAGAATATTTGCAAATTGAAATGGATAAAAAACAACAAAAAGTGGAATGTTTTGTAACAGCAAATGTTCCTAATGTATATGCAGATAAAGACGGAATAGAAAGAGTAGTTCTTAACATATTATCAAATAGTGTAAAATACACAGGAAAACGGAGGCACAATAAAAATATATGTAGGATTTGTATATAGTGATGCATATATTAAGGTGATAGATACAGGTGTTGGAATACCAGAAAAGGATTTGAGTAGAATTTTTGAAAGATTCTATAGAGTAGATAAAGCAAGGTCAAGAGAACTAGGAGGAACAGGGCTTGGACTTTCAATTGCTAAAGAAATTTTAGATAAAAATGGTGGAAGAATAGATATAAAAAGTGTGGTAGGAAAAGGAACAGAAGTAGTAATAACAATACCAACAGTAAATGAGAAAGAATAACGAAAATAATAATTTAGATGTTAGAAATTAGAGATTAGAAATTAGAAAATATAAGGTGATTGCTTACGAAGCCTTGCTTTTCTCTAACCTCTAATTTCTAATGTCTAACCTCTAAACTACAATTTATCAAAAAGGTAAATAAAACTAATAAAAATTTTTATATTTTAATTGTAAAATCTCAAATACTAATGTATAATTAATTAGAAAAGAGGAACGAAAAAATGGAAGAAAAAGCTGTAATTAAAGAAATATTAGAATGGGGATATTGCATAATAATTGCAATAGTACTAGCTTTATTAGTAAGATATTTTTTGGGAACTCCGACTATAGTACAACAACAATCAATGCAAACAACATTTATGCCAGGAGATAGACTAATATTAAGTAGAATAAAGAGAACAACAAAAGGAACATATGAAAGAGGAGATATAATAACATTTGAAGCTCCAAGTACTTCAGTTGTTTCAGCTGCAAATGTAGATTTTGATAATCCAAAAGCAAAATATGAAAATGAACCTAAAGGACTTTGGAGTAAATTTGTGTATTATGTTTTAGAAATAAATAAAACAAGTTATATAAAAAGGATAATAGGAGTGGCAGGTGACCATATAGAAATAAAAGACAATAAAGTATATTTAAATGGGGAAGAATTAGAAGAAACTTATTTAGATGAAGGTGTTGTAACTAATATGGGATCATATGGTGTATATTCAGATATAGTAGTACCAGAAGGCTACGTTTTTGTAATGGGAGATAACAGAGAACATAGTACAGATAGTAGATGTTTTGGATGCATACCAGTGTCAAAAATAGAAGGAAAAGTATGGATAAGATTTTGGCCTTTTTCTAAATTTGGAAAAGTACAATAAAAACTGCAATACCAGTCAGCCTACCTTTTGTATGATTTTCTAAAAAATTAAATTCTCCAAGGCGTACGCGGGTCTTCCCCCGTCTCAAAGGACTGTCAAATTTAATTTTTTATAAAATATACAAAACGGCTGACCAATAAAGCAAGTTGAAAATTCTGCAAAAATATAAAATAAAAAGGAAAAAAATGTTTAGTAATATATTAGGAAATGAAAACAACAAAAAAATATTAGAAACAAGTATAAAAACAGGAAACATATCACATAGTTACATGTTTATAGGAAAAGATGGTATAGGAAAATTCATGTTCGCAAAAGAATTTGCAAAAGCAATACTTTGCATAGGCGAAGAAAAACCATGTAATAAATGTGAAGCTTGCATAAGCTTTAATGGTGAGAATAATCCTGATATAACAATAATAGATGAAGAAGAAAAAAGTATAAAGACAGAAACTATAAAGGAAATGGTAAAAGGGGTATATGAAAAACCAATTAAGTCATCAAAAAAGGTTTATATAATAAATGATAGTCAAAAAATGACTAAAGAGGCACAAAATAGTTTATTAAAAACATTAGAAGAACCACCAGAATATGTGGTAATAATATTAATTACAGAAAACGAAAATTTACTATTAAACACAATAAAATCAAGATGTACAAAAATAAAATTTAATAGTTTAAGTAATAACCAAATTAGACAAATCCTAAATGAAAGTAATTTATCAGAAACTGTTTTAGAACTAGCAGAAGGAAGCGCTTCTAAAGCATTAACAGCTCAAGGGAAAGAAGAAATTTTTAATAGTGTTAAAGATACTTTTTCGGATTTAGAAAAAATAAGTATTATAGATTTACTAAATAAAAAAGATGTAATTTTTAAAGACAAAGAAAGTATTGAAGAAATATTAAATTATTTAAATATAATATTATTTAATAAAACAAAAGAAAATACAAAATATATTGATTGTATAAGCATTGTAGAGGAAACCAAAGATAGACTAAAAAAGAATAGTAATTATGATATGTCAATAGATAATTTATTACTAAAAATATGGGAGGCAGTAAATGGCTAATATAATAGGTGTTAGATTTAAAAAACCAGGGAAAATATATTTTTTTGATCCAGATGGAAAGAGAGTCCAAAGAGGACAACATGTAATAGTTGAAACTGCAATGGGAAAAGAATATGGAGAAGTAATGATTGCAAATAGACAATTACCAGATGAAAAAATAGTAGCTCCATTAAAAAAGATAATAAGAATTGCAACAGAAAAAGATAAACGACAAAATGAACAAAATAAAAAAGATGAAAAAGAAGCATTTAAAATATGTGAAGAAAAAATAAAAGAATATAAATTAGATATGAAGCTTATGGATGTTGAATATAAATTTGACAAAAGTAAATTATTATTCTTTTTTACAGCAGATGGAAGAATAGATTTTAGGGATTTAGTAAAAGATTTAGCAGCAATATTTAAAACAAGAATAGAATTAAGACAAATAGGTGTAAGAGATGAAGTAAGACGACTTGGAGGAAATGGAGTTTGCGGAAGGGAACTTTGCTGTTGCTCATTTTTAGGAAATTTTGACACAGTAACAATAAAAATGGCAAAAGAACAAAATGTTTCATTAAATCCATCAAAAATATCTGGAAATTGTGGCAGACTGATGTGCTGTTTAAAATATGAACAAGAAGTTTATGAGGATAAACTAAAAAAAATACCAGGAATAGGCTCAATTGTAGAAACAGAAGATGGTAAAGGTGAAGTTTGCCGGAATTGAAACTCTAAAAGAAAGAATAAAAGTAAAATTTAAAGATGGAGAAGAAACCTTCTTTAAAAGATATGACTTAAAAGAGGTAAAGGTAATAAAAAGAACTAAAAAAGAAGAAGAGGTAAATGTAGAAAATCCAGAAGACTTAAAAGAACTTCAAAAAATGGAAAAACTAGATAAAATAGATAAGAAAAATGAAAAAGCATAAGAGCAAGGCTTAAGCCCTTGCCCAATGAAGGGTGGTGAAAAATATGGCATATAAAATAACAGATAGATGTATATCTTGTGGAGCATGTGCAGCAGAATGTCCAGTACAATGCATAAAACAAGGAGAAGAAAGATTTGTAATAGACCAAGAATCTTGTATAGGATGTGGAACATGTGCAGGAGTTTGTCCTGTAGAAGCACCAGAAGAAGAATAATTAAATACATAAAAAAAGAGCGGCTCTGCACTTGCAGGATTCCGCTCTTTTCGCTTTGGCTACATTCTCTTCAGCAACAAGTTCGTTGCTGCCTTGAAGAAAATGTTGTTCCAAAGGCCAATGGCGAAGATGCCAAGACCAAGGAAGATACCACCATATACCCAGAGAGTTACGATAGCGAGCCGAAGCCCACTCTGATATTCCTCGAAAGGAACCCATTTGCTCATATACAGGCTAATGATGGCGATGCCGATGACCATCACATAGACAGTCCACAGGGAATTGCTGATAACTTTTTTCATTGTCGTACCTCCCAGTACTTAAATTATAACTTTATTATACAACAAATCAAACAAAAAGTCAAAAAACACCATAGTAACAACAAATAATAATTTATATTATTTAACTAATTATATAAAAAATAAAAACGAGATATAATACCTTGACTTTTGAATTAATTAGACATATACTAAGCATGAAAAAATACTTTTTAAAGGGAGGTTATTTAATGGAAGATTTAATTGAAATCAGATGGCACGGTAGAGGTGGACAAGGTGCAAAAACGGCCTCATTACTTTTGGCAGACGCAGCATTTAACACAGGGAAATACATACAAGGATTTCCAGAATATGGTCCAGAAAGAATGGGAGCGCCAATTACAGCATATAACAGAATAAGTACAAAACCAATAACAATTCATAGCAATATATACGAACCAGATTATGTTGTTGTAGTAGATGATAGCCTATTAGAAGCAGTTGATGTAACAGCAGGGCTAAAGAAAACAGGAGCAATAGTAATAAATACTACTAAAGATAAAGAATATATAAAAGAACATTTAAATGGATATGAAGGAGAAATATATACAATAGATGCAAGAAAAATATCAGAAGAGGCACTTGGAAAATATTTCCCAAATACACCAATGCTTGCAGCTATTGTAAAAGTAAGTAAAGTCATGTCTGATGAAGATTTCTTAGAAGACATGAAAGGTTCATTTAAACACAAATTTGCTAAAAAACCAGAAGTAATAGAAGGCAACATGAAGGCACTAGAGGAGGCACTAAAATCAATTGAAAAGGTTTAAAAACGAATGAAAAACGGCATCTTGCACATTTTTATACAATCACAAAATCCTCAATGTGCACACGCACACCTGCGGTTTTGCTCATATATAAAAATGCACAATATACCATTTTTGCTTCGTTTTAAGATTTGATAAGAATATGTAGGGGTGAGCTCTGTGCTCGCCCAAAAAAAGAAAAGATAATAAAATATATAACCCCGACAAGATGCGGCGGACTAAAATGAAAGGAGAATAAAAATATGCATGAAAAAATAAACAGCAACACACCTATGGAAGAAATGACAATAGGTGGAAACATATATAAAGCAGGAAATGCAAGAGAATTCAAAACAGGAGATTGGAGGAGCGTAAGACCTGTATATTTAACAGAAAAGTGCAAACAATGTGGAATGTGCTTCCCAGTTTGCCCAGATGATGCGATTCCAGTAAATAAAGAACAAAAAAGAGAAGATTTTAATTATGATTATTGTAAAGGATGCGGAGTGTGCGCAAAGGTGTGTCCGTTTGGCGCAATAATTATGGAATAAAACGAAAAAACGAATGAAATCAGGCATCTTGCTGCGTCAAACTTCATAAAAATTTTTGCGATGTACCTTTGTACAATCTTAAAAATTTTTATTCGTTTTCCTTGCAATATACCTAATTTGCTTCGTTTTTAAACTATACAATATAAATATTTGATTAATATAGGAGGAATTAAAATGTCAATTAGAGAACGTTTAAGTGGTAATGAAGCTGCAGCAATTGCAATGAAACAAATTAACCCAGATGTAGTTGCTGCGTTTCCAATAACACCATCAACAGAAATACCACAATATTTTTCAACATTTGTAAGTAATGGTGAAGTAGATACAGAATTTGTTGCTGTAGAAAGCGAACATAGTGCAATGTCTGCATGTATAGGAGCAGAAGCTGCAGGAGGAAGAGCAATGACAGCAACTTCTGCAAATGGATTATCTTTAATGTGGGAGATGATTTATATCGCTTCTAGCTTAAGGTTACCAATAGTAATGTCACTTGTAAATCGTGCAGTATCAGGACCATTAAACATACATAACGACCATTCGGATGCAATGGGAGTAAGAGATAGTGGATGGATTATGCTATTTTCAGAAAATAACCAAGAGGCATATGATAATTTGCTTATGGCCCACAGAATCGCTGAGCATAAAGATGTATTGCTTCCACTTATGGTATGCCAAGATGGATTTATTACATCACATTCTATAGAAAATATAGAATTAGAGTCAGATGAATTGGTAAAAAAATTTGTAGGAGAATATAAACCAGAACATTACTTATTAAATCATAAAGAACCAATAGCAGTTGGACCTTTGGATTTACAAGCATATCTTTTTGAACATAAGGCTCAACAAGCAGAAGCAATGAGAAATGCAAAAAAAGTAGTAAAAGAAGTAGCAAAAGAATTTGAAGAACTTACAGGAAGAAAATATGATTTCTTTGAGGAGTATAAGACTCAAGATGCTGACATTGTAATTGTTGCAATGAACTCAACAGCAGGAACTGCAAAATTTACGGCAGATAAGTTAAGAAATCAAGGAATAAAAGCAGGAGTTCTAAAAGTAAGAATGTTTAGACCATTTCCAGGTGAAGAAATTGCAAAAGCTTTAGCAAACGCAAAAGCGGTAGCAGTACTTGATAAAGCAGATGGATTAAATGCCGTTGGTGGACCATTATTTACAGATATTACATCAGCAATGCAAGTAAATAAAGTATCAGTTCCAACAATAAATTATATTTATGGAATAGGTGGAAGAGATACAAAAGTATCTGACATAGAAAGTGTATATACTGATTTGCAAGATATTGTAAATACAGGAAATATTGATAACCCTTACAGATATTTAGGGTTAAGAAAATAAAAAATGTAGGGGCTAGTCTTGACTAGCCCGCGGGTCGGTCAAGACCGACCCCTACAAATAATCAATATTATAAGGAGGAAATTTAAAATGGCATATAATTTAAAAGAAGTAGTTGCAAATAAACCATCAAGATTTACATCTGGGCATAGAATGTGTGCAGGGTGTGGAGCACCTGTAGTAGGAAGAATGGTACTTAGAGCTTTAAAACCAGAAGACCATGCAGTAATTTGTACAGCAACAGGTTGTATGGAGGTTTCAACTTTCATATACCCATATACAGCATGGACAGATTCTTTTATACATACAGCTTTTGAATGTGCAGGAGCAACATTATCAGGAGCAGAAGCTATGTATAAAGCATTAAAAAGAAAAAATAAATTAGAAGGAAAAGATACAAAGTTTATAGCTTTTGGAGGAGATGGAGGAACTTATGATATAGGACTTCAAAGCTTATCAGGAGCTATGGAAAGAGGTCATGATATGGTTTATGTATGCTATGATAATGGAGCATACATGAACACTGGTATTCAACGTTCATCTGCAACACCAAGATTTGCAGATACAACAACAAGCCCAGCAGGAAAAGTTGTACCAGGAAAAATGCAATCAAGAAAAGACTTGACAGAAATAATGGCATCACATCATTTACCATATGTAGCACAAACAATTGCTGTAAATAATTTTAAAGATTTATATGAAAAATCTGAAAAAGCAATATATACAGAAGGACCATGTTTCTTAAATGTTTTAGCACCATGTCCAAGAGGATGGGGATATAATACAGAAGACTTAATGCAAATAAATAAACTAGCAGTAGAAACATGTTATTGGCCATTATATGAAGTGATAGATGGAAGATATGTAGTAAACTACAAACCAAAAAATAAACTACCAATAGAAGAATTCTTAAGACCACAAAAACGTTTTAAACACATGTTTAAACCAGGCAACGAATGGATGATAGAAGAATTCCAAAAAGAAGTAGATAAACGTTGGGAAGAATTATTGAATTTAGAAGAAATAACCAATAGGGAATAAAATACAATTTATAGTAAGGAGAGCATATGAAAAATAAAAAAATTTTGTTTATACTAGTATTTGCAATATTTATGTTGCTAGTACTTACGACAAAATCAAATGCAAGTTTATACTTAAATAACCTAGACTTTTATGCAGAAATTGATAGCAACGGAAATATGAATGTTACTGAAACATGGAATATTAGAGTATCAAATACAAACACACTATATAAAACATTTGAATTAGATAAAAGTAAATATTCTAATATAACAAATGTAGAAGTGTCAGAAGTTGGAAAAGGGAATTTTTCAAAAACAAATACATGGGCTTATCATTTAACTAAAGATTATTATTTTGGTGGAATAAATAGTGATGGAGATTTCGAGATAGCTTGGGGAGTAGGATTAGACAATAGTAGTGCAACGAAAACTTATAAAATTAGTTATACAGTAGTAGATGCAATTGCAAAATATAATGACTGTGCTGAGATGTACTGGCAATTCTTGGGTAATGATTTTGAAATTAATGCTAGTAAAATTACTGGTACAATAAAATTACCATCAAAAGCAAATTCTAAAGAGGATATTAGAGTATGGGGACATGTAAAAACCCTAAATGGGGAAATATATGTAACATCGAACGATACTGTAGAATTTAGCTTAGATAATTATGAAAGTGGTAATTATGTAGAAGTAAGAATTGCAATGCCAACTGGTATGATTGAAACATCAGAAAGAATATATAATAAAAATGCATTATCAAGTATAATACAAGAAGAAATAAAGTGGGCAGATGAGGCAAATGCTGTAAGAGAAAGACAACAAAGAAATGAGAAAATAATAAGCACTATTATAATTGTAGTTATAGTTGTAGCTGGAATATTATTAATAATACAAGCCATTAAATACATAAAAAAATTAAAAAATACTAATAAACTTAGACCAACTGAGGAATTAGAATATTTTAGGGAAAAACCAAATAAAGATTCAACACCTGCAGATGCATTATTTTTATATAATAATGGAGCTACAGTAGCGTCAACTTCCTTTGGAAATATATTTTCTGCAACATTACTAAATTTAAGTTTAAAGGGATATTTTAAAGTAGCAGTTGAAGAAAATGAAAAAGGAAAAGAAGATACAGTAATTTATAAACTCGAAAAAAATATTGGAGAACTACAATATGAAGAAGAAAAAATTGCACGATTTGTACAAAATGCAATAGGTGGTCAAGAAAAAATTACAATTAAGGAATTGCAAAAATACATAAAAAAACATCCAGAATCTGTAAGCAAATTGATTGAAAACACTGGGAAATTAACAAAAAACAAAAATAAAATTACAGAGAAGTTTGATGAACAAACAGCAAAAGAAAAATCAAAATATACAGGAATAGCAATAGTATATTTTGTCATAGCAATGTTTTGCTTTGGAATATTTTTCCCATTATCAATACTTTTAATATTTAATGCAATTCTTGCAATATTAATAAATAGAAAATTAAGTAATTTAACACAAAAAGGAATAGATGAAAAGGAAAAATGGAAAGGCTTAAAAAAATATATGGAGGATTTCTCTCTTTTAAATGAAAAAGAAATTCCAGCATTAGAAGTATGGGAGGAATACTTAGTATATGCAACTGTATTTGGAATAGCAGATAAAGTAATAAAACAATTAAAAATGGTATATCCACAAATAGAAGAAATGGATAATTTCAATACAGCATCATATATTTACTTAATGAGCCATACAAACTTTAATTCAAGCTTTAGTAAAGCAATAAACTCATCAATTTCAAGTGCAATGTCATCTGGAAGTGGCCGGAGGAGGTGGCTTCTCTGGTGGCGGAGGAGGAGGCCGGAGGCCGGAGGCGGCGGACGGCGGAAGATAAGTTTCAAAAAATATTGAAAAAATGTCACTTCTGTGGTATAGTATATTAGTTAGAAGAGGTATGTCTAACATATATATACCAAAGGAGTGATTTCTTTATGCAAGAAAAATATGATGTAATAGTTGTAGGAATGGGGCCAAGCTCTGTTTTTTGTGCCTATGAATTAGTTCAATTAAAAAAATATAAAAAGGTTTTACTAATAGACCAAGGAAAAAGAGTTGAGGAGAGAAATTGCCCAATAGAAAAGACAAAAAAATGTGTGCATTGTAAGCCAATGTGTAATATTACAAATGGTTTCTCAGGAGCAGGAGCATTTTCAGATGGAAAATTATCCTTGTATAATGCAGAAGAGGACGAAATACATGTTGGGGGAAGTGTTCATAAATATATAGGAGTTCCAGAAACTAAAAAACTTATAGATTATGCAGATGAAATTTATTTAAAATTTGGGGCAGATAAGCATTTAGAAGGAACAGAATATAAAGAAGAAATTGCAAAAATAAACGAAAGAGCTCATAAAGAGGGAATAAGATTAATAAATATTCCAATCAGACATCTAGGCACAGAAAAAAGCCATGAAGTTTATCAAAGAATGGAAGAATACCTAGAACAAAACGGAATAGAAATGAGATTTCAAACTACAGTTTCTGACCTTATAATAGAAAATAATCAAGTAAAAGGTGTAAGAGTTAAGGAAGCAAAATATGTAGAAGATGAAACCTGTGAATTAACAGATATTTATGCAGATAAAGTTGTACTTGCAGTAGGAAGAAAAGGTGCAAATTGGCTAGTTGATATGTGTAATAAACATGGTATTAATTCAGAAACAGGAATAGTAGATATTGGTGTAAGATATGAATTACCTGATGAAATAATGAAGGATGTTAACAAATATATGTATGAAGCAAAATTTATAGGAAGGGTAGGACCATTTAGGGATAAAGTAAGAACATTCTGCCAAAATCCAAGTGGGTTTGTTTCTGCAGAAGTTTATGATAACAATTTAACATTAGTAAATGGACATTCATATAAAGAAATAAAAAGCACGAATACGAATTTAGCAATACTTGTATCACACCATTTTACACATCCATTTAAAAAACCGATTGAATATGGACGTAATGTTGCACAAAACTTGAATGATTTAGGGGCAGGAAATATAGTAGTTCAAAGACTAGGAGATATATATAGAGGAAAAAGAACTTGGGATTATGAACTAGAAAGAAATTCAGTAGTACCAACATTAAAATCAGCAGTTGCAGGAGATATAACATTTGCACTTGGATACAGAACAATGGTAAGTATATTAGAATTTATAAGAGCAGTAGATAAAGTAGTAGAAGGATTTGGAAACCCAGATAATTTGCTTTATGCACCAGAAATTAAATTTTACAGTAATAAAGTTGTAATAGATAAAAACTTTGAAACAAGTGTAAAAGGATTATACTCTATAGGTGATGGTGGAGGAATGACAAGAGGATTAATGATGGCATCATGTTCTGGAGTACAAATGGCAAGAAATTTATAAAAATAGGAGAAAATAATGTATTTAATAGTAGGTTTAGGCAATCCAGAAAAAGAATATGCAAATACTAGGCACAACATGGGATTTAATGTAATAAATAAAATAGCAAATGAATATAAAATTGAGGTTAGTGAGAACAAATTTGAGGGCTTATTTTGGATGGGACAAATTGAAGGAGAAAAAGTAATTTTATTAAAACCACAGACCTATATGAATGACAGTGGAAGAAGTGTAATAAAGTTTAAAAATTTTTATAAAATTCCAGAAGAAAATGTTCTTGTTATATATGATGACATTGACTTGGAAGCAGCCAAAATAAGAATAAGAAAAAAAGGAAGCCCAGGAACACATAATGGAATGAAATCTGTAACAGAATGTTTAGCTACTCAAAACTTCCCAAGAGTAAGAGTGGGGATAGGAAGCCCAGAATATAAAGAAGATTTAATAAATTATGTAATAGGTAAAATTTCAAAAGAAGAGTCTTTAAGGTTAGACGAAGGAGTAAAAAAAGCAAAAGAAGCGGTAATAGAATTCATAAAAAATGGTATTGATTCTGCAATGAATAAATTTAATTAAAAGGAGACCAAATGTTAGAACTATTAATAAACAAAAAAGAAAATGTAAAAACAATCATGCTAGTTCAAAATGGAATTTTACTAGAAAAACATGAAGAACATGAAAATCAAAGACGATTAGAAGGAAATATATATTTAGGAAAAGTACAAAATGTTTTATCAGGAATGCAATCAGCATTTATTGATATAGGTGAAGAAAAAAACACATTAATAAAATTGAAAGATGTACTTCCAAAAGTTGATGAAAAAACAAATAAAGTAAATCTTGATGATAAACAAATATCAGATGTTTTAAAATCAGGACAAGATATAGTTGTACAAATAAAAAAGGATGGAACACTTACAAAAGGAGCAAAAGTATCTACACATATAAACTTGCCAGGAAGATTTATTGTATTACTTCCAAATTCTAGCTTTATAACAGTATCACAAAAAATAGAAAATGAAGAAGAAAAACAAAGACTAATAAAAATTGTAAAAAACATTTTACCAAAAAATATGGGAGCAATAATTAGAACAGCAGGAGAAAATAAAACAGAAGAAGAAATAAAAAAAGATTTAGAAAAATTAATAAAAGAATGGGAAAAAATACAAAATAAGCTAGCCAAAAGTAATTCTCCAAAACTTGTATATGATAATCAAGCACTAATTAGAAGAACAATATTAGACATTATAGATAGAAATTTAGAAAGAATAATTGTTAACGATAAAGAAATTTATACAGCTATTTCTGGCATATTACAAGAATTTAATTTGAAAATTGAATTAAGGGAAAATGAAGATTTATTTACAATATATGATTTAAAAAGCCAAATAGAAAAAATGAATCAAAGAAAGATTTGGCTAAAATGTGGAGGCTTTATAACAATAGATAAAACTGAGGCGTTAACAGCAATAGATGTAAATACAGGTAAATTTGTAGGCAAAAAGGATATGGAAAAAACAATATATCAGGTAAACAAAGAAGCTACAATTGAAATTGCAAAACAACTAAGACTTAGAGACATTGGCGGAATTATAATAATTGATTATATTGATATGAAAACAGAAGAATGTAAAAACGAAATTGAAAAATTACTAAAAGAAGAACTAAAAAAAGACAGAACAAAATGCCAAGTAGAAGGATTTACAAAATTAAATCTATTAGAAATGACAAGAAAAAATATGTGTAACAATGACTGGGACGATAATGAAGATACTTCTGTTTAGACTATGAATTATTTTTGTAAAAATATAGCCGCACGCAGTGGTTTCATTTTTCTTTTTTTAGGAGAATCTGAGTAGGAATTACTTAGAGGAGCCTGAAAAAAGAAAAATCAAACTACGACGAGATGCGGCGGAAATATTGAGGTAATATTAATGAATGTAGGATTTATATCACTAGGATGTACAAAAAATTTAATAGACACAGAAATGGCAATAGGGCTATTTAAAAGCAACAATTATAAAATAGTAAATAACGTAGAAGAAGCAGAAATTATAGTAATTAACACATGTGGCTTTATAGAATCTGCCAAAGAAGAAGCAATAAACACAATACTAGAAATGGCAGAATATAAAAAAATTGGCAAATGTAAATATTTAATTGCAATGGGTTGCTTAGTACAAAGATATAAAAAAGAATTAGAAAAAGCTATACCTGAAGTAGACCTATTTTTAAGTATAGATGAATACCCAAACTTTTGGGAAAAAATTGAGGACTTAGTAAAAAACAAAGAAGAAATGCATACTGAAAAAATGGACTATTTAAATAGAATAATTACAACAGGAAAAACAACTACATACTTAAAAATTGCAGAAGGATGTAGCAACAGATGTACATATTGTGCAATACCAAATATTAGAGGACCATATATAAGTAGGCCTTTTGAAGAAATTATAGAAGAAGCAAAAAAACTTAGCAAGCAAGGATATAAGGAAATAATAGTAATTGCACAAGATACAACCAAATATGGAATAGACTTATATGGAAAATCAAGATTTCCAGAACTTTTAGCAGAACTTGCTAAAATAAAAGAATTTAAATGGATTAGATTCTTATATGCTTATCCAGAAAGTATAACAGATGATCTAATAGAAGTTGTTAAAAACAATAAAAATATTTGTAGCTATTTTGATATTCCAATTCAACACATATCAGACAGAGTTCTAAAAAGAATGAATAGAAAAACTACAGGAAAAGACATTGAAAACTTAATAGAAAAAATAAAAAAAGAAATACCAGATGCAATACTTCGAACATCACTTATAGTAGGATTCCCAGGTGAGACTGAAGAGGATTTTCAGCTTCTTACAAATTTTGTATCAAAAGCAAAATTCGATAAACTTGGGGTATTTAAATATTCAAAAGAAGAAGGAACACCAGCAGCAAGGCTCTCAGAACAAATACATTATAAAACAAAACAAAGAAGATATAATAAGATAATGGAAATAGCTAAAAAAGCGTCAAAAGAAAATTTAGAAAAAACATTAGGCAAAACTTATGAAGTATTAATAGAAACAAAAACATTTGACGATAAATATTACGTTGGAAGAACATATATGGACATACCAAATGAAGATGGAGTAGTATTTGTAAAAAACACAAAACAATTACAAGAAGGAACATGGATAAATTGCAAAATAACAGACATAAAAGACTATGACTTAATTGGAAAAATAGTTGTCGAATAATGTAGATGGAAAAATATTGCAAAAAAGACAATAATGTGTTATTATATAAAAAACAAAAAAAGAGGTTTGTCTGTTGCAATATATTGGAAAATTAGATATTGAAAAACTAGGAAAATATAGTGAAAAAATTATTACTGATGAAGTTATATTAACAGAAGAAAGAAGAATACATATATATGAAAATCATACAGCTGATTATGGAATAATAATAGATAACATAGAAAATACTGTACGACAACCAAATGAAGTAATAGAAGATTTAAAAAACAAAGATACATTATTTTTTATTGGTAAACTGGGAAAAAATAATTTAAATGTTATAATCAAACTAAATACTGTTAATAGTATAAAGCATCCTCAAAATTCAATAATGACAGCTTGGATAATAAGAAATAGTAATTTAGAGAAATTGAGAAAAAGAAATAAAATTATTTACAAAAGAGAATAAAAATGTTATAATTTAAATACAATATAAATAGTTGTTTGAAGTAGAGATTGTGCTGCTACACACCTAATAATAGGTCAAAAGAAATGCAGGAAAGGGCACACCTGCCAAATAACATTCGTTTTTAAAGAGCTATGGAAACATAGCTCTTTAAAGTTTTATTTTAAGAAAAATATTGTAATTCCCTTATTAAAAGGAATTACTTTTTCTTTTATACGTTTATGTTTAAAATTATGTCGTACCATATTAAGTAAAGCTTGACCTTTTTTATACCCATGAATTACAACAATCTCTTTAATATTAGCTGGGGCAGTAGTAATAAACTTATCTAAATAATATTCAGCCTCAAGAACTTGCATATTGTGTAAATTAATTTCTAATTTATCTTCTTGTGGTATAAACATATCCTCTTGCACATTAAACACCTCTTATGGTTCTTATCATATAAAATATAATAAAAAAAGTCAAGAAAAAATGTGTTTTGTATTTGATGCTAGGTATTTATTTGTCGAATAATGTAGATGAGAAAATATTGCAAAAAAGACAATAACGTGTTATTATATAAAAAACAAAAAAAGAGGTTTGTCTGTTGCAATATATTGGAAAAATAGATATAAAAAAATTAGAAAAATATAAAGAAAAAATCATTACTGATGAGGTTATATTGACGGATGAGAGGAAAGAGCATATTCGAAAAAGACATCCTGAGGATTATGAAAAGTATATAACATATATTCCAAATATTATAGAGAGACCAGACTATATACTAGAAGATGTAAATAATGATGATACAATTTTATTATTAAAAGCAATTAATAATAGGGAAAAGGTTCAAGTAGTAATAAAACTGCAAACTGTTATTCAAGAAGTTAATAAATGTAATTCAATTTTAACATTTTGGCATATAAGAGACAGAAATATAAAAGCACAATTAGAAATAATAAATTACTTTACAAAAGTGAATAAAAATGCTATAATTTAAATACAATAAAAATGGATATATGTGGTGGTAAAATATTGTGCCGACCACACGCCGATGGCAAACAGGGGCAACCCGAGAGATGTAAGTTTATGGCATGCTTACCATATATCCAGAAATGAAAAGAGCTATGGAAACATAGCTCTTTAAAGTCTTATTTCAAGAAAAATATTGTAATTCCCTTATTAAAAGGAATTACTTTTTCTTTTATACGTTTATGTTTAAAATCGTGTCGTACCATATTAAGTAAAGCTTGACCTTTTTTATATCCATGAATTACAATAATTTCTTTAATATTAGCTGGAGCAGTAGTAATAAACTTATCTAAATAATATTCAGCTTCAAGAACTTGCATATTGTGTAAATTTATTTCTAATTTATCCTCTTTAGGAATAAGCATATCCTCTTGCATAAAAACACCTCTTACTGTTCTTATAATATAAAATATAAAAAGAAAAGTCAAGAAAATTTAACCATTTGATATTGCATAACTAAATCAAAAAATATATAATATGAAATAGATTTTGATAAAAGAGGTTTACGTACAATGGATAAAAATAAAGCTAAAGAAAGAATTGATGAATTAAATAGGTTAACTAAATATTATGCAGAAAAGTATTATGATGAAGATAAACCAGAAATAAGTGATTTTGAATATGACATGCTTATGGTAGAACTAAGAAACTTAGAAAAAGAATTCCCAGAATTTATAGATAAAGACTCTTTAACACAAAAAGTTGGAGGAACCGTAAAAGAAGGATTTGAAAAAGTGAAACATGAAGTCCCACTTCAAAGTTTACAAGATGTATTCTCTTTTGATGAAGTAGAAGCATTCGATGCTAGAGTGAAAAAAGATATTACTGAAGATGTAAAATATGTAGTGGAAACCAAAATAGATGGATTATCTGTAGCACTAGAATATAAAAAAGGTATTTTTGTAAGGGGAGCAACAAGAGGAAATGGACAAGTTGGAGAGGACATTACAGAAAATTTAAGAACAATAAAGCACATACCAAAAACATTAAAAGAACCAGTAGATATTATTGTACGTGGAGAAGTTTTTATAGGAAAAGAAGATTTTGAAAGATTAAATGATGAGTTGGAAGAAGGAGAAAAATTTGCAAATGCAAGAAATTTAGCAGCAGGTTCACTTAGACAATTAGATAGTAGTATATGTAAAAAAAGACCTTTAGATATTTTCATATTTAATGTTCAAAAGAGTAAAGATATAAAATTTACATCACATTATGAATCATTACTATATATGGAAAAACTAGGATTTAATGTTAACCCAGTTAAAATTTTATGTAGTAATATTGAAGAAGTAATAAATGCAATTAATAAAATAGGGGAAGATAGAGAATTCTTAAGTTTTGGAATAGATGGAGCAGTTGTAAAAGTAGATAATTTAGAACAAAGAGAATTTTTGGGTACAACATTTAAAGTGCCAAAATGGGCAATTGCATATAAATATCCACCAGAACAAAAAGAAACTATATTAAAAGATATTATTTGCCAAGTAGGAAGAACAGGTGCAATTACACCAATGGCAATATTAGAACCAGTAAAGGTGGCTGGATCAACAATTTCTAAAACAACACTTCATAATGAAGACTTTATAAAAGAAAAAGGACTAAAAATAGGAGATACAGTAGTAATTCAAAAAGCAGGGGATGTAATACCAGAAGTTGTAAAAGCTGTAAAAACCAAAAGAACTGGTAAAGAAAGAACTTTTGTTATGCCAACAACATGCCCAGTATGTGGTGGACCAGTTATAAGGGAAGAGGGAGAAGCCGTAACTCGTTGTATAGGAATAGAATGTAAAGCAAGAAACCTAAGAAATATAATTCATTTTGCTTCAAAAGAAGGAATGAATATAGAAGGACTTCGGAGAAAAAATAATAGAGCAATTATATGAAAAAGAACTAGTAAAAACAATTGCAGACATATATTATTTGAAAAAAGAGGATATAAAATCATTAAAAAAAGATGGAGAAAAATTTGCTCAGAATCTAATAGACTCAATAGAAAAAAGTAAGAAAAATAGCATAGATAAGCTAATATGTGCTTTAGGAATAAGGCATATTGGAACAAAATCTGCAAAAACTTTAGCAAAGAAATATAAAACAATAGAAAATTTGAATGAAGCCCCATTAGCTGACCTAGCAGAAACAGAAGATGTAGGAGAAATAACAGCTAAAAGTATATACGAATTCTTTGAACAAGAACAAACAAAAGACTTACTTAATAAATTAGCTACGGCAGGAGTAAACATGGCAGACAAAGAAGAAACAATTAAAGATAAAAGATTTGAGGGAAAAACTTTTGTATTAACAGGAAGTTTAGAAAAATATACAAGAGATGAAGCAAGTAAAATAATAGAAAGTTTTGGAGGAAAAACTTCAAGCTCAGTATCTAAAAAAACAAGCTATGTATTAGCCGGAGAAGAAGCAGGAAGTAAATTATTAAAAGCACAAGAATTAGGGGTAGAGGTAATAACAGAAAACCAATTTGAGACAATGATTAAATAATAGGAGAAAATTTATGGACAAAGACTACACAATAGAACGTTTATGGAAAGAACTAGATGAAGGATACCAAATATATTACACATATATGGAAAGAAGATATATTTTAACCAAATTACAAAAAAACTGTTATTCAAATGAACTAATAACAGTAAAAGAAAAAAATCCTCATCCAAAAACACAAATAATAACACTAAAAAAGGTAATGGAGCTATTTCCATTTATGGAGGACATAGAATATAAGGTGAATGTTTAGGAGGAAATAATGAAATTAGTTATACAAAGAGTAAGTAATGCTAAAGTTGAAGTAAATAGTAAAATAATCGGTCAAATAAAAAAAGGTTTTTTAGTTCTACTTGGGGTAGGACCAGAAGATAATCGACAAACAGCTGACTTCCTAGTAGAAAAATTATGTAATTTAAGGGTATTTGAAGATGAGAATCAAAAAATGAATTTATCAATAAAAGATATAGATGGAGAATTACTAATAGTGTCTCAATTTACATTATATGCAGATTGTAGAAAGGGAAATAGACCAAGCTTTACAGATGTGGCAAAACCAGAAAAAGCAAATGAATTATATGAGTATTTTATAGAAAAATGTAAAGACAAAGTAAGAAAAGTTGAACATGGAGAGTTTGGTGCAGATATGAAGGTAAGTTTGTTAAATGATGGACCAGTGACAATAATCTTAGAAAAATAAAATAAAACTCTTGACACTAAAGGATTTTACTAATATAATAAGAAAAAACAAAAAGCGGAGGCAAAAGAAGGAATATGGTTTTACAAACAGCATTCTCATTAAAAGACAGCTTAAATAAAACAGATGAAGAATTGGCAGAAATGGCAAAAAATGGGGATAAAGATGCTCTAGAATATTTGCTAAAACGATATAAAGATTTAGTAGATATGAAAGTTAGCAAATATTTCATAATCGGTGCTGAAAGAGAAGATATTGTGCAAGAAGGAATGATTGGACTTTATAAAGCTGTAAAAAGCTTTAATCCACAAAAAGAAAGTTCTTTTAAATCTTTTGCTAATATGTGTATAGAAAGACAATTAATTACTGCGATAAAAACGTCTAATAGGCAAAAACATATGCCACTAAATTCATCAATATCGTTAAATGCAAATGCATATGATGATGATAACGATATGGAATTATTAGAAAAATTAGAACTACAAGTATTAGAAGATCCGCTAGACACAATAACCAAAAAAGAATATTACAAAAACATAGAAACAAAAATAGATCAAACATTAAGTGACTTTGAAAAACAAGTTTTAACAAGATATGCTAGAGGAGAAAGTTATATAAGTATAGCAGAAAAATTAGAGGCACCAGTAAAGTCAGTAGATAATGCGATACAAAGAATAAGAAAAAAAGCTAGTAAAAATATAATGACAGAAGAATAAAAATATTTTGTAATTTAACTGTAAAATTTATAGGGGCAAGGCTTAAGCCCTTGCCCTAAAAAATGAAATATGCTTCCTTAGCTCAGCTGGTAGAGCAATTGATTAGTAATCAATAGGTCGTCAGTTCAAATCTGACAGGAAGCTCCAAATGTGTTCTACATATAAAAAACAAGATAGTAATTGACAAAAAATTAAAAACTTTGTATAATAAATATAGGAAATGAAGAACCACAAACGTGGTTTGCCAATTGATATGTAAAAAAACACACCGAACTGGGCAAGTTACAGATGTGTTTTTTTATTGTCTATTTGCTTAAAATTATAACCAGTATAACTAAGGCAAATACTATAATAGTTTCGACAACTAAGCCAAATAAAAGTAGATATATTATTTCTAATAAAACAGCTTCTATCATAGCACCACCTCCTCACTCACAACATAAGTTGTGGATAAAAAGTGGCAAACCACATCTGCTTATCCTCATTTCCTATGTTGGACAGTATAACATAGGAATTTATAAAAATCAATATTAAAAGAACAAAATTTCGCAATTAATTTAATGGCACTCTATTATTTTGTACTGTGGGGGCAGTGCATTTTATTTTTATGCCTAAAAAACAATTGCAAATTATTATATATGTGATATAATTACCGTAAAAAAAGAGAAGTGATTTATTAAATGGCAATTATTTTAGATGGTAAAGCTTTAGCTAAAAAAACTAGAGAAGAGTTAAAAGTGAAAGTAGATGAATTAAAGGACAAAAATATTTTTCCAAAACTTGCAGTAATTATGGTAGGAGATGACCCAAGCTCTAAAATTTATGTAAGAAATAAAAGTAAAGCTTGTGAAGAGGTTGGAATTGAATATGAAGAACATTTGCTAGATGCAAATATAGAAATGCAGGTATTATTAGACTTAATTAATGAGCTAAATAATAGAGATGATGTTCATGGGATTTTACTTCAAAGTCCAATACCAAAACATTTAGATATTAATTTAGCATTTAGAACAATTAAACCTGAAAAAGATGTAGATGGATTTAACCCTATAAATGTAGGAAAATTAAGTTTAAATCAAGATTGTTTTGTTTCTTGTACACCTTTTGGAATAATGAGAATGTTAAGTGAGTACAATATTGAAATAGAAGGAAAACATGCAGTTATAATAGGAAGAAGCAATATTGTAGGAAAACCAATGCTACAATGCTTATTAAACAAAAATGCTACTGTTACAGTATGCCATTCAAGAACTAAAAACCTTACGGAACTAACAAAACAAGCAGATATTTTAGTGTGTGCAATAGGAAAATCAAAATTTATAACTGGGGATATGGTTAAAGAAGGAGCAGTTGTAGTAGATGTTGGAATAAATAGAAATGAAGAAGGAAAAGTGTGTGGAGATGTAGATTTTGAAACTGTATCTCAAAAAGCATCATATATTACGCCGGTACCAGGAGGAGTAGGACCGATGACAATAGCAATGCTAATGAATAATATTATTAAGGCTGCAAAAAATTGTTAGTCAGCCTACCTTTTGTATGATTTTCAGATTTGGGCGAAATATAGGCGGAATATAGGTAGAATTATAATTAATATTTTGGGGGCAGAAAGGAAAAAAATATGCAAAATATCAAATATTGGATATGGCTTACAAAGCTAAGTTTAAGCCCTGAAAAATTAAGAAAAACCTTAAAAAAATATACTCCAGAAAAATTGTGGAGTATGGAAGAAAAAGAACTAAAGAAAAATTTTACAAAAGAAGAAATAAACCAAATATTAAATTCAAAAAACAAAAAAGATTTAAATCTATATGAACAATATATGAAAGAACATAAAATAGAACTAATTACTATATGTGATAAAGAATACCCAGACAAATTAAAATACATAGAAAATGCACCTATTGCATTATATATATTAGGGAATAAAAGCTTATTAAAAGAAAAAAGTATTGCAGTGGTTGGAAGTAGAACTTGTACGGAATATGGAAAAACAATGTCACAAGCCTTTTCTTATTTATTAGCAAAAAATAATATAACAATAATTAGTGGATTAGCCTTAGGGATAGACACATTTGCGCATGAGGGAGCATTATTGGCAGAAGGAAAAACAATAGCAGTAATCGGAACTGGTATTGATTTAGTGTATCCTAAAGAGAACATTCAATTAATGCATGAAATAATAGATAAAAATGGTTTAATTATTTCAGAATATCCTTTGGGAACTAAACCAAATAAAAATAATTTCCCAAGAAGAAATAGAATAATAAGTGCTATTTCTGATGGGATACTTGTAATTGAGGCAAGGGAAAAAAGCGGAGCTTTAATAACAGTAGATTATGCTTTGGAGCAGGGGAAAGAGGTCTATGTAGTGCCACGGAAATATAACCAATACTACTGCAAAGCGGGAGCAATAGTTTACTAAAAGAAGGGGCTAAAATTGTAACAAATATACAAGATATATTGCAAGATTTTTCTTGAATTTTATACATTAATATAATATAATAAAAAGGTAAATAAATGGGGGGTAAAGCCATGGAAGAAAAGAAAAAAACTAAAAGATATAAAACAAATAATAAAAAGGAAAGCAAAAGAGCTAAAAAAGAAAACAAAAAGAAATCTAAATTTTGGAAAATAGCAAAAAAAATACTTTTTGTAATAGCAATTATTGTTTTAATATTAGCAGGAATTGTAATAGGAAAAATATATACAATGTGTAAAGAAGCAAAATTAGATATGGCAGAGGTCGCAATAAAACACGAGAATTCTGTAGTTAAAGATATAAATGGAGAAGTAATAGCAACTCTTAGTGGAGAAGAAAATAGAGATAGCATAAAAATATCAGAAATGTCTCCATATTTACCTAAGGCTTTTGTTGCAATAGAAGATGAAAGATTTTATGAGCATAGTGGTGTTGATATAAAAAGAACAGTTGCAGCAACAGGTAAATGGGTTCTAAGTAAAATTGGAATTGGATCAGCAAGCTATGGTGGTAGTACTATAACACAACAAATGATAAAAAACCTAACAGAAGAGAAGGATAGAAGCTGGGAAAGAAAAGCAAAAGAAATGGCTAGAGCATATTATATAGAACAAGAACTATCTAAAGACCAGATATTAGAACTATATTTAAATTTAATCTTCTTAGGAGATAGAGCGTATGGGGTTGAGGTTGCATCTAATTATTACTTTAGCAAAAGTGCTAGTGATTTAAGTTTAGCAGAAAGTGCATTTTTAGCAGGTATAAATAATTCACCAAACTCATATAACCCATTTGAAGATGAAACAGAAGAAGAAAAAACAGAAAAGATGGATTTAATTAAAAGAAGAACAAAAACTGTTTTGGCAAAAATGTTAGAACTTGAAAAAGAAAATCCTGGTAAGTATATAAGTCAAGAGGAATATGATGCAGCAATTGCTGAAGTAGATGCTGGATTAAAATTTGAAGAAGGTAAAATTATAGAAAATGTATATTCTTATCATACAGATGCAACAGTAAATGAAGTAATTAAGGAATTAATGGAAAAAAATGATTGGACATATGAATATGCAAAACTATATGTTACAAGCAGTGGTATAACAATTTATTCTACTCAAAATACTGCAATTCAAAACATCATGGAAAATGAATTCGCTCAAGATAAATATAAAATTACAGCTACAGTAGATGGAGTAACTTATGAATCTCAAGCAGCAATGACAATTATAGACCATAAAACAGGATATGTTATTGCAACAGTTGGAGGGCTAGGACAAAAAACATCATTTGGATTAAACCGTGCAACTCAGAGCCCAAGACAAACAGGTTCTTCTATGAAACCATTGGCTGTTGTGGCTCCTGGTATAGAAAAAGGAATAATAACAGCAGCAACATCATTTGATGATGTGCCAAAAACTATAGGAAACAAGTTCGTTAAAAATTCAACAGGATATAGAGGACTATGTACTACAAGATATGCAATAGAAACATCTCAAAATATTCCAATGGCAGAAGCTATATTGAGAATAGGACCACAAAATTCTATTGAATTTTTAAAGAATATGGGAATAACAACTTTGGATGAAGAAAAAGATAATTACTACGGATTAGCACTAGGAGGTTTGACAAATGGTGTAACAACATTAGAAATGGCAGCTGCATATGCAACTATTGCAAATGATGGTGTGTATATTGAACCAACTTTCTTTACAAAAGTAACAGATAAAGATGGAAATGTGGTTTTGGAAACTAAACAAGATATGAGAACAGTCATGTCAAAATCTGCAGCATATGTGGTAAAAGAAGTTTTAACACAACCAGTAAAATCTGGAACAGCAACATATTGTGCAATTTCTGGAATGAGTGTCGCTGCTAAAACAGGTACAACTGATGATAATTATGATAGATGGCTTTGTGGATTTACACCATATTATTCTGCAGCAACATGGTTTGGATATGATTATAATGTTGAAGTAAAATGGAGTGGAACAAACCCAGCAGGATTATTATGGTCAAGAGTAATGAAACCAGCACACGAAGGTCTTGCATCTAAATATTTCTCAAGCACAAGACCAGATGGAGTAGTAACAGCAACTGTATGTAAAAGCTCAGGAATGCTTGCAACTGAATTTTGTAAGCAAGATCCAAGAGGGGATTGGACATATACAGAATATTTTGTTAAAGGAACAGTTCCTACAGAACAATGCACTTGTCATGTAAGCGTAGATATATGTAAGGATACAGGACTAATTGCAAATGAATTTTGCCCAAATAAAGAAACAAAAATATTTATTACTAGACCAAATGCAGAAACAGATACTGCATGGCAAAAAGCAAAAGATGCTGAATATACATTAGTAATAAAAGATGTATGTACAGTTCATACAGCTTCTCCAGATACAACAAAACCTGTAATAAAATTAAATGGAGATGAAAATATAACTTTAAAAATAAATGATACTTATACAGAAGAGCGGAGCGACTGCAACAGATGACAGAGATGGAGATTTAACAAGCAAAATAGAAATTTCTGGTAATGTGGATACTAAAAAAGCAGGAACATATAAAATTACTTATACTGTTAAAGATGCAGCAGGAAATGTAGCAACTGTAACTAGAACTGTAATTGTAAAAGGAAATGGATCAGATGACACAAGTACGCCACAAATCACATTAAATGGAGATAAAGAAATAAAAATTAAAGTAGGAGAAGCATTTTCAGACCCGGGTGCAACTGCAACAGATAGTATAGATGGAAGTTTGACAAATAAAATTGTAACAACTGGTACAGTAGATACAACTACTGCTGGAGAATACAAAATAACATATACAGTGAAAAATTCTAGTGGAAAAGAAGCATCTGTAACTAGAACTGTTATAGTAGAAGCATAAAAATGAATATTTAGGTCGCTAATAGATAGCGACCTGCAAACATGTAAAAATGCTATAATTTTTTAGAGGAGGAATAATGAAAATATACTTTTATAATACATTGACAAAGACAAAAGAAGAATTTAATCCACTAGAAGGAAATACAGTTAGAATTTATTCTTGTGGACCAACTGTATATAAAGATGCAACAATTGGAAATATGAAATCATATATATTCATGGATACTTTAAGAAGAGTACTTAAATATAATGGGTATAATTTAAAACATGCAATGAATATAACAGATGTAGGACACCTAGTTTCAGATGCAGATGAGGGTGAAGACAAAATGATAAAAGCGGCAAAACAAGAAAAAAAGACACCCCTAGAAATTGCTGAATTTTACACAGAGAAATTTTTTGAGGATTTTGAAAGATTAAATATAGATAAACCAGAAATAATTTGTAAAGCTACAGACCACATAAAAGAAATGATAGAGTTTGTCCAAAAATTATTAGATAATGGATATGCATATGAAACTTCAACAGCAATATACTTTGATGTGTCTAAACTAGATAAATATGGATTGTTATCAGGAATAGATGTAAGAAATCAAAAAGCAGGTGCAAGGGTTAAAGTAGATGAAGAAAAGAGAAACCCATATGATTTTGCTTTATTTATAAAAGCACCTGAAAACCATATAATGAAGTGGGAAAGCCCATGGGGACTTGCTTATCCAGGTTGGCATATAGAATGCTCAACTATGAGTAATAAGTATTTAGGAGAGGTTTTTGACATACATACAGGAGGAATTGATTTAATTCCAACTCACCATGAAAATGAAATTGCCCAAAGTAAAGGAGAAACAGGTAAAATTCCTGCAAGATTTTGGATGCATTGTGATTACCTTTTAATAGATGGTGGAAAGATGTCTAAGAGCTTAGGAAATGCTTACTTGGTAACAGATTTAATGGAAAAAGGATATGATCCACTTAGCTTTAAAATGATGTGCTATACTGCACACTATAGAAATAAGCTTAATTTTACTTGGGAAGCTTTAGCTAGTAGCCAAAGTGCATTAGTAAGATTAAAAGAGGGATATTTAAAACACAAAAATGGAACAGAGGATGCTAGTGATAAACAAATAGAAGAATACGAAAATAAATTCCATGAAGCAATAAATGATGATTTAAATATGCCTGTAGCTATGAGTGTGGTATGGGATGTTATAAAAAATCCTATAAAAAGTAAGAAGTTTGCAGATTTATTATTAAAATTTGATGAAGTGCTTGGAATAAAAATAGAAGAACCTATTTATAAAAAGGAAGAGGAATTGCCAGAAGAGATAAAGGAATTATTAGAAAAAAGAAAACAAGCAAGATTAAATAAAGATTGGGCTACATCAGATGCAATAAGAGATGAGTTAAAGGAAAAAGGATATGTAGTTAAAGACTCTAAAGAAGGAATGACAGTCGAAAAAATATAAAAGGAGCAAAAAATATGCCAAAAAGAGAAAAATATATAAATTGGGATGAGTATTTTATGGGAATTGCACTTCTTTCAGGAGAAAGAAGCAAAGACCCAAATTCACAAGTAGGAGCATGCATAGTTAGCCAAGATAATAAGATTTTATCAATGGGATATAATGGATTTCCAATAGGATGTTCTGATGAAGACATATCTTGGGAAAGAGAAGGAAACGTATTAGATACAAAATATCCATATGTATGTCATGCAGAATTAAATGCAATACTAAATTATACAGGAACATCTCTAAAAGGAAGCAAAGTTTATGTGGCTCTATTTCCATGTAATGAGTGCGCAAAAGCAATAATTCAATCTGGAATAAAAGAGATAATATATATGGATGATAAGTATAAAGATACAGATAGTGTAAAGGCATCTAAAAAGATGCTAGACATGTGCCACGTGAAGTATACACAATATGTTCCTACTGGTAAAAAAATTGAATTGAATTTATAAAATTCTTATTATTCATTAGATTTTAATTAATTGTATGCTAAGGTAGCCAAACGCAGGGGCTTTATATATTTTAAAAGCGAATTGTTCCGTGGGGACCGCCGTGGGCTGTTAAAGGCGAAAGCCTTGTTACAGCGCCGGTGGGAAACAATGAGCGAATTAAAATATATAAACCCCGACGAGATTTGGCGGACTTTTGGAAAAAATGGAGGGAATAATGATATTATTAGCAAATGAAGAAGAAAAAAAATACAAAGAATTTTTAGAAGCTCATGATAGATGCAACTTTCAGCAATCATTAGAATGGGGCAAAGTAAAAGAAAGTTGGACAAATGAAGTAGTCTTAGCTAAAGATAAAGAAGGAAATATTGTAGGAGCAATTAGTGTATTAATTAGAAAAATACCTATATTTGGTAATTTCATGTATGTTTCTAGAGGACCAATTTGTGATATCCATGATGAGAAAGTTTTAAAAGAATTATCTGATGGGTTAAAAGAATTGGCTAAAAAATATAAAGCATTTACATTAAGAATGGAACCAGATATAAAAAGTGATGATGAAGAATTTAAGGAAATAATAAAAAGTTTAGGATTTAAAATAAATGATAAAGGCAAAAACTTTAGTGATGGAATTCAACCAAGATATGTTTTTAGATTAGATATAAAGGGAAAAACAGAAGATGAAATATTTTCTGCATTTCATCAAAAAACAAGATACAATGTAAGATTGGCCACGAAAAAAGGAATAGAAATAAGAGAGGGAACAAGAGAAGATTTAAAAGATTTTCATAAAATTATGGTAGTAACTGGGAAAAGAGATAATTTTATGATAAGACCACTTTCATATTTCGAAAAAATGTATGATGTGTTAGCACCAGAACATTTAAAACTAATGATGGCTTATTATAATGGACAACCAGTATCTGGAATTATAGATATAATCTATGGAAATAAAGTATGGTATTTATATGGAGCAAGTAGTAATGAACATAGAAATTTAATGCCAAATTATTTATTACAGTGGGAAATGATAAAATATTCTATTGAACATGGAAAAGACATGTATGATTTTAGAGGTGTAACAGGAATAGTAGATGAAAAAGATCCACATTATGGATTATATAGATTTAAAAAAGGATTTAATGCAGAGTTTACAGAGTTTGTAGGAGAAGTATATATAAACTTTAAACCTATAAAATATAAATTATACAAAATGAGCGAAAAATTATACAAAAATTTAGCAGAAATAAAAACTAAGATAAGAGGGAAATAATTTGAACACATTAATAATAAATAAAAATGATTTAAGGCATAATATAAATATAATAAAAAGTCAAGTAGACACTGATGAATATACAATAATTGGAGTAGTAAAGGGCAATGGATACGGTTTAGGTTTGAAAGAATATTCTAATTTTTTAATAGAAAATGGAATAACTACACTTGCAGTGGCTACAACTGAGGAAGCAATAGAATTAAGAAATATAAATAAAGAAATAAATATTTTGAACATGTCTTCCACAGCAATAAAAGAAGAAATAGAGAAAATGGTAGAAAACAACATTACAATAACAATTGGCTCAAAAGAAAGTGCAGAACTTGCTAATAATATAGCAGAAGAAGGTAAAAAAATAAAGGCACATATAAAAATTGATACAGGCTTTGGAAGGTATGGTTTTTTACATGAAAATAAAGAATTAATCATAAATACAATAAAAAATCTAAATAAAAATATAACAGTTGAAGGAATATTTACACATTTTTCTTTAGCATATTACAAAAATAACAAATCTACAATCCAACAATTCGAAAATTTTGTACAAGTTGTACAGGCATTAGAAAAAGAAAATATAAAAATAAAATTAAAACATGTATGTAATTCTCCTGCATTTATAAATTATCCGGAAATGAGACTAAATTGTGCAAGAATTGGTTCGGCTTTTTTAGGGCGAGTAGATGCAACAAATTACACGGGACTAAAAAAAATAGGAGAACTAAATTCTCAAGTCGCAGAGATAAAAACTTTACCTAAAGATTTTAATGTGGGATATTTAAACACATATAAAACTAAAAAAGAAACCAATGTGGCAATAGTCCCAATCGGTTATAAAGATGGTTATAATATGGGAGCAAGAGAAGATATGTTTAGAACTGTGGATAAACTTAGAAATTTAAAACATACAATCCACAATTTGTTCACAAAACAGTGCTTAAGAGTTACTATTAATGAAAAAAAATATAATGTAATAGGAAAAATAGGAATGTACCACATGACAATAGATATTTTAGACGATAATGTTAATATTGGAGATAAAGTAAGAATAAATGTTAATCCATTGTATGTGGATAGTAAGATAAAAAGAGTCTATGAATAATATGAATAAATAGAATAAAATTTTATAGAAAACATTAATTTTAGAAAGGAAAAAAGTATGGAATCAGCAAAAATAGGATTTTTTTCAAGAGTAAAAAAAGCAATATTTAAATTTGATGAATATGAAAAATTTATAAAAGAACCATTAAAAAAAGCTTTTTCGTATTTTTTTAAATTAGTAATTATATTTTCATTTGTAATTACAATTTCATTAGTTTATATTTTAAACAATTATACCGAGGAGTTTTTAAAAGTATTTAAAGAAGAATTTCCCAAATTTACAATTAGCAATAATGAATTGAACATAGAAGGAAAAGATGAATTTACGTATTATTTTGAGGATTTAAATTTTCAAGTAGTAATGAATAAAAATGAAACAGCAGATATAAAAACAGATTATGACAATTCACTAATTTTATTAAAAAATAAAATGATTATAAAATTTGGAAATCTTTCGCAAAATATTTATTACCAAGATGGTGAATTAAATGGAATTACAAATGAGAATATATCTCAAATATTAGGAACGCAAAACAAAACAATATTATTAGTAAGTTTAGGAATGACAATGTTTGTAACAAACTTCATGACATATACTATAATATTATTATTAGATATACTTACACTTTCTATATTAGGTTTAATTATAAATATATTAATAAAAACAGCATTTAAATTTGCAGATTTATTTAAAATATCAATATATGCAATGACATTACCTATAATATTATATTTAATATATAATGTAGCAAATATTTTATTCGGAACTACTATTAAATACTTTGATTTAGCATATAATGCAATTTCATATATTTATTTAATAACAGTATTATTAATTATGAAATCAGACATAATAAAAAATATGCAAGAATTACAAGCAGTTTTAGAAGAACAAAAAAAGGTCAAAGAAGAAATAAAAAGAGAAAAGCAAGAAGAAAAACAAGAGGAAAAAGAGAAAGAAGAAAAAGACAAAAAGAAACGGAGAAGACAAAGAAAAATCTCCACAAGACCCCCAACCTGATAACGGATAAAACATATTGGATATCATACAAAAGGTAGGCTGATAAATAATAAAGAAAATGAAAGGAGACAAATATGAAAGACAAACCAAAAAATAATGACAAAATATATTATTTAATATTAGCAATTGTTGCTATAATATGCATAGTAGTTTGTTCTATTATAATAATGAACAACAAAAAGAATAATGAAGAAGAAAAAGATTTAGCATATACAGAACTTATAAAATTAATAGATAATCAAGAAGTAGAAAAAATAGAAATGACAGTAGGAAGTACTTCTGTAAAAGTAACTTTAAAAGGGCAAACTGAAGAAGAGGCAAAAACAGCGATTGTTCCAAGCACACAAGCTTTTATTGAACTAATTCAAGAAAAAGTACAAGAAGGAAACAATATAGAATTAATTCAAAAGCCTGTAAATACATTTTTAAAAATTGGAGAAGCATTACTTAGCTTTTTACCAACAATTTTAATATTAGTAATGTTCTTATTAATTATTCAAATGCAAGGTTTGGGGGATAAAGGGAAGGTATATGATGCAGAAAGTCATAAAAATACAAATGTTACATTTAAAGATGTTGCAGGACTAGAAGAAGAAAAAACAGAGTTAATAGAAATTGTTAACTTTTTAAAAGAACCGAAAAAATTTCAGGACATGGGTGCAAAAATTCCAAAAGGAATACTTCTTTATGGAAAGCCAGGAACTGGAAAAACCTTAATTGCAAAAGCAATTGCAGGAGAAGCAGGAGTTCCTTTTATATCTATGAGTGGTTCTGAGTTTATAGAAATGTTTGCAGGACTTGGAGCATCAAGAGTTAGAAAATTATTTGATAAAGCAAAAAAAGTATCTCCATGTATTGTTTTTATAGATGAAATAGATGCAATAGGTTCAAGAAGAACAAGTGGAAGTGGTGCAGAAACAGAAAATAATCAAACATTAAATCAATTATTAGTAGAAATGGATGGATTTGAAACAGATCAGACTGTCATAGTACTTGCTGCAACTAACAGACCGGAAATGCTAGATAAAGCGTTACTTAGACCAGGAAGATTTGATAGACAAATTACAATAGCAGCACCAGATGCGAAGGGAAGAGAAGAAATATTAAAAATACATTCAGCCAATAAAAAATTATCACCAGAAATAGACTTAAAGGAAATTGCAACAGACACAGCAGGTTTTACTGGTGCAGAACTTGCAAATGTGCTAAATGAATCTGCTATTATTGCAACAATAAAAAAACATAAAGAAATAACAATGGAAGATTTGGAAGAAGCAGTAAAAAAAGTAACAGTGGGACTTGAAAAACATAGTAGAGTAATATCAGATAAAGATAAAAAACTAACAGCATACCACGAAGCAGGACATGCTGTAGTTAGTAAGTATTTACCAACACAATCAGACGTAAAAGAGGTATCTATAATTCCAAGAGGAATTGCTGGTGGATATACAATGTATAAAACGAATGAAGATAAATATTATATATCTAAAACCGAGATGGAGGAAAAGTTAATTGCTTTATTAGGTGGAAGGGCAGCAGAAAAAATAGCAATAAATGATATTTCAACAGGAGCAAGCAACGATATAGAAGTAGCAACAGGGGTTGCAAAAGATATGGTTATAAAATATGGAATGAGTGATACTATAGGTCCAATAGATTTAACTTCAAAAGATAAAACAGAGATTAATGCTTTTGGAGATGAAATAGATAATGTAGTTGGAATAGAGGTAAAAAAACTAATTGATGAAGCATATAAAAAAGCTCAAGAAATAATATTATCACACATGGATAAACTACATGCAGTTGCAGGAGTATTACTAGAAAAAGAAAAAATAACAGCAGAAGAATTTGAGGAAATATTTAAATAAAACATATAAATTAATAGGGGGAACAAAAATGGAAGAAAAAAAACGACCTGTAAAAAAATGGTTATATTGGTTCTTATTTGCAGTTGCTGTTATAGCTGTGTATAAAACTTTAGATAACATTACAGAAATTAGTATATGGTTTGGAAATCTTTTAGGAGTTTTAATGCCATTTATTATAGGAATTTTAATTGCATATTTATTATATACACCATGTAGGAAAATTGAAAATTTATTTAATAAAGCTAAGAAAAATAATTTTTTAAGAAAAAAAGCTAGAACATTATCTATAGTAATAGTTTATTTAGTTGTTTTACTTATTCTATTGTTATTCTTCAAAGTTATAATACCAGTTGTTGTAGATAGTGTGGCAGATTTAATAACTAATTTCCAAGAATATTATAATATTACAATGGCAAGTATTGAAAAATTACCAGAAGATTCAATATTAAAAAGTGACTTTGTAATAGAAATTTTCAATACTTTAAAACAAATTGACTTAAAAGATATTATAAACATGGAGAAAATAGCACAATATGCAAAAGGTGCAATTAGTGCAGCATCGAAAATATTTGATATATTTGTAGCAATTATTGTTTCAATTTATATATTAAGACAAAGGGATGATATAATAGGGTTTTTAAAAAAATTGGGGAAAGCCTTATTTAAAAAAGATACATATACTAATTTAGAAAAATATTTTAATAAAACAAATGCCATATTCTTTAATTTTTTAGCAGGACAATTATTGGACGGTTTTGTGGTAGGAATTATCACATCAATAGGTATGTCTATAATACATGTAAAATATGCAGTTTTGCTTGGCTTCTTTATAGGTATATTAAACCTAATACCATATTTTGGAGCAATTGTAGGTGTAATAATTGCTGCTATAATAACACTACTTACAGGAGGACTTAACCAAGCAATTACAATGTTGATTTTAGTAACAATATTACAACAAATTGATGCTAATATTATAAACCCAAAAATAACAGGAAAATCAGTAAAAATAAGTCCATTACTTGTAATATTTGCAGTAACAGTAGGAGGCTCTTACTTTGGAGCATGGGGAATGTTCTTAGGAGTTCCTGTAATAGCTGTAATAAGAATGATGATAGTGGATTTTATAGATTATAAAAATAGATTAAAAGAAAAAGAGGAATAGAAAATTAAAGATAATCGAATAATAATCCGCTCCCAGGGTGTTATATATTTTAAATTGCTCCTTGCTTCCCACCGGGGCTGTAACAAGGCTAACGCCTTTAACAGCCCACGGCGGTCCCCACGGAACAAGTCGCTTTTAAAATATATAAGCACCCTTTGCGCTACTCTATATTAAATGACTAACAGCATAACAAAAAACGATTTTAAATCTCAAAGCTTTTCCCGTTTAGATAATTTAAAATTCCAGAATCTGTTTTAAAATTAAAAACCAGCTTATAAGCACATAAATCTTGTGTGCTTTTTCCAAATTTTTTATTAATTTCATTTTTGCCATATTTACCGGTCTCCAATAATAGGATAACCAATATGTGCTAAATGAGCTCGAATTTGGTGAGTTTTACCTGTATGAAGATTTACTCCTAAAACACTAGTATTATTTTTTTTATCAATTTCTAAAATCTTGTATGAAGTAGTAATTTTCACAGCTCCTTGATGAGGTTTATCATAAATATACACTAAAGATTTCTTATTATCTTTAAATAAATATGCTTCTAGAGTTTTTTCACTTTCTTTTGGAATACCATAAACCATACATTTATAAAATTTAGAGATTTCTTTATTTTTAAATTTCTCAAATAAAATGTTAAGTGCAATTTCATTTTTGGCAAATAAAACAAGACCAGTGGTATTTCTATCTAACCTATGACAAGGAAAAATAGAAGGACTGATTTGCTTTTGTAAAATACTAGTTAATGTGCTTTGAGAAGGTTTATCGTTTACAACTTCTATACCAGATGGCTTATTTACAACTAAAATATTATCATCTTCAAAAACAATATTTAAATGAATACTTTTAAACAAAAGACTATCAGTAATATAAATGGTAATATTGTCGCCAGTATGAATGATAATATTTTCTTTAATTCGAGCATTATTTACTAAAATATCTTTTTTGCGCAAAGCTTTATATAAAGTATTAATAGATAGACCATCAAAACTATCTAACAAAAAGGTACTTAGTTTCTTATTATTATATTTTTTATCAACAATTAAATTTTTCATAAGGATATTATATAACAAAAAAAACAAATAGGCAAATTTCTCCAATTTATGTATTGCAATTTAGTATAACTTATGCTAAAATATTAAAGTTAATAGAAAAAGTAGAGATTTATATACAATTACGAATGGAGGAACGTAAATGGAAATTTTGAAGACAATTTTAATAGTAATTCATGTTATAATTTGTATAGCATTAATTATATTATGTTTAATGCAAAATAGTGAAGATGAGGGTGCATCTAGTACAATAGTAGGAAGTTCATCAAATAGCTTTTATGAAAAAAATAAAGGTAAGACTAGAGAGGGAAGACTAAAAAAATGGACTATAATATTAGGAATAATGTTTATAGTGTCTTCTATAGTATTAGGAATAGTATATTTAGTCTAATATGAAGTTCCATTAAAATAAATAATAATATTTGGATAAAAACAAGAAAATATGGCAATTATTATCACGGAAATTCCACCGTGATAAGTTGCTATTTTTTTTTATTTCATAAATACCATAACTAATAGTTTTAATAAAAACAATAATAGATAAAATTAAAACCAAATATTTCATATATGCCTCCAAAATTATAAGTTTAGAAATTGCTAAATAAATATCCACTTAGAATATTAGCATCCACATTTACTTTAAAAAAAGAGTTTTCATAGTTATTAAGCCAATCTGAAGCTTCCCATTCTTCTAAGGTTAAATAGTCAGATAAAACATATCTTCCGAAATTGTCAATATCAGCAGCAAAATCCTTAGAAGTTTTGTATAAGTAAGAATAAATACAATATTCTAGATATGAACTTACTGCAGAATTTAACGTTTGTAAAGTTTCTTCATCTGATAGATCTAAAGTATCTTCTAAAGTTAAAACATATCCACTTATTGAAACATTGCAGGTAATATAGGGATAGTCATTTATAATTTTTACAGTATTTTTAGTATCCTTAGCAAGGCTAATGTAAATAGAAATATCAGTATTATAATCATAAGGATTTTGAATGGTTATAGTTGCATTTTGCAGTTTGTTAGAGACGATTAAGTGAGATAATGCTTCAATATTATCTAACTCACCTACTAATTTATCTCCAACAAAAACAGCAAGTCCTAAATTTTCAATATTATTTTCAGTTTCGATAGGTGTTTCATCTGCCTTATAACTTTCATCTAAAGTAGATGAATTTGAAATAGAATCTTGAGTTTTTTTTGTATTTACTCCGGCCTAAAATTGCAACTGCCTGAGAAGTTGTACTTAAAATACTATTATAAAATTCAGATAAATGTATAGATTCAGTAAAACCGGTATACTCATTAGAATTTAGAATCAATTCATAATACCTGGCAGCAACAGATTCTAGGGTAGGAGTGGAGTTATCTAAAAAAGTATATGCATCACATCTACTAATAATAATATAACAATCTGGACGTATTTCAACACTATTAGCTAAAGTATAAATATAATCTTCAACACCATCATAAGCGAGTTCTTCTGAAATGACAACTGCTTTACAATGAGAGAGATTAACTTTTTTACTAATATAACTATTAATTAAGCTAATTCCAGCATCAATAGTAGAACAATTAACATCAATAACAGTAGAAGAACTAGTTTGCGAGCTAGAGGCAGAAGATGAATCTGATGCAGTTGGGACAGCAAATTGAACTGTCAATCTTATTGTATCATTATCAATTTTATCAATGCCCATAGCAACTGCATAAGCAAAAGTTTCAATGCCACGAGCATCATAACAACCAGATAGACAAAACAAACTAAAAAATAAAATTAAAATTAGCATTATATATTTAAACTTCATTTTTACTCCCAAAAACTATGTGTTATTCTTTTTATATTTGATATTAGCCACAATCAAGATAATAAGACTAATTACAAAAACTAAAATTAGTACAC
>JBJFFE010000036.1:0-11052 GCA_051891435.1 Clostridia bacterium | reverse complement strand
ATGCCTTGGAGAGTTTGATCTTTTAAAAAAATCATACAAAAGGTAGGCTGAGAAGTAGCAACACACAAATTACAATTTAATACACAAAAAATTATTATAAAAAGGCGATGGTGAATCGCCCTTTAAATGTACCTTATAAATTTTCTACAGTATTTATTTGAAGATTATTCAAAGCTTGAATATTAATATAAACTCCAGCACCAACAAAATTTCCGCCAGCTTTTTCAACTAACTCTTTTGCTGCATTCAAAGTACCACCTGTGGCTAAAACATCATCAACGAAATAAAAGTTTTTTCCTGTATAATTTTCGTTTTTCGGAAGACATAGTTTATCTTTACCATATTCTTTTTCATATTCCACTGTTAAAACCAAATCTTCTGGAAGCTTACCAGGTTTTCTAATAGGAACAAATCCTAATCCTAAATTAATAGCCATTGCAGTACCAAAAATATAACCTCTTGACTCAGGAGCAATTATATAGTCAGTATTATCAGGCACTTTAGAAGTCATTTCATCAATAATTGCTTTAAAGTCATCTTTATCAGTAAGTTTTGGCGAAATATCAATGAATTTAACTCCTTTTGCTGGAAAATCTTGAATAAATCTTAATTCAGCCATAAAAAACACCTAACCTTTATCTTAAAAATACGTATGTATTATAGCATAAAAGTATAAAATTAGTAAACAATTTACAAGAAAAAAATTAATTCGACAAATATTAAAATACAGATGATTTTTTTTTATGATTATGTTAAAATAATTATGGTGAAAATTATGGAGCAATTTTATGAGATAGAAAAAAATGATTCATTTAATTTAGTTCACATTTTTGAATGTGGGCAATGTTTTAGATGGAATAAAGAAGCAGATGAAAGCTATACAGGTGTTTTTAAAAATAATGTTTTAAATGTAAAAGAAGAAAATGGAAAAATAAAATTTAAAGGCATATGTGATGGAAATATTGAAGAAGTTGTAAAAGATTATTTCGATTTTGATACAGATTATACTAAAATAAAAGAAACTTTAAGCAAAGTAGATGAGTTTTTAGAAGAAAGTATTAAATTTGGAAATGGCATTAGAATACTAAACCAAGATTTATGGGAAGTTTTAATATCTTTTATAATCTCAGCAAATAACAATATCCCAAGAATTAAAGGAATTATAGAAAGAATTTCAAAACAATATGGAAAAGAGATTAAATACCTAGGGAAATCTTATTACACTTTTCCTACAGTAGAAGAGCTTTCAAATGCAAGTGTAGAAGACTTAAGAAAATTGGGGCTAGGCTTTAGAGATAAACGTGTATATGAAACCACACAAAAAATAAAACAGGGAGAAATTGATTTAGAAAAAACGGCACAAATAGAAGATACAAATAAAATAAGAGAAATACTAGAAACCCTACCAGGAGTAGGACCAAAAGTTGCAGACTGTATTTTACTTTTCGGATTAAAAAGGTTTGAAGTATTTCCAATAGATGTATGGGTAAGACGAGTGATGAATGACTTATACATAAAAAACGAAGACGAAACAAAAGTAAATAAAAAAGAAATAGAAGAACTTGCAAAAGAAAAATATGCTGGACTTGCAGGAATAGCGCAACAATACTTATTCTACTGGAAAAGAGAAACAGCATGAGATAGAAATTAGAGATTAGAATTTAGAGGTTAGAACTAGTAGGGAGGATGGATCTATTAGTTCAATATAATATAAAAATAAAATAATATCAGCCGTTTTGTATATTTTATAAAAAATTAAATTTGACAGTCCTTTGAGACGGGGGAAGACCCGCGTACGCCTTGGAGAATTTAATTTTTTAGAAAATTATACAAAAGGTAGGCTGATTAATATTAAATTGATAATTAAGGAGAATATATGAGTCTACGATTAATATATGGACGAGCAGGAACAGGAAAAACAGAATACTGTTTTCAAGAAATAAAAAAGCACATAAATGAAAAAAATAAAACATATTTTATCACACCAGAACAATTTTCATATATGCAAGAAAAAAGACTCCTAGAAGCATTAGAATCTAAAGCTGTTATTAATGCCGAAATAATAACATTCAATCGTATGGCAGATAGAATAAACCTTGAAATTGGAGGCAACACTCGGAAGATTGCTTACAAAATCTAGTAAAGCAATGCTTGTTTATAGTGTATTACAAGAACACAAAAATGAACTTAACTTTTTAGGAAAATCAAATGAAAACCTAAGTTTAGCAATCAATACAATTACAGAATTCAAAAGACATAATGTACAAATCTCTAATTTAGAAGAAAACATTTCACAAGTGGAAGATATAAACTTAAAATTAAAACTACAAGACATGACTACAATCTATAGAGAATACGAGAAAAAAATACAAGACGAGTACATAGACGAAGATGATAAATTAACAAGACTTGCAAAAAATTTGCAAGCAAGTACTATGTTTGATAACAGTTATGTATATATAGACGAGTTTGCAGGATTTACATCACAAGAATATGAAATAATAAAACAAATTATGAAAAAAGCAAAAGAAGTTGTAATAACTGCTTGTATAGATTTAAAAGAGGAAACTTCAAATATATTTTATCCTAACAAACAAGTTATAGAAAAAATAATAAAAATTGCAAAAGAAGCTAATATAAAAGTAGAAGAACCAATTATTTTAGATAAAACTTATAGATTCAAAAATGAGGAACTAAAACATTTAGAAGCAAATATATATGAAAACAAATATAAAACATATAATCATGAACCTAAAAATATACATTTATTTCTTTCAGCAAATCCATATTCAGAAATAGAATATGTAGCAAAACAGATAATAAAATTAGTTCGAGATGAAGGTTATGATTATAGAGATATATCTATAATTACCAAAAATATTGATGCAATATCAGGAGTTGCAAAAGCGGTATTTTCAAAATATGGAATTCCATTATATATGGATAATAAAGATGAACTATCTCAAAATATTGGGGTAAAGTACATTTTGGGAGTATTAGATATATTTGCAAAAAACTGGTCTCAGGAGGCAGTTTTAAATTACATTAAATTAGGTTTTGTAGATGTAGAAAAAGAAGAAATTTATACATTAGAAAACTATGTGAAAAAATGGGGAATAAAAGGTGGTAAATGGTATAAAAATGATTGGAATTTTGAAGAAGAAAACCTAAATGAAACACGAAGAAAAATAGTAATTCCTTTGTTAGAGTTTAAGGAAAATTTAACAAAGCAAAAAACTGTAAAAGATATAACAAAAGCAATTTATGAGTTTTTAGTTAAAAATAATTTTTATGAGAAATTAAATAAAAAAATAACATTATTAGAGCAAAAAAATGAACTAAAAATTGCAAATGATTATAAATTAAGTGTAGAAAATTTAATTAATGTGTTAGATGAAATAGTAGAATTATTTAAAGAAGAAAAAATTACTTTTGATCAATATAAAGAACTTTTAAATATAGGTTTAAAATATAGAGAATTAGGAAGTATTCCACAAACAATTGACCAAGTAGTATTGGGAGATGTAGATAGGTCTAGAACTCATAAGGTAAGAGCAACATTTATAATAGGAATGAATGATGGAGTATTCCCAAGTGTAAATAAAAATGAAGGATTTTTTAACGATAAAGATAGAGAAACCTTAAAACAGATGGGAACAGAGCTTGCTAAAGGAAGCATAGAAATGCTCTATGATGAAGAGTTTAACATATATAAAGCTATAACGGTTGCAGAAGAAAAATTATTTTTATCATATCCGTCATCAGATAAAGAGGGTGCATCACTTAGAAGCTCTACAATCATAATAAAAATAAAAAAAATATTTCCAAAACTAAAAGAGGTAAGTGATGTTACTAAAAAAATAACACAAATTACAAACCAAGAAAGTACCTTTGATGAATTGCTATATAATATTAGAAATCATTACAATGGTGAAGAAATTGACCCAATATGGTTTGAGGTATATAATTGGTATAATGAAAATGACGTTTGGCATGACAAACTACAAGAGGCATTAAAAGGGATAACATATACAAATCATGCAGAGCAAATAAACAAAAACAATATTGAAAGACTATATGGTAAAACACTAAAAACTAGCATATCAAAATTAGAAAAATACAAAGAATGTCCATTTTCATTTCATTTAAAATATGGTTTAAATTTAAAAGAATCGGAAGAGTTTAAAATAAAATCTATAGATACAGGAACTTTCATGCATGAGGTGGTAGATAACTTTTTCGAAGAGGTTAAAGAAGTAAAAGATTTAACTAAAGAAGAAATTAAAATAATAGTTGATAGAATAATTGAAGAAAAGTTAAATTTAAAGAAAAATGCTATATTTAGTAGTACAGCAAAATTTATTGTACTTACAAATCGATTAAAAAAAGTTATAACAGAATCTATTTATTATATCGTATACCAAATGCAAAATAGTAGTTTCCAAGTACTAGGAAATGAAGTGGAATTTAATAAGAAGATAGACGATTTAGAAATAGTAGGTAAAATAGATAGAATAGATGTTGCAGAAAGTGAAGAAGGAAGTTTTATAAGAATTATAGATTATAAATCTTCTACAAAAACTTTAGATTTAAATAATATGGTATCAGGGTTGCAAATACAGCTGCTAACATATGTAGATATAATGTCAGAAAAAACAAATAAAGAACCTGCAGGTATGCTTTATTTCAACCTAATTGAGCCAATTATTTCAAAAAATAAAAATTTATCAGATGAAGAAATAGAAGAGGAAATAAGAAAAGCATTTAAAATGAAGGGACTAATTTTAGCAGACGTAAATGTAATAAAAATGATGGATAATAAACTAGATACAGGAGCTTCAAACATTATACCAGTAACATTAGATAAAACAGGAAATATAATAAATACAAGGTCTAGTGTAGTTACAAAAGAAGAATTTACATGCTTACAAAAGAAAATAAAAACTTTAATAAAACAAATTTCAAAAGAAATATTAAGTGGAAATATAGAAATAAAGCCAGTTTATAATGCAAAACAAAAAAGAACTGCTTGTGAATATTGTACATACAAAACAATATGTGGTTTCAACCCAAAGAAAAACATGTATGAATATGTACCAAACAAAACCAAAGATGAAATATTCGAAGAACTAAAGACTGACTAGTAAAAATTAAGGGGGAAAAATTATGGTAGGATTTTATGCAGGCTCATTTGACCCATTCACAAATGGCCATCTACAAATAGTAAAGAAAGCAGCAAAATGTTTTGAAAAAGTAATAATAGGAATAGGATATAATTCAGAAAAAGCACCAAGAATAAATAAAGAAGAAATGAAGGAAGCAATAGAAAAAACAATAAAAAACTTAAATTTAAAAAATGTTGAAGTCACATTATATAAGGGCTTAACAGTAGACGAAGCAAAAAAACAAGGAGCTGATATATTAATTAGAGGGCTTAGAAATGGTACAGACTATCAATATGAAGAAAATATTTCAGAAATGAATGAAAAAATCTCTAAAATAGATACTTGCTATTTCAGGGCTGGAGAATTAGGATATTTATCATCAAGTTTAGTAATGGAGCTATACAACAATAATAGTCCAATAGATGAATATGTGCCAAAACAAATAGCAGAGTTATTATATAACAGAAAGGACTAATATATGAAAATAATCGGAATAACAGGTTCATCAGGAAGCGGAAAAAGCACAATAACAAATATTCTAGGAAAAGAACTAAAAGCAAAAACAATATATGCAGACAAAGTTGTCGAACAGATGCAAAAAAAAGGCATGGAATATTTTAATAAAATAATTGAATTATTTGGGACAGAAATTTTAAATGAAATAGGAGAACTAAACAGACCAAAATTAGCTGAAATAATTTTTACAAACAGTAAAAAAAGAGAAGAGTTAAATGAACTTACAAAGCAATATGTTGTTGAAGAAATAAAAAAACAAATACAAGAAGCGGATGAAGAATATGTAATAATAGATGTACCACTACTTATAGAAACTGGTCTAAATGAATATTGTGATATTGTTATAGTAGTTATAAGTAACATAAATACACAAACAGAAAGAATATGTAAGCGTGACAACATAAGTAAAGATAAAGCTATAGAAAGGATAAACTCACAACCTAGTAATGAATTTTATAAAAAATATGCTAATTATATTGTAGAAAATAATGGAGGAAACTATGATGAATTCGTGGGAAGAATTAGAACGAGCTTGCAAAAATTGCAATAAATGTAAATTGTGTACTGGCAGAAATAATGTAGTAATAGGTGAAGGAAACAAAAATGCCCAAATAATGTTTATAGGTGAAGGACCAGGAGCAGATGAAGATGCTCAAGGGATACCTTTTGTAGGGAAAGCTGGAAAATTAATGAATATGGCACTAGCAGGTTTGGGAATAAAAAGAGAAGAACTTTATATTACAAATGTGGTTAAATGTAGACCACCTAACAATAGAAATCCAGAAAAAGAAGAAGCTGACAGTTGCAAAGAGTATTTACAAACACAAATAAGTTTGATAAAACCAAAAATAATAGTATTACTTGGAAGTGTAGCATTAAAAAACATATTAGGGGAAGAATATGGAATAACTAAAACAAGAGGACAATGGATAGAAAAAGATGGAATAAAATATATGCCGACCTTTCACCCCGCAGCTTTACTCCGCGATGAAACCAAAAAAATTGCATTTTGGAAAGATTTAAAAGAGGTAAGGAGTAAATTAGATATAATATAAGAAAAAATAACTACACTAATATTGAAAATTATTATATTGTATGATATATTATACAATAATAAACAGAGGAGGAACATATGAATAATATGAGTTTTGAATACAATGGGCAAATTATCGATGATTCTCTTGTAAAAACAGTTATAGTAGAACAGGAAAAATTATCTTCTAAAATTTTTTATTTTAATTGGCAAGAAGCTATACAAAGAGAAGTTGAAGAGGCAGAAAAATACAGAGGTGTAGATACATATACAGAAGAAAAAAGATTGCAAAAAAAATATAGTAATCAAATTAATGCAATGAATAGAGTAGAAACAGATTTAGAAAGTTACGAACAAATAATGGAACAAATGCAAGAACTAAAAGATGTATTGTATGAGTTGAATCAGTTGTCATTACAAAATAATAAAGCAAGCCAAGTGCTTAACAGAGCTGTATCATCCAAGGATGACGAATCTAGAAGATTAATGAATGCAGTAGAAGCAAGTTTAGCAAAAACCCAAGGGTTACCAATTACAAGAGGCTTTATAAATAAGGATAATCAGAATGTTGCTTTTAAAATGAAAAAAGGATCTATAAGAATTGATACAAAAAAGTCTATTGAAATATGTAAGAAAATATTTCTTCAAGTAAGAAATAGAAATATTCAAAATTCAAAAAGCTTTCAAAATGACAAAAAAGTAGCAGATTTTGCAGCAAAAGAGAACTTATCTTTGGATGAAGCAAAAAAACTGATGGATGAAAAAGATATAGGTAGGTTTAATGATGAAAAAAGGAAAACGGATATAATAGATAAAACATTAAAAATACAAATTCCAGCAGAAATAAGAGGAAAATTTACAGAAGAACAAATTTCAAATTTCTATAAGAAAAACGCAGAAGACCAAAATAGATTAGAACAGTATGAAGATAGCAACAATAAATTAGCTGAACTTAGAAGAAATATAGATAGACAGCAAGACGTATTAAATAGGCTACATGAATTGCCATTAAGCGACAAAGACAAAAAAAAGATAGCAAAATTCTTACAGAAAAGTATAAAAAAACAAGAGACAAGAGCAAATAAAGTTAATAAAAAGAATTTAAAAACAAAACAAAAACTCTCGAAGTATTTAGATAATATAGAAAGTTACAAAGCTTTTATTGAGGCTCACGAGAGAAATAACATTAGTAGATTTGATAGTATGGAGGCATATAAGGATGCACTAGCTAAGGGTTTGATAGGTAAAGATGAACAATTTGCTATAGGAGCTCCGAACCAAGAAGATAAAGACTTTGAAAACAAATTCTGGCAGGCTGAAATACAAAGTGCGAATGTTGAAAAAAATAAAAATGTAATTTTACAATTACCAGAACCAAGTCAATCCAAAAACTCTTTTAAGGATAGTATAAATTATCAAATAAATGAGAAAGAAGCAATAGAAAGAGCACAAAAGGAAACACAAAGGGATGAAACTAATATAGAAGGACCAGAACAAGAATAAAGAAAGAAATAACTGTGAATTAGAAAAACAGTTATTTCTTATTAAGAAGCATTGAAAAACTAAACTTTATTTGATATACTAAAATCAAAATAAAAATTAGGAGGTTTTTTATGACACCACATAATGAAGCAAAAAAAGAAGATATAGCAAAAATAGTACTAATGCCAGGAGATCCATTAAGAGCAAAATACATTGCAGAAAACTTTATGGAAAACGTAAGGCTAGTAAACCAAGTTAGAGGAATGTATGCATACACAGGAACATATAAAGGAAAAGAAATCACAGTAATGGGACATGGAATGGGAATACCAAGTATAGGAATTTATACTCATGAATTATTTAAATTTTATGATGTAGATTGCATAATAAGAATTGGAAGCTGCGGAGGATACGTAGAAAACTTAAACCTAAAAGATATTATAGTAGTAAAAGAAGGATATAGTGAATCTACATTTGCAGAAGTGTATAATGGTGAAAAAGTGCACTCAGTAGCAGCTAAAAATTCATGTAATGATGTTATATTAGAAACAGCAAAAGAAATGAACTTAAGTGTAGTAGAAGGAAATGTACACAGTACAGATGTATTTTATTCAAGTACAGCAGATTTAAAAGAACTATATGAGAAACATGGATGCATTGCAGCAGAAATGGAAGCATTTGCATTATTCCATATAGCAAACTCATTAAATAAAAAAGCAGCATGTATATTATCTGTAACAGACTCACTAGTTAAACCAGAACAATTAACGCCAGCTGAAAGACAAACAGCATTAACCAATATGATAAAATTAGGTTTAGAAACAGCAATAAAATTATAAAGGAGGGGAAAATATGAAACAATACGAATGCACAGTATGTGGATATATTTATGACGAAAGTGTAGAAGGTGTAAAATTTGAAGATTTACCAGAAGATTGGGTATGCCCATTATGTGGAGTTGGTAAAGATATGTTTAAAGAAGTAGAAGAATAAAACCTTCTAAATATAGAAGAATAAATTACCTCTATTTGGAAATACTTTAAATAAGTAAATTCCAAAGGAGGTCTTTTTTTGATAAATAAGGTTGAAATTACATCAGTAAACACAGCAAAACTACCTGTACTATCAGATGAAGAAAAAACCGAACTATTAAAAAAAATAAAAGAAGGAGATAAAGAAGCTAGAGAAAAATTTATAAATGGGAACTTGAGATTAGTACTTTCAGTAGTGCAAAGATTTGGTAATAGAGGAGAAACAGCAGACGATTTATTTCAAATAGGATGTGTAGGATTAATAAAAGCAATAGATAATTTTGATTCAAGTTTAAATGTAAAATTTAGTACTTATCGGAGTCCCAATGATAATAGGAGAAATTAGAAGACATTTAAGAGATAATAATCCAATTAGAGTAAGTAGGTCAATGAGAGATTTGGCATATAAGGCTCTACAGATAAAGGACAGAATTTTCAAGGAAACTCAAAAAGAAGCTACAATAGAACAAATAGCAAAGGAATTAAATGTGCCAAAAGAGGATATAATAATTAGTTTAGATGCAATACAAGATCCAATATCTTTGCAAGAGCCAGTGTATAATGAAAGCAGTGAAAATATATATGTTATGGATCAAGTAAAAGATACAAAAAATACAGACGAACTATGGGCAGAAAATATAACAATAGCAGAAGCAATGAAAAAACTCAATGAAAGAGAAAAAAACATTATAACAAGAAGAATATTTGATGGGAAGACTCAAATGGAGGTAGCACAAGAAATAGGAATATCACAGGCACAAGTGTCAAGATTAGAAAAAAATGCAATAGACAGAATAAAAAGAATGTACAAATAATAATTTGTATGTCACTGTTTCTCAGCCTACCTTTTGTATGATTTTTTTAAAAGCTCAAACTCTCCAAGGCATACGCGGGTATTCCCCCGCCTCAAAGGGCTGTCGAGATTTGACTTTTAAAAAAATATACAAAACGGCTGAGACTATATAAGCACCCTTCGCGCTACTCTATATGAATAATTAATTGCATAAAAATAAAGTAGCCAAACGCAGGGGTTTTATATATTTTATTTTTGGAGCGACTCCGGGGTGACCGCCGTAGAAAATGTTTGAGCGAAGCGAATTACATTTTCTAGGATGGGGCAGTGAAAAAAATAAAATATAAAAACCCAGACGAGATTTGGCGGTTGTCTTTCGATATATTCAATAAAATAATTATTCGTACAAATTACAATTTATCAAATTTCTACTAATATAATATCATCTCCAATGCACCTTATATTCTGCCAGGGGATTATAATATCATTACTCGAAGAAAAGAAACTAATTAATTTAGAAGAACCAGGAACAATAATAGAAGTTATTACACCTGTTTCTAAATCGGCGTTAACGTCTTGAACAAAGCCAAGCCTTTTGCCATCTGTAATATTAATTACCTCTTTATGTTTAAAATCTAAACCTTTTCCAGACATAAAAATCACCCTAAAAATAGAATATACTATAGTATATTCTATAAGCAAAAAAAAATTAAAAATTTTTTGGTTTTTTATATTGACAATGTGAAAAAAAAATGTTAAGATATAAAAGTACCAAGTAAATATGAAGACACATTTATATATCGTAAATATATAATTAGTAATATTCTGGACGTAAAATTGAACATTTAAGAGAGGAACAGTTACTAATTTTTTTGCGCCTTAAAAGCACTTTTAAAAAATAGAAAATATTTTTAAAAAAGTGTTGACAAAGGAAAAAATAAATGGTACAATATCGAACGTTCTCGAAATTAAGAGAACAAAGCACATTGAAAAATAAACAATAAAATTCTTTAAATGAGTGGAGAATTTTTA
>JBJFFE010000035.1:0-2201 GCA_051891435.1 Clostridia bacterium | reverse complement strand
ATGGTTAATCAAAAATTATGCATGTGATTTTCTATACTACATTGCAAAAATTAAAAATATTGGTAAACATGATTTTATACTCTTTTACATGAATAATTATTAAATTAATGGAATTTACACGGTATCTACTATCGGAAGAGCCTATAGAATAGGAATTTTTTTCTTTGAAAAAAGAGAAAAAAGTATGTCAATAACTTGGGAAAATGTCTTAAAAATTTTTAAACATTCGCGGGAAAATTTATTCCAATTTCCTTTTGACAAGTAGAAATATTTTTAATAATTTATAGTCGTTTAACTGATTAATATTTTCAAAAAATGAAAATATTAATCATTAAACGCCATTAAGGTAAAAAATATTTCTTTACTTGTCAAAAGTTTTCTCGGCATAAAAACCCGCTTAAGCATACACATGATTTGTGTGTGCTTTTTGTAACTGTTTTTTAAAAGACGCTACTTTCCAAGGATGTGTCATTGGAGGAATATATTTCTTTTTTTCTTTAACCTCAATAACTTCATCAAATTCTTTCGAAAATCTTTCATTTCTTGATAATTCTTTTAATTCTAATACTTGTTCGTCGATTGTAACTAATAATTCTCCATTAAAAGCTTTAATAACTAAACATTCTGTTTTGGGAGAAAAGCATTTAATTTGATTGTTCAAATATGGTTGATAATACTTGTTTTGATATTTTATTGAATTACCATTATCAATTTTTCTAGGAGTTAAAACTGCAAGAGTATAATTAATTTTTTCTTGACTAGGTGATGACTCAAATACCGATTTAAACTTTTTATAATTCATAGCGAATCTTTGATTGAAGTAGGGAATAAAAACTTCTAAAAGATATTTGTTAGCTTCTTCAATAGTAGTAATGCCGTGTAGTTTTAACTCGTTAACTAGTCTTCCCTGAAAAGTACCATTAGTGCGTTCTATTAATCCTTTGGCTTGAGATACTGATGATGTTTCAAGTTCTATACCTAGTATTTTACAAGCATATCCATATTGGGTTAAAACATCTTTATCACTAGTTCTTTTATCAGGATTTAAGGACATATAGTTAAACACAGTGCGATTATCGGTAAAGAACTTATAAGGAATACCGTAGTTAGTTAATATTTGATATAAAACATGATAATAACCATTTAGAGTTTCCTGTTTATCAAACCAAGCGCCAACAATGGTAGAAGTAGCTTTATCAATAGCTAGGTGTAAGCAAGTTTTAATACCACCAAACCACATATGAATTGAGCCATCCTGTTCAATAACTTCGCCAAAGTATTTCGGTTTTTCACCTCTAGGATGAGAATCTTCTAAAGCGACTTCATGATTAACTATAGTTTCTATTTGTTCATTACTCATAGTGAAATTAATTTTCTTTTCTTGAAGTAATTTTTGTTTAGCATATTCTCTTTTGGTTTTCTTTCTAGCTTTAGGAGATAATATAGCAGCTTTCGTTAAAGTCTTATAAATAAAATCATAAGATACATCAATGTTTTCATCCTTTTTTAGAAATTCTTTAAAATGATAAAAATTCCAGTCTTGATATTTATTCTTATATAGTAGTATAATATCTTCGGAGATTGAGTTATCTAAAGCATTTATTGGCTTTCGTGTTCTATTTCCGTGAACAAAGCCAGCTTTACCTTTCTCCTTATATTTGATAATAAGACGATCAATCTGTCTTCTAGATAAACCGAGCTTTTTACTAGCTCTATTTTTATTGCCATTATGGTCAACAAGTTCTTTGATAATTTCATATTTTTCTAATTCGTTCATTCTTAATTCTACCTTTCTCATTTTTTTCCACCTCAGTGGAGTATTATATAACTTTGAGACATTTTCGCAAGTTAATACTTAAGACATTATCACAAATTAATCATATTTTTCGTACTTTTTCGAAAAAAATTATTGTCAAGAGATAGGATATTTGTTATAATGATATTGTTCATTGATGGATCCGTAGCCAAGTGGTAAGGCATGGGACTGCAACTCCCTGATCGCTGGTTCAAATCCGGTCGGATCCTCCAATGCAGGTGTAGTACAACGGCTAGTACGTGGCCTTGCCAAGGCTGAGACGTGGGTTCGATTCCCATCACTTGCTCCATAAGGTATTTAGTCGAACTTAATAGGTTCGATTTTTTAATAATTTAAAATAACGTGGTCGAAAAGTGGTCGAAAAGTGGTCGAATACATTGATAAT
>JBJFFE010000034.1:0-2228 GCA_051891435.1 Clostridia bacterium | reverse complement strand
GATAATCTAGAGTTATCCGTTATATGATTTATTTAAACAATGGTGATTGGCAATCGAAAATAAAGAAATATTTAAATTACTTATATGAGGAGAATGTAAATGAAGAAAATCTTTTTGTGTTTTTCAAGTGGGGATAGATATACAATTGTTAATTCTGTTCTATATCATTTGAAAAAATACCATATGCCAATATGGTATGATTATCACGAATTAACTTTAGGGGACAATCGTATTAGAGGAAATTTTGATTTAGGACTTGATACATGTAATTATGCAGTAGTTATCATTTCACCAAACATGTTTAACTGCCCATGTGGTAATGACGAATTAAATGAAATAAAAACGCGTTATGAAAAAGGAACAATACAAGTTTTTCCTATATTTTATAAAGTCAAGGCCTGTGAACTTCCGGAAAAATATAATTGGTTAACATTTTTGATTTATAATGAATTATCTAATGAATCAGGTACGTTATCTACTTGTAATCAAATTGTATACAAAATCATTAAAGATGAATTAAATGGATATAGCGTGAGAAATCTCAGTAAATTTATTGCATATCCCGATAAGTACATTTCAAGTGCATTATATACATATAGACAAACAGATAAAGACAATTTCAATGCACGTTTTACCATTTTATATATGATATATCTATATCTCAACTTTAAAGGCAGTATTATTTCTGATATGCATCGTTGTATCTTAGACCGAATGTGTAAATTAACTCAGTTAAATATTGCCTTTCCACACAAAGAAATATTAATAGTAGAGACAATACTAATAATACTTTTGAATGAATATAATAAAACTAATCACTAACACAATCTTTTAATATCTCTATTACAATTTTAGAGATTTTTTCAGGATTTTTTTCTTTTTCCAAAGCAGTAAGGTACATTTCTAAATAAGGATATTCTACAATATTCTTTTTTTGTTCAGCAAAAATTTTTTCTGCGGCATATCCTGTTGCAGGAATTGCAATAATATTTTTCTTTAAGGATTTTGCTATTTTATATTCTTCAAATACTCCTTTCGAATCAATTTTTTCATCTATTTTTGAAGGGCTTTTGCCAAAAATAAAAATAGCATGCTTACATTCTTCGATCATTTTATATCTATGATTAGTCTTCTCATGCATATCCATTTTTTCAAAGAATGGACGCATTAAAAGTTTTTTTTCAATATCGTACACATCTCTTTTAGACAAATACTGAAAAGCATGTCCAGCAAGATAGTTTCCCACTTTGCGCCCCATCCCAGTTGAAATAATAAAATTATTATTATAAAGGGCATTTACTAATGAATTACACATAGCATCTGCGAAAACATCTTCATTATATGGAAGTGAATCAAAAGAACCTGAAATAAAAACTTTTCTCTCTTTTGTCTTTTCACTGATAGAATATATAATTTTAGAGATATCCTGATAATCGTCCACAAGCAACGTTTTAATATTATATCTTTTCCAAAGATCCCGAATAAAATACTTAAAATAATCCGAATTTTCATTTTTGATTATTGTATAATGTATATTACAAGCATCGGACAAACAAGCTTTGATTGATGAAAGTGCATTGAGAACAAGAGAATCTGTAAAACTATATCCTAAAAAAATGAATGATTTAGAAATCAACTCTCTTTTGAAGCATGTTAACATGAGTTGGTGCGAAAGTGAATATTGTTCTAAATCAGACTTACTCATAATCATTTCTTGCGGATTGGTAATATCACCGTTCATTTTAAAAATGTGAACACCTCCATCAGTAAAACTATTTAAATCATTATCATTATGAATTACTTTCGGAATAATATTTCTCTGTTTTAAGTTATCTTCAATGATTGTATCATAGTTTGTAGTCCATATTTCACGAAATCCAAGATCTAATATTGCATTTAAATAACCGCTGTTCGCACTCAAACAGTTTATTGTTTTTTCAAACTTATGTACTAATTCGATTTTTCCATATTCGTTCTCATAGTATTGTGCAATCATATATAAATCACTGTCTTTGTTAATAGTAAGCCCTAATTCATCAGCACAAGGTTTTAACAAATCATTCCAACTGGGTAATCCTGTACTTGAAGATAATCCAGCTGCTACAAACAGAGCTATTTCATTATTATTTATTGCCATTGCCACTTTATCAACAAAATTTTTTTCAGAAAACATAATACATCCTCCGTCTAATAGTACATTTAACAATAACGGATAACTCTAGATTATC
>JBJFFE010000033.1:0-11339 GCA_051891435.1 Clostridia bacterium | reverse complement strand
TTTCCAATTCTTCCTTGAACTATTTTTTCAGCTATTGCTTCTGGTTTTCCTTCATTCATAGCTTGTGCTTTTAATATTTCCATCTCATGAGCTACTTGGTCAGCTGGAACTTCTTCTCTATTTAAGTATTCTGGTTTTGCAGCTGCTATTTGCATACATACGTCTTTTGCAACTGTTTCATCACCATTTGCACAGTCAACTAGAACTCCTATTTTTCCATCACCATGTGTATAGCTTACTAAAAATCCTTCTGTTTCAAATCTTACAAATCTTCTTACAGACATATTTTCACCTATTGTTGCAATTTTGTCTGTTAATATATCTTGAACTGTTTTTGTTCCATCAACTAATGCTTTTTGAGCTAGTAATTCTTCAACATCTTTTGGATTATTTACTGCTACTTGTTTTGCTGTATCTGCAACAAATTTTCTAAATTCATCATTTTTTGCAACGAAGTCTGTTTCTGCATTAACTTCTAAAACAGCTCCTACTTTTTTATCATCTGATAAATAACAATATACTAAACCTTCTGCTGCAATTCTATCTGATTTTTTTGCTGCTTTTGTTATTCCTCTTTCTCTTAATAATTCTGCTGCTCTTTCCATATCTCCGTCTGTTTCTGTTAAAACTTTTTTGCAGTCCATCATACCTGCACCTGTTTTTTCTCTTAATTCTTTAACTAATGCTGCTGATATCATAAATTTACCTCCTCACAAAAATTATTTATTACTAGTCATAATCAGCCTACCTTTTGTATGATTTTTTTAAAAGTTCAAATTCTCCAAGGCATACGCGGGTCTTCCCCCGCCTCTATGGGCTGTCAAATTTGACTTTTAAAAAAATATACAAAACGGCTGATACAGTATAAATTTTAATTTTATATAAGACTAAATAGTAACTATTATTCTGCTGTTTCTTCGTTTGCTACAACTTGTTCCATATCTGTTACTTCTTCAGTAGTATTTTGTTCTTCTACTGGAGTAGCTTCTACCATTTCGCCTTGTCTTCCTTCTATAATTGCATTTGCCATTACATCTGTAATTAATTTTACAGCTCTAATTGCATCATCATTTCCTGGAATTGGGTAATCTACATCTTCAGGACTGCAGTTTGTATCTACTAACCCTACGATTGGAATATTTAATTTTTTAGCTTCTAGAACAGCTATTCTTTCATTTTTAGGGTCAACTACAAACATTGCTCCTGGTAATTTTGTCATATTTTTTATACCACCAAGATTTTTTTCTAGTTTTTCCATTTCATTTTTTAATGCTGCTACTTCTTTTTTAGGTAATACATCAAATGTTCCATCTTGTTGCATTTCTTCTAATTTGTTTAATCTTTCTACTCTTTTTCTAATTGTTCTAAAGTTTGTAAGCATTCCACCTAACCATCTTTGGTCTACATAGAACATGTTAGATTTTAATGCTGCTTCTTTAATACATTCTTGTGCTTGTTTTTTTGTTCCTACGAAAAGAATATCTTTTCCTTCCTCAGATACTTCTTTGATAAAGTTATAAGCTTCATCAATTTTTTTAGATGTCTTTTGTAAATCGATAATATGGATACCATTTCTAGCTTGATATATATACTCAGCCATTTTAGGGTCCCATCTTTTTGTTTGGTGTCCGAAATGTACACCTGCTTCCAATAATTGTTTCATTGCAACTACTGCCATTTTAAAATTCCTCCCTTTTTGTTTTTCCTCCGCAAAGTATTTAACATTTAAGAACACTTTTAAAATTTAAAAGCACAATCTTAAACTGCTACTTTACGTGCGTATTTTTCAACTCGTATATTATACCAATTTTAGTGCTGGTTTGTCAACCATTTTACGTATATTTTTAAATCGTGTTTTCGTAAGGTTACAAAAAAACTGATTCTTTTTTAATTTGAATCAGTTTTTCATATACTTTTATTAATAATTTTTAATCATTTTTCTTAAATTTCATCAGATTTTAATACATTTAAATCATGTCCCCCAACTACATAAATTTATTGCCAAAATAATATTGGGTATCCATTATTTATATTGTTAGTGTCCATTTTCCAAATTGCTTCACTGCCAGTTCTACCATTATTTAATATGTCTACAAATTCTTGTGTTTTCATAAAAGCTGATGTTTTTGCTTCAACTGCTCCTTCAACATCATTATCTTCTGCTACATCAGATAAATAATAGCAATTTGTATGAGAAGAAATATATTCTTCTTTATTATTAATTGGCCCAAAATATTCAAAGTTTCCACTGTTTGTACCAATATTATAGCAGTTTACAAACATTTCGCCATTACAACAAATTCCATAAGCTTCTTGGGCTGTTCCCTTTAAAATTCCTGCATTATAGCAATCTTCGAATGTGCCTACAGTTCCAGCAATTCCAGAAATCATATAAGCATTCTCTCCTATTATTGTACCTTTATTATAACAAGATATAATAGTATATTCATTGTCTCCTGCTATGCCCCCAACAAATGATGAGTTACCTGTTCCAAGAATTGTTCCTATATTATAACAATTCTTAATTATATTATCATTTGTTCCACAAATACCACCAGTTTTATTATCACCTCCAAAGCATTTTATTTCTGCTTCATTATAGCAGTATGAAATTATAGCACAGCTATATCCTACTATTCCCCCAACATGTCCATTATTAGAACTTATATGACTATTTTTGATTCCCAAGTTCTTTATTATATTTGTACTTTCATAATTACCAGCAAATCCAAATAATCCGGCATATAACATATTTCCATCTATATATATACCACTTATAAAATGATTTTTTCCATCAAATATTCCATTGAACGTATGCCTCTCATCTACTCCTATTGGTGTCCATTGTTTACTTTCATTTCCTTGTAAGTCTAAGTTTTTATCTAAGTATACTGTTTTTCCTGCAAAGTCATTGCCTGCATTTACTGCATTAGCAAACTTTTTTAATTCTGCACAGCTTTGTATATGGTATTCTGTTACTCCTTCTTGTGTTTCCATTTCTTCTGTTATTCCATACCAATCATCTTTTACTGCTATTCCTACTATATCGTCTATTGTCTGCCCATTTATTATTCCTTCTGCTAGTAGCTGTTCATTTTTTATTGCCTCGTTTGTTTCTTTTCCTGCTCTTCCTGCATATTCAAATAGTCCTCCATTTACTGCTATTGTTATTGTTACAGCAACTAATATTAGCATAACAATTATTGTAATTATTAACGCAATAAGTGTTATACCTTTGTTTGTTTTTTGTTTTTGCTCTTTTGTTTTTCTCACTATTTTTCCTCCTTAATATTTTTATATTTTTATTCTTTCCGAATATGTTTTTATTATAATCTATTTATATTATATTTTGCAAGCATTTTTATATTATATTTTTGCATATATTTTTGTGTCGTTTTTATGTATAAAATGTCAATATAAAATTTTTACTGATAGTAAATATTTTAGCAACCATTGGTTGACATTAGTTACCATTGGTTGCCCTATATTTTTTATTTATTCTTCTCGAATTCTTCTTTCATCACTTCTACAGCTTTACTTTTTGCGAATTTTTCTGCTTGTTTTATTGTAAAGTAAAATAAATATTCATCACTACTTCCATGTGCTTTTACTACTGGTTGTTTTACTCCTAAAAATAGTGCTCCCCCATATTCTTTATAATCCATAGATTTTGCAAATTTTTTTATTGATGGCATTGCTGGAATAGATCCAAGCATTGTTAATATATTTCTTTTCAAATTTTCTGTTAAAGATCTTTTTACAAATTTTCCAAATCCTTCTATTGTTTTTAAAAAGATATTTCCTGTAAATCCATCTGTTATTATAGCATCTATTTCGCCAGAAAATGCTTCTCTTCCTTCTACATTTCCGTACAAAATTTATTCCATATTCTTTTGATTTTTCTTTTAAAAGCTGGTAGCTTTCTTTCATTAAATCGTTTCCCTTTGTTTCTTCTGTTCCTATATTTAATAAGCCTATTACCGGTTTTTCTATATTGTGTATTTTTTGTAGATAAATATTAGCCATTTGTGCAAATTGTAGCAAATTTATTGGCTTGCAATTTGTATTTGCCCCTGCATCCATTAGTAATAAACCTTTTTTATATGATGGAAGCATTGGTGCCATTGCAGGTCTATCTACACCTTTTATTCTACCAACTAAAAGAGTTGCTCCTGTAAGTAATGCTCCTGAATTACCTGCAGAAATAAATACGTCTCCTTTGCCTTCTTTTAAAAGGTTAAATCCTACTACCATTGATGAGTCTTTTTTATGTTTTATTGCTTGTGTTGGAATATCCTCCATTTCTATTGTTTCTGTAGTATTATAAATTGTTATTTTATCAGATATTTCTGATATATTTTCTTTTCCATAAAATTCTTTTATTTTTGAATTAATTATATCTTCATTTCCTACTAATAAAATTTCTGATTCTATTTCTTTGATAGCTTTGACAGCACCTTTAATTGTAGCATCTGGTGCATTATCTCCACCCATTGCATCTAAAATTATTTTCATTATAAAATCCCTTTCTTTCATACTTTTTTATTTTCCTATTTTATTATTTTATTTGTAAAAAAGCAAGGGATATTATATATTTTATTAATTTTTTAATTGTTAACCTAAAGCAACATCTAATATCATCATTAGTAAAAATCCTGTTATTAAACCTAATGTAGCTAAATTTTTATTTTCTCTTACTGACTCTGGCAACAATTCTCTGGCAACTACTACTATCATTGCTCCTGATGCAAAAGCAAGCATAAATGGCAATATACTTCTTATAGATAATACTAAAATTACACCTATTATTGCTGATATAGGTTCTACTAATGCTGATGCCTGCCCAAGCATAAAGCTTTTAAATCTTGAATAGCCTTCACTTCTTAAAGGTAAGGATACTGCTGCACCTTCTGGGAAGTTTTGAATTCCTATACCAATTGCAAGCATAACAGCCCCTATTAAAGTCATCCCCGGAATTCCACTTGCTATTCCACCAAATGCAACACCAATTGACATACCTTCTGGTATATTGTGAATTGTTATTGCTGATATTAGTAATATACTTCTTTTTAATGAAATTTTATCACTAACATGTCTTTTATTTCTTAATGCTCTATCTAAAAGTTTATCAGACAATAAAACAAATAATCCTCCAATACAGAAACCTAATGCTGGTAATAACCATTCTATGTATCCCAGTTCATTAGATAATTCAAGTGCAGGTAACAGTAAAGACCAGAATGATGCAGCAATCATTACTCCAGCACTAAAGCCTAGTATAGTATCTAATAATTTTTTATCCATTTCTTTAAAAAAGCATACTATTAAAGCCCCAAGTGCAGTTACAGCCCAAGTAAATGTAGTTGCTATCAATGCTTGAATTACTGGGCTTAAATTTTCAAACCAATTCAAATTAATTCACCTCATATTACATAATATGACAAAAATATTGATTGGTTAATAATGATATAAAAAATTAGAGGTCATTTCTAACCTCTAATTTATATTTTCTAGAATATTACTCAATTATTTCAGATACGATACCTGAACCAACTGTTCTACCGCCTTCACGGATAGCAAATCTTAATCCTTTTTCCATAGCAATAGGTGTAATTAATTCTATTGTCATTGTGATGTTATCTCCTGGCATTACCATTTCTGTTCCAGCTGGTAATTCAACTAAACCTGTAACGTCTGTTGTTCTGAAATAGAATTGTGGTCTATAACCATTGAAGAATGGAGTATGTCTTCCACCTTCTTCTTTAGTTAAGACATAAACTTCTGCTTTGAATTTTGTATGTGGATGTACTGTTCCTGGTTTTGCAAGTACTTGACCTCTTTCAACGTCTTTCTTTTCAATACCTCTTAATAGAACACCAATGTTGTCTCCTGCTTCTGCTTGATCTAATAATTTTCTGAACATTTCAACACCAGTAACAACTGATTTTTTCTTTTCTGTTGATAAACCGATGATTTCAACTTCGTCTTGAAGTTTAACTGTTCCTCTTTCAACTCTACCAGTAACAACTGTTCCTCTACCAGTAATTGTAAATACGTCTTCAATAGGCATTAAGAATGGTTGATCTATTGGTCTTTCTGGAGTTGGTATATAAGAATCTACTGCATCCATTAATTCTTTCATACATGCATATTCTGGTGCATTTGGATCTGTTGATGTACTTTCTAGTACTTTTAATGAAGATCCTTTTACGATTGGAATTTCATCTCCTGGGAAATCATAGCTTGATAATAAGTCTCTAACTTCCATTTCAACTAATTCTAATAATTCTGGATCGTCAACCATATCGCATTTATTTAAGTAAACAACGATATATTTAACACCAACTTGTCTTGCAAGTAATATATGCTCTCTTGTTTGAGGCATTGGTCCATCTGCTGCAGATACAACTAATATTGCACCATCCATTTGTGCTGCACCAGTAATCATGTTTTTAACATAGTCAGCATGTCCTGGACAGTCAACGTGTGCATAGTGTCTTTTTTCTGTTTCATATTCTACGTGTGCTGTATTGATTGTGATTCCTCTTGCTTTTTCTTCTGGAGCACCGTCGATTTGATCATATGCTGTGTATTGAGCCTTTCCTAATAATCCTAACCATTTTGTAATAGCTGCTGTTGTTGTTGTTTTACCATGGTCAACGTGGCCGATTGTACCAATGTTAACGTGTGGTTTTGTTCTTTCAAATTTTGCTTTTGCCATTTAAAATTCCTCCTTAATTTTTAAGCTGTTAGAAATTCCTCTCTTTCTAACTTAGCTACATTTTATATTTTTTAAATTTAAAAACATTTTTTAAACAAACATATTTTATAACACTTTTTGCTTTTTTGCAATACTTTTATTTTATTTTTTATTTTTATGTTGTAGGGGTATGTCTTGACCGACCCGCGGGCTAGTCAAGACTAGCCCCTACATTTTTCCAAATTAATTAATCTTTTTTTGCTCTTGATGCAACGATTGTTTCTAATATTGATTTTGGAACTTCTTCGTAATGGCTTGGTTCCATTGAATATGTTCCTCTACCTTGTGTTTTAGAACGTAAGTCTGTTGCATATCCAAACATTTCTGAAAGTGGAATAAATGCTCTTATTATTTGCATTCCATTTCTTGCTTCTATTCCTTCCATTCTTCCACGTCTAGAGTTTACGTCTCCTATAACATCTCCCATATATTCTTCTGGTACTGTTACTTCAACTTTCATAATTGGCTCTAGAAGAACTGATTTTGCTTGTTTACATCCTTCTTTAAATGCCATAGATCCTGCTATTTTGAAAGCCATTTCTGATGAGTCAACATCATGGTAAGATCCATCTACTAATGTAGCTTTGAAATCTATAACTGGGTAACCAGCAAGAATTCCGCTTTCAGCAGCTTCACGTATACCTTCTTCAGTTGGTTTAACGTATTCTTTTGGAACAACACCACCAACAATTTTACTTTCAAATTCTATTCCTTTTCCAGGTTCCAATGGTTCCATTTCTAGCCAAACGTGTCCGTATTGTCCACGTCCACCAGATTGACGAATGAATTTACCTTCAACTCTTACTTTATTTCTAATTGTTTCTTTGTAAGATACTTGTGGTTTACCTACATTACATTCAACTTTAAATTCTCTTTTCAATCTGTCTACTATAATGTCTAAGTGCAATTCACCCATACCTGCTATAATTGTTTGACCTGTTTCTTGGTTTGTATATGTTTTAAATGTTGGATCTTCTTCTGCTAATTTTGATAATGCTATACCCATTTTTTCTTGAGCTACTTTATCTTTTGGCTCAATTGCAATTTCAATAACTGGTTCTGGGAATTCCATAGATTCTAGTATAACTGGATGGTTTACATCACACAATGTATCACCTGTTGTTACTTCTCTTAATCCAACAGCTGCTGCAATATCTCCTGCATATACTTTATCTATATCTTCTCTGTGATTAGCATGCATTTGAAGAATTCTTCCTATTCTTTCTTTTTTGTCTTTATTTGCATTTAATACTGTTGAACCAGACTCTAATGTTCCTGAATAAACTCTAAAGAAACAAAGTTTTCCAACGAATGGGTCTGTTGCAATTTTAAATGCTAATGCTGCAAATGGTTCTGTATCAGATGTTTTTCTTTCTGTTTCTTCTCCATCTAGTGTTACACCTTTAATATGTGGTATATCTAATGGAGATGGCATGAAATCAACAACTGCATTTAATAATTCTTGAACACCTTTATTTTTATATGATGAACCACAGCATACTGGAACTATTTTATTGTTTATTGTTCCTATTCTTAATCCTTTTTTGATTTCTTCTTCAGAAAGTTCTTCACCTTCTAAATACTTCATCATTAATTCATCATCTTGTTCTGCTGCAGCTTCTATCATTTCTGCTCTATATTTGTTTGCTGATTCTACTAAATCAGCTGGCACTTCAGTTTCTTCTATGTCTTTTCCTAAATCGTCTTTATGAATAAATGCTCTCATTTTTATTAAGTCTACTATTCCTTTGAAGTTTCCTTCTGCTCCAATTGGTAATTGGATTGGAATAGCATTTGCATTTAATCTATTTCTCATTTGATCTACACAAGCATAAAAGTCTGCACCAGTAATATCCATTTTATTTACATATGCCATTCTTGGTACTTTGTAATTATCTGCTTGTCTCCATACAGTCTCTGATTGTGGTTGAACTCCACCTTTTGCACAAAATACTGTAACAGAGCCATCTAATACTCTTAGAGATCTTTCAACTTCAACAGTAAAGTCAACGTGTCCTGGTGTGTCAATTATATTTATTCTATGACCTAACCATTGGCATGTTGTTGCAGCAGAAGTAATTGTAATACCTCTTTCTTGTTCTTGTTCCATCCAGTCCATAGTAGCTGCTCCATCATGAACTTCTCCTATTTTGTGGGTTTTACCTGTATAGAAAAGAATTCTTTCTGTTGTTGTCGTTTTTCCTGCATCTATATGAGCCATTATTCCTATATTTCTTGTTTTTTCTAATGGAAATGCTCTACCTGCCATTTTTTCTCCTCCTTATTTTTTAGGTTTAGCGTTTAGAAATTAGAAACTAATTTTTCTAATTTCTAAATTCTAATCTCTAATTAAAATTTATAATGTGCGAAAGCTTTGTTAGCTTCTGCCATTCTATGTGTTTCTTCTTTTTTCTTGAATGCTCCACCAGCATTGTTAACAGCATCAATTATTTCTCCTGCTAGTTTTTCAGCCATTGTTTTTTCATGTCTTTTTCTAGCATATAACACTAACCATCTTAATCCTAGAGTTTGTCTTCTTTCTGCTCTAATTTCAAGTGGTACTTGGTAAGTTGCTCCACCTACACGTCTTGCTTTAACTTCAAGAACTGGCATAACATTATTTAAAGCTGCTTCAAAAACTTCTAAAGGTTCTTTCCCTTCTTTTTCTTTTACGATGTCAAATGCATCATAAACAATTTTTTGAGCAACTGTTTTTTTACCATCTAACATTATGTTGTTTATTAATTTTGTAACAACTTTGCTATTATATATTGGATCTGGTAAAACATCTCTTTTTGCTATAACTCCTCTTCTTGGCACTATTCTTCACTCCTTTTCTTATTAATTACATACTTAAAAAAGTATCTTAAGTTACTCTGAAAGGCTTTGCCTTTCCGTATAGTGCTATAAATCTATATTAATCTTATTATATCTCTTTATTTAGCACTATTTTTTACAAATCAACCTATTTCTTAGGTTTTTTTGCACCATACTTAGATCTAGCTTGCATTCTATCTTTAACACCTGCTGTATCTAAAGTACCTCTTATAATGTGGTATCTAACACCTGGGATATCTTTTACCCTTCCACCTCTAATTAACACAACACTGTGTTCTTGTAGGTTATGTCCTATTCCTGGAATATATGATGTTACTTCATATCCATTAGATAGTCTTACTCTGGCTACTTTTCTTAAAGCTGAGTTTGGTTTTTTAGGTGTTACTGTTTTTACAACTGTACATACTCCTCTTTTTTGTGGTGCTCTGTTATTTGTTTGTCTATTTAACTTTGAGTTAAATCCTTTTTGCAAAGCTGGAGCTGTAGATTTTGTTGTAGTTGTTTTTCTACCTTTTCTTACTAATTGGTTTATTGTTGGCACTTTTTAATTCACCTCCTAATTTTACACATTAACGTTTTATATTTTACCATTATCTGCCTTATTTTGTCAATGTTTTTTTGATATTTTATATGTTTTTTGGTTAATGTTCAGTATAGTACTGTTGTATTTTTAATATTTATTATCATATTAGTCTCTATTTTACCATTTATAAAGATTTTATCATTTTTCTTTAATTTTCTATAACACAAATCTGCTATATTATTATATCCTTTTACTTTAAATCCACAAAAAAATATATCAACAAGAATTTCTTCCTGTTGATATATTTTCTGGTTATTAAAATTTTGTGTATACAACTTTCTTTCTACCCTGCCACTGCTGGCACGGTTCTTCTGACTGCATCGCTATTAGCACTTAAGACCTACGAATTATATAAAATAGCAAAGCTATTTTATATAAAGTGAAGTCCTGAACCCAATGTAGTCGCCGCAAAGGGTAGGATCGTCGAGGTTACGGTTAGAAGCCGGATAGTAGTTGCCGTAATTACCTCCACGAACAAAACGGATAGTAGAAGAATAGGCTTCCATTGTCCATTCATAAACATTTCCTGCTAAGTCATATATGTTTTTTGCTTTATTTGCTTCACTTGCTCCTGTTGTTAATAGCCAAGCATTATAATCGTCTCCATTTCCTCCTGGCTTTGTTTCATTTGTTACTTCATCTGACCATGTACTTCCATAATTACTTGAATATTTTCCGCTAAATGTAAATCTATGGTGTCCATAGTTTCCCCATGTTGTACTATCTGTTACATCTACTTTATCTCTTATAAATCTTAGAGTTGCATCCCATTGTACACCATAACATAGGGTACTTGTTACTCCATATGTACTTTCATCTGTATCTGTATACATATTTTTACTTAAGTATACTGCTCCATGCCCTACATTATATGTATTTGAACCACTTGTCCATGTGTATTCTGACTCATAATCTGTCATTGTTTTTCCCCAACATACATAATTATATGGATATGCTCCTTTTTGTACTACTACATCAGTTGTTCCTGATTTATTTGTTCTTATAGTATCTGTTCCTGCCTCATATCTTCCTATATAAAAACCTCCATATTTTGCTACACTTGCTACCATATTAGCGTATTCTCCTGTTGGGTCATTGCCTGCGTTTTCTGTATATTCATTTGATAATGCTCCTGCCCAATAGTAGCAATCATTGAAA
>JBJFFE010000032.1:9721-11678 GCA_051891435.1 Clostridia bacterium | reverse complement strand
TATTATATGAATTTAATAATACAAAAATGGACTATCCAAAAGATAAAACGATTGTCCAATTATTTGAGGAGCAAGTAGAAAAAACACCTGATAATATTGCTGTTGTTTTCAAAGACCAAAAGTTAACTTATAGAGAGTTGAATGACAGAGCAAATAGTTTAGCTCATTATATAAAAGAAATTGGTATAATTGAACATAATGTCATAGGAATTTATTTAGAAAAAAGTATTGATTATATTGTGTCTATTTTATCATCTTTGAAAGTAGGTTGTACTTTTTTGCCTATTTCTACTCTTCACCCAAAGAATAGAATAGAATATATTTTAAATAATAGCCAAGCCACATTGTTAATTTCTAATAATGATTTAATTGATGGTTTAAATTTTCCTTGTAAATATTTAAACGTATTAAATAATCAAACTAATAGTCATTCGCAAAATTTAAATATTGCATCTTCTTCTGATGATATTGCATATATTTTATATACTTCTGGTTCAACAGGAAATCCAAAGGGAGTTAAAATTAAAAATTATTCTCTAATAAACCATGTTTTTGCTATTAACAATAGATTTAATAATTCTATTTCAAATAATGATATTTGTTTAAGTATAGCTAATATTTCTTTTGATGCTAGTATTCAAGAAATATTTATTCCACTATTATTAGGTGCATCTTTACATCTGTTACCAGATAATAGTATTTACAATATAAAATATTTGTCTGAATATATTTATAATAATAATATTACTTTTGCATTTATTCCTCCAAATATTTTAGATGATGTATATTCTTTCTTAAAAAATAAGAATAATATTAGATTAGATAAATTACTAGTTGGCGTAGAAAAAATAAAATATAACACATTAAACAATTTCCTTTTACTAAATAAAGACATGAAAATCCATAACGGTTATGGTCCAACTGAAGCAACTATTTGCTGTATATCTTATATGTATAGCAATAAGAATAAAATTATTAGTAATGATTTTATTCCTATTGGAAGGCCTTTGAACAATACTAAAATTTTAATTGTAAACCCTATAACCAAACAAATACAACCTATAGGAGTACCTGGTGAAATACTTATTTTAGGAGATCAAGTTGCCGAAGGCTATGTAGATTTATCTTTAAATACTAATTTCTATCTCTGTCCATATTTTAATGAAGTGGCTTACTGTTCTGGAGATTTTGCTTATTACTCTGAGGATGGCAATATAAACTTTATTGGAAGAAAAGATAATCAGGTTAAACTAAACGGACATAGAATTGAATTATTAGAAATAGACAATATAATTCAATCTTTTGAAAATATTACACGCTCTGTTACTCTCATAAAGGATAATAAAATAATAGCATTTTTTACATCTTCCAAAGAAATAAATACTATTAATTTAAAAAAATTTATAAAAAATAAATTACCTATTTATATGGTTCCTTATAAATTATTACAGATAGCAAAGTTTCCTATAACACAAAATGGAAAAATAGATACGGAAAAATTATTATCTATAAAACTAGACAATAACGATAATGAAATTGTTAAACCTATTAATCCTATAGAAGAAAAATTATATAGCATTTTTTCAAATTTATTAAGTGTTGATAATTTCAGTACTCTAGATAATTTCTTCGAGCTAGGTGGAGACTCTTTATCCGCAATTAAATTATCTATTGAAATTAATAATATTTTTGATAGGGACATTACCGTACCAGATATATTTACTTACTCTTGTGTAAAAGATTTGGCTAATTACATATCTTCTTTGAATTCCGTTTCAGATAATGTCATACCTAAAATCGAATCCAAAGATTTTTATACAATTTCATCTGCTCAAAAGAGAATTTTCTTTGCAAGTAGTATGGCTGGTGAAACTTCTACCCTATATAATGTACCTGGTAGTATTATTTTAGATGGTGAAATTGATATAAATAAATTAGAAGAATGCTTCAACAAGTT
>JBJFFE010000032.1:0-9621 GCA_051891435.1 Clostridia bacterium | reverse complement strand
TATTATATGAATTTAATAATACAAAAATGGACTATCCAAAAGATAAAACGATTGTTCAATTATTCGAAGAACAAGTAGAAAAAACACCAGACAATATTGCTGTTGTTTTTGAAGACCAAAAGCTAACTTATAAAGAGTTAAATGCCAAGGCAAATAGTATTGCACATTTCTTAAAACAAAATGATATTGGGAAAAACGATATTGTTCCTGTGCTAGCAAATCGTTCTTTAGATTTAATTATAAGTATGATGGGCATTATAAAGGCAGGAGCTGCTTATTTACCAGTGTCTTCCGAAATTCCAACAGAAAGAGTTGATTTCATATTACAAAATAGCAATGCTAAAATTATATTTGTAAAATCTTCTCAAAATTTAGTTTATAATGATACAATTAAAATTGTAGATTTAGAGCAATTTGACTATTCTAAATATAATACAAAGAATTTAGAATTAGAAATTAAACCATTAGATTTACTATATATTATTTACACATCTGGTTCAACTGGAAATCCAAAAGGTGTTAAAATTTGTCATCATAATTTAGTAAATTTCATAAAGTCATTTACAAAATTATATGGTGAAATTTCAACACAAGATAGGTTATTAGCATCAACAAATATATCTTTTGATGTAAGTATTTTTGAGTTTTTTATAACTTTACTTAATGGTGCATCTTTATACTTATATAACGAACCAAATATATCTGATATATTTAAATATTGTAAAACAATTATAAAAAATAAAATAACCTTCTTGTATATACCACCAAATATTCTAGAAGATGTTTATAACATTTTATCTTCTTATGCTAATGTGCCAATTAACAAACTATTACTTGGTGTAGAGCCCATAAAAACTAGTACAATAAAAAAATACTATTTGCTTAACCCAAACATGAAAATTATTAATGCATATGGTCCTACTGAGAGTACGATTTGCTCAACTGCAGTAATTTTAGATAATACTATTTTAAAAAATTATAAATTTATACCTATTGGTAAGCCATTACATAATTTACAAATTTTTATTTTAGATAATACTATGCAACCTGTTCCTATTGGAGTTCCTGGGGAAATATATATTTCAGGAGATAATGTTGCCAGAGGATACTTAAATAATAGGGAACTTACAGATAAAAACTTTGTCTCTATTCCTAACCTAAAATGTAATCTTGCGTATAAAACTGGAGATTTAGCGAAATGGAATAATGATGGATTAATTAGCTTTATTGGTAGAAATGATTATCAAGTAAAAATAAATGGACACAGAATTGAACTTGGAGAAATTGAAGCTTGTGTTTACCTTTATCCTAATATTGATAAAGTAGTTGTATTATTAGATAAAAGTAATAAACTTATATGTTATTTTTCATCAAGTAAACAAATTAACATTACAGACTTAAAAGCATTTTTACAAAGAAAGTTGCCATTATACTTTATACCAAACTTCTTTGTTCAAGTGGAAAGTTTTAAATTGACATCAAATGGTAAAATAGATAGAAAATCTTTGAAAAAAATAAAAGTTGACACTCGGAAATACTTACGAAGCTCCACAAACAGCTTACCAACAAAGTCTTGCAGAAGCTTTTGAAACTGTTTTAAATTTAGATAAAGTTGGAATAACAGATAATTTCTTTGACTTAGGTGGAGATTCTTTACTTGCTATTAAGCTACAAATAGAAGCATTTAATAAAGGATTAGATTTATCTTATAAAGATATTTTTAAATATCCTACAATAAAACAATTATCTGAAAATGTATCATCTGCACATTCTAAAACAGATGAATTTACAGATGATTATGATTACACACAAATAGATGAACTACTTAAAAACAATACTTTCAACAACAAATTAAAGACATCAAGAAACAAGTTTAAAAATATCTTGTTAACTGGTTCTACTGGATATTTAGGTAGTCATATTTTAGATGCTTTACTAAAACATACAAAAAGCAATATATACTGTTTGATTCGTGCTAAAGATAATAATGACCCTCAAATAAGATTATTAAATACTTTACGCTTCTATTTTGGAAACAAATACGATAGACAAATTTTCAATAGAATTATTGTAATAGAAGGAGATATAAAAGAAGAAAAATTAGGTTTAAATGACTTGTATTATGAAGAATTAGGTAATACAATAGATTGTGTAATAAATTCTGCAGCTATTGTAAAACACTATGGAAATATAGATACTTTTAACTCAACTAATATACAAGGTGCTAAAAATATTATACATTTTTGTAAAAGCTTTAACTGTAAACTATATCATCTATCAACATTAAGTGTGTCTGGAAATATATTTGAAACAGATTCTTACAAAGTTGCTGGTCTTTCTCCTGAAGTTACTTTTAATGAACAAAGTTTATATATCGGGCAAGATTTATCAAATGTATATATATATACAAAGTTCATTGCAGAAAGACTTATTTTAGAAAATGTACTAAATGGCTCTTTAGATGCAAAAATCATAAGATTAGGAAATATTACTAATAGATATTCTGATGGAATATTCCAGATTAATGTTTCTGAAAATGCATTTTTAAACAGAATTAATTCATTTTTACATATAGGATGTATTCCAGATTATTTAGCAGATAAATATACAGAATTTTCACCAGTTGATTTATGTGCTGAAGCTATAATCAAACTAGTTTTTTGTAAGAATGATTATACTGTTTATCATGTTTATAATAATAACCATATTACTTTTAGAGAATTATTCTCTATATTAAATTCTTTAAAAATAAAAATGGAAATCGTGGATAAAGAAACTTTTAATAAAAAAATAAATACTTTATCTAAAGATGATAAATCTAGAAACATTCTTTCTGGAATTATAAATGACTTTGACGAAAATAAGAATTTAGTATATAATACTAACATTAAAATACAAAATAGTTTTACGAATAAAGTACTTAAAAACCTTTCATTTAAATGGCCAAAAATAAATGAAAAATACATTAGAAAATATATTATATACCTAAAATCTATTGGATATATAAAATAATTGTAAGGGCGACAAAATTCGTCCTTACAAAATAAAAATACGGAGGAAAAATATATGAATACACTTGCCTTTATAAGCTTAATTATTACAACTTTATTGATATTATTATTATTTGTTTTTATTGACAAAACAAAAACTAAGTCTCAAATAAAAAAAGCATTTATTTTTGCTATTATTTGTTTACTTATTTGTTGTATAGGCTTACTGTTACAAATTACTTTTTGTAGCATTAGTGATATACCTCCAATATATTTTGATTATTTTGTATATATTGGAACATGTTTTTTGCCAGTTGCTTTTCTTTTTATAGCATTAATATTTGCAAAAACAAAAATTAAATTTACAAAAAAATACTTATTGCTATTTATTATTCCAATTTTATCAATAATATTATTATGGACAAATGATTTCCATCATCTATTTTTTATTGAATATTCTACTAATATATCTGAGGGAATTGTCGGAAAATATTTCTATATTCATACAATCTATACTTTATTATTATATTCTGTTAGTATATTAATACTGATTAAGTACTCAATTAAAAATTCCGGTTTTTTTTCTAGGCAAGCCTTACTTATAACAATTGGATGTTCTATACCTCTAATTATTAATTTACTTGGAACTTTTGGTTTAGTAAAGATAAGTGTTTATGTAACACCTATTACATTTACTTTCGCGATTTTGTTTATTGCTTTTGCAATATTCAAATTTGATTTTTTAAAGGTCACTCCTATTGCACTTCAAAGAATAGTAGATAGAATATCTGATAGTTATATAGTTCTAAATGAAGATATGATTATAACAGATTTTAATCAAACTTTATTAGACACTTTCAAACTTTCTAGTTCTGAAATTAGAAATGTTAATATTTTAGATGTATTAAAAAAATTTACTGAACTTAATATTGATGTAGAAGTTCTTATTGCAGCTATTAATAAAACAAAAATAGATGATTCTACTGTAACTTTTGAAAAGCATTGGGCATCTATTAATAAATATTTTCATATTGAAATTAATAGCATTAAAAATAAAAATAGTTTCTTAGGTACACTTGTTCTGCTAAAAGATGTTACTCAACATAACCTAGACATGCAAACGATTAAAGAAAATCAAGAGATCCTTATAGAAAAGGAACGTTTAGCTTCTCTTGGTCAAATGATTGGTGGTATTGCCCACAACTTAAAAACACCAATAATGTCAATTTCTGGAGCAGCCGAAGGAATTTCAGATTTAGTTACTGAATACAGGGATTCAGTAGGAGACCCTGAAGTAACAGTAGAAGATCACCATGCAATTGCAAATGATATAGATGAATGGATTACAAAAATACGTACTCATTTATCTTATATGTCAGACATTATTACTGCTGTTAAAGGTCAAGCAGTAGCTTTTTCAGATAATACGTTTAATGGTTTTACTATTGAAGAACTTGTAAAATATGTAGATATATTAATGAAACATGAATTAAAAAATTCTTTGGTTACTTTAAATACTTCTATTAACTTAGATAAAAACACTTCAGTTAACGGAAATATTAATAGTTTAGTACAAGTTATCAATAATATCATCTCAAATGCAATACAAGCCTATAACGGAGAGCCCAATAAAGAAATTAATTTTACATTATCACAGAGAAATAATAATTTAGTTATAAGTATTCAAGACTTTGCTGGTGGCTTACCAGATAAAGTTGAAGAAAAACTCTTTAAAGAAATGGTTACAACTAAAGGGAAAAATGGAACTGGGTTAGGATTATTTATGTCTTATTCAAATATAAAAGCTCATTTTAACGGAAACATGAGATATGAAACAAAAAAAGGAGAAGGCACAACCTTCTATATAGAAATACCATTAGCAGTATCAAACAATTAGAATTTAATTACAAACTGTAGGGGCGCATGATTGCGCCCCCTTTTATATTTCTTTCTACAAATTTATTTCCCTATAAACCTCATTCCAATCATATACTCTTTTATATTTTGTTTCTTTCTGATTATAGGGACTATTAAACATCAAAACTTTAGTTGTTGTTTTTGCCACTCCTTCGCAAAAGTCTACATGGTCATCTATAAAAACATCTATTTTGTTTTCTACACAAGCTTTTCCTTTATCAATTGAGCCAACAATTAATTTATCAAATTGCACATTTTTTCCTTTTAACCAAGTTTCAGAAATTTTATACGCATTTGGGCAGTGGTCTTCTCCTCTAGATGTAATTATTATAATTTTGTTCCCTTCTGCGTGTAATTTGTTAATAACTTCTGATGCATTTTCCTTAATTCCTGCATTTAAATATGCATTTTCTATATTTTCATTTAGAAATTTTTTAGCAGTTAAATCATCCCAACCAAAAGCTTTATCCCAGCACCATTCATCGTCTTTTATTTCATATTTTATGTTTTCCTTTTTATTAAATTCTGTTCCTTTTTTTATTAATATATCATGTAAGTTGTTTATTGTGTCGTCTATGTCTATTCCTATATTCATTTTTTCCTCCATTTAATTTTATAAAAAAAATCCGCCAAAGCTCGTCGGGGTTATATATTTTAAAATATATAACCCCTGCGTTTGGCTACTATCGCACTAAACATTTACTATGTGAAGAGCATTAATTATTATCGTCGTCAAATGCTCCAAACAGTTCATCAAATTTTGCTTCTAATTCTTTTTGAATATCATATGATTCTTCCTGTTTATTATCTACTTTTGCTACAACTTTTTCTTCTTTTTTTGGTTCTTCTTTATCATCTTCAAATAAATCATCTAAAGATTCAATGGTCGTATTTTCTTTTTCTTTGTCTCCTTCTTTTTCCTCCACATAAGGGTTATATGGGTTATACTTTCTCCATGTTCCTCTATTTACATCTTCTCTATCATTATGGTCTACTGCATATTGTTTTACTAAATTTGCAGTATTGTATTTGAAATAGTAATATTTTTGAGCCTTTATAGGTTTTATACCCTTTTCAAATATAATACACATATCATTATCTAGTCTTCTAAGTTCATCTGGTGTCATTAATGCTCTTGCCATAATTTGGTCTGATTTGTTATATCCTTGTCTCCACATATGTTTATCTTTACTTACAGACCAGCTATCTCTTTCAACTGTTTTTTCTCCTAATTCTTTTGAGAAATACTCAACAGTTTTTTGTGAGTTACTTCCTAAGAAAACTGTTGTATCACAGTTACCAATTATCGTTTCATGTGATTTTTCATATACAGCCTCTAATTGGTCTAAGTTTTGTAAAATAACACTAAAAGAAATTTTTCTACTTCTTGATGTAGAGATTTTCTTATCAAAATCTGGTATTTTACCAATGTTTGCAAACTCATCTAATATAAAATATGTCGGTTGTGGAAGTGCTCCACCTTGTTTATCTGCGAAATCATATAAATGTTGTATCATTTGTGAGAAGAATATTGTAAGCAAGAAATCGTATGCTGTATGTGTATCTGATGATATAACATAGACTGCTGTTTTCCTACTTCCAATGTCTTCAAAATTTATTGTATTAGTTGATGTTAATTCTGCAATTTCCTTTGAATCGAACTTACCAAGTTTTGATTGTAATGTACTTAGAATAGAACCATAAGTTTTTTCTGGCGCAATTTCTATAGATTTATAGTTCATTCTAGCTGGGTGGTCATATGGAAGCTGGTTCATTAATTCTGTAAGTAAGTTTCCTCCACCATTGCTATTTGCAGCTCTAACTAGTTCTGCACAACTTGCTAGGTTTTGTTCTTCTTCTGGTCTAGTGGCTAATAAATAATATATTAAAGCTTTTAATAGCATTTCTGCCATATCATCCCAATATGGATCAGAATTACTTCCTTCTGTTTTTTGACCTTTTACTATTGTGTTAGCAATAACATCAACATCTATTTCACTCTCAATATGCATTAAAGGGTTATATCCGTCACTTTTTTGTGGATTTACTAAATTTAATACTTTTATATCATAACCTTTTGCCTTTAGATATCCTGCTGTCTTATCGTATAATTCACCTTTTGGATCTGTAAATACATATGACCCTAATAGTTGGTATGCATTTGGAATAACATATGATGCTGATTTACCAGAACCAGAACCGTCCAACAATTAAAACATTTACGTTCCCTCTTTTATCTACTGGCAAATAATTTTTTTCTGCTAGTAAAATTCCTTTTTTAGGGCTTAATATTTTATATTGCTCTCCTCCTGTTGCCCAATCACTTGAACCATGTTCAATATCTGTATATTCATTTTTGGGTAAGGATTTTAATAATCCAACTGTTGCTAAAACAAGTAATGCAAAAACTAAATATAACTCTCCTTTTGCAAATGTACTTATATATTCTGATTCAAAAGCTTTTCCTAAATTACCTGTTATGTCACTAATATTAGTAAGAAATAAATCAACAGCACTCTGTTCAGTCGCTTTAGAGTCAATCATACTAACAGCTCCAGGCGCAATTAATACTACGGATAAAATTACCCATAGTACTAATACAACTATAAAAACTGGTTTTCCTTTTTTTAACGCATGTTTTATTTTATACATATATTATCACCTTTTCTTTTGTGAAATTCTATTTAACAAATTCTTCTTGTTTAGGTCCCTTGTATTTCTTCTTTCCATTATATGCGTTTATAACCACACATGAATTTTCTCCTAAAACTTTTGCTAACGTAGCATCATAATCACAAGGATCCATTTTTCTACCAAAGAACATTTCTTTTTGGCTTTTCATAATAATCATATCCTCCTTAATTTTCTAATACAGGATTTCCCCCTACAACATGTATCTTCTCATCTGTCAATTCTCTTACTTCAAAAGCGAAATAATTTTTGTAAGGTTTTAATTTACACTTTCCTTTTACCTCATTTGTTTCTTCGTCAAAATACAAAACTGGTTTGACTTCCTCTGCTGTTTCTGGATCTATAATTGATATAGGTCTTTTTAAATTTGGTGTATATTCTACTTCTTTATATTCAGTTTCTTGTTCAGAATATAAAGTTCTAAACTTAAATGGCATTGGTTTTTTAGTTATTAATACTTTATCTCCTTCTAAAACCCCATTATTAATCACTACTTTATCTTGTCCAAAAGATAAAATAACCAATTTATTTCCATCTGGCTTAGGTTCATCTATAAAAAATGTTTTTTTAGTTTTTTCTCCTACTAATTCTTCTGTAAAATCTAGCCTTTCAACAGTAAATTTAGGGCCTTGCTTTGCAGTTTCTTTTTCTGTTTTGTTTACCTCATATATTACTGTTTTAACTCCTTTAGGGTCTGTTATACTAAAGTGTTTTCCATTTATTGATTGTTCCATATATTAAAGCACCTCATTTCTATATTTTAATGCCCTTCGTCTTTTGTATAATCCTTTTTAATTATACAACTTTTTTGTATTTATGTCAACTGTTTTGGCATTTTTTGGTTTATTATTTAACATATTTTATAATATATGTAGAGGGGAGCCTTCGGCTACCCGAAATAAATATTTAATATATTTACGGGGCACCCCGGAGTGCGGCCCCTACATCTTTTATTTTTAATTTCTTGGATTAAATTTTGATATTTCTTTTAATTTTTCAAATAACTCTTTTTCTTCGTCTGTTAACTCTTTTGGCACTACTGTTTTAATGTTTGCAACTAGAGCACCTCTTCCACCTTGTCCATCTTTATAACCCTTTTGCTCTATTCTTAAATTTTCTCCACTTTGCACGCCTGCTGGTATAGAAACACTGACTTGTTCTTCCAAAGAATCTATTGTTACCTTTTTACCTAATGCAGCTTCCCATGGAGATATATATAAATCTGTTACAAGATCACATCCATCTAATTTAAATTTTTTATTATTTAAAATATTGATTTTTATAAACAGATCTCCATTTTTTCCACCATTTGTTCCCTTTTTTCCCTGTCCTGCTAATCTGATTTTTTCACCATTTCTAATTCCTGCTGGAATTTTCACATTGAAGGTTATCATTTTACCTTTCACTGTTCTTAGCGATATTTTCTTTTCTACTCCGAAATATGCATCCTCTAGTTTTACATTTATTTCTGTTTCAACATTTTCACCTTTTATCGGAATTTTTTTATATACTTTCTCTGTTGTAGTTCCCTCTTTTTGTCCAAAAAACATTGCTTTGATTTCTGTGACAATGCTACCATTGTTGTTTCTTTCAACCTTTTTTTGTTGTATTTTTTTCTTTTTTCCAACTCTTGCATTCCATTGTCTATCATATTTTCTTTTACTAGCAGGTGTCGACAAAATTTTATATGCCTCATTTATGTCCTTAAAACGTTCCTCTGTATTTTTATTTTGTCTATTTACATCTGGATGATATTTTTTTGCTTGCTCTCTAAAAGCAATTTTTATTTCATCAATACTAACTTTATTTGTATCTAAGCCTAGTATTTTATAGTAATCTCTAAAAATCATTTCAACATCCTCCAAAAAATGGACTATAAATCTATCATGCATTATAGCATATTTTTATATACTCTTTCAACTTTTTTTTTATATTTTTGTTGAATTTTGAAATTCGACATTTTTCGACTTTTTATTATTTTTTAACTTTTTGTTTCTTTTTTATTGCTTTTTTTGTTATTTAC
>JBJFFE010000031.1:0-2408 GCA_051891435.1 Clostridia bacterium | reverse complement strand
ATTGTAAAAGAATGAGTAGTTTAGTAATTTCAAATTATAATAAAGAAAAATATAACAACAAAAGAATAGAAACTATTATAAATGAACTTTTAACAGAAGTAAAAACATTAAATGTAGGTGGCGTATTACAAACAAATAATTTTGAAATAAATAGTAGTGAAACAACAGCGATTTATGAAATAATATTTGAAATAATATACAACTTAAAAGATGTTAATTTTATACTATATATAGAAGTAAACAATACCTACATAAAATTAAAGTATCTATTTGATAAAAATATTAAAGGATTTAAACGAAAGTTAGAAGGACTAAAATTGGAAAGAATAACTGTAATAGATGAGAAAAATAATGAAGAAGAAACAAAATTAGAAGTAAGAATATTAAGAGGAGAGAGTTAAATATGATTGCTATTTTAATAATACTATCTTTAATATTAGTAGTACAGATAATAAAAATTATAGTTAAAACAAATATAATTGATAAAAACTTAATAGACTATTATATAGAATATGTTGTAGCAATAATAATATTATTAACACTAATATTTGAAAAAAGTATTTCTCTTAATATTTTATTATTTGTTACAATTACGAGTTTATTATATGAAGTAATATCTTTCATATATATGTACTTTAAATACATTAAAAAAGAAAAAATAAATCAATTTTCTATAAAAAAAGTAATAGATTCATCTGATTTTGGGATTTTAGTATTAAAAGGTAATAAAAGTGTTCTAATAAACAATACGATGTATGCGATTTTGAATAAATTAAATATAAGAACAAACTATATATCTAACATAATAAAGCAAAGTGAAGAGCAAATGGAGGGAAATTATGTTGTCAAGGTTGAAGAAAAATATTACCTATTTATTATTAACAAAAATGAAATAATAGCATTTGATATAACAGAAGAATATAGTTTAAAAAAAGAATTAGATGAGCAAAATGAAAAAATAAAACTTAATAATAAAGAATTAGTGTCAAGTATGGAAAACATAGAAAAACTAGAAAAAGAGAAAAACTTACTTAAAATAAAAAATAAATATCACGATTTACTAGGGCAAAATCTTTCAGTATTACACCAATATTTAAATAGAGAAGAAATAAATCAAGAAAATTTTGATGAAATAAAATTTATGATAAAAAAGATGTTTATAGATATAGAAGATACAGAAGATCCTAATACAAATTTACAAAATTTAATAAAAATACATAAAAAGAATGGAACTGATATTCTTATACAAGGAAAATTACCACAAGATAAGAAACAAGCAGAAGTATTTTTTGAAATAATAAGAGAGGCAACAACAAATGCTATAAAACACGCAGGAAGTTCAAAAATATTTGTTGAAATTAAAGAAACATTAGAAGAAACATATATGGTAATTACAAATGATGGTAAAAAGCCAAATGAATTTATTACAGAAAATGAAGGAATAAAGGGTATGAGAAGAAAAGTAGAAGAAATAAAAGGGTACTTTTATGTTTCAACAGTTCCACAATTTTCGGTTAATGTATCAATAAAAAATAACTGCTAACAATAGCAGTTATTTTTTAGCTTATTCTTCAGGCGATTCAAGGTTAGGAACAATTAATCCGTTAGATACACAAAAGATAGAAAGTTTAGCCAAATTATCATAACCTGTTTTTGAATAAATAGAGGAAATATAAGATTTTACTGTTCTTGTAGATATTCCGAGTTTATTTGCTACTTCATCTCTATCTAATAATTTGCAGTATAAAGTTAAAACTTTTAATTCAACATCAGTTAAGTCAGATAGTATATTATTTTTTGACAAATTATTTTTATCATTAGGATACATAGAATATCCATCTAAAGTATTTTTTATAGTCATAATAAGGGAGTCTTTACTAATATTTTTGTATATAAAACTATCAACTCCTGCTTCTTTTGCATCATTTATAAAATTTAAATCCAAAATACCTGTCATAATAATAACTTTTACATTAGGAAACTGTTTTTTTAAAAGTTTAGAATATGCAATTCCATTTGAATTATTTTCAGTACATACATCCATTAATACTAAATCTGGATTCAATTTTTTACATAGCTCAAGAGAATCTTTAGCATTTCCAGCAGTTGCGACAACATTTAAACCATCTTGGGCATTTAGTGTTTCGGAAATCATATCTCTTAACATTTGATGATCATCTATTACAATAATATTATACAAAAAAACACCTCCTATCAATGATGTATCTAGTTTATCACAAAATACATAAAAAGAAAAGAATATATGTAGAAAAAATGGATTTGCACTTTTGGGGCAAAAAAAGTCAAGAATTTGCACCTTAGGGACATTGCTATTTTATTTTATATATGATATAAAATAAAAGGATTAGTCTATTTTATTATATTGGAGGTGAAAACAGTTTTTAAAT
>JBJFFE010000030.1:0-53336 GCA_051891435.1 Clostridia bacterium | reverse complement strand
ATATTAGCCACAATCAAGATAATAAGACTAATTACAAAAACTAAAATTAGTACACCATATTTATAAAAATATTTTGCCAGATATTTTGCAACTCCAATATTTTTAATTATTAAACAATTTCCAAGAATTATAAAACCTAAAGGTAAAGCTAGGATTTTTGAATTTTCTATTTTAGTAATTTTTTGAAAAATTCTTAAAATATAAAAAAATGTAAGGCTTAAGAAGGAAATAAGAGTAATACTCCAAATAAAAATAAATAAGGCATCTAACCTTTGCAAAAAATGTCCAAATTCTATTAACCTAGCTAATAAATAAATAGAAAGCATTTCATCTGTAGTAATGACTGCAGGAAAAATCATTAGTAAAGTAATTATACTAAATATTAAAAATAATGAAGATATTATTACCGAAATAATAGTAACACTTTTGAAATTTTCTGCATCTTTAAGTAATGGTGGCATAAAGTATAAATAAGCAAGACCTGTAAAAGCAAAAAGATTGCTTGAGCCAATTAAAAAAGTTTCATTGAAACCATTACCTAGAATAGGAAAGAGCCTTTCTACAGTAAATTTACTGTAAGACGAAGCTAGTAAAAATATTAAACTAATTATAAATAGTGGAATAAAAATTAAGTTTACTCCAGATATTGCTTTTATCCCGAATTTATTTATGAATAATGCAGGAATTAGTAAAAATAGCAATATAAATACAAGTGGTGAGCTGTTGAAATAAATGACTTTTAAACTATTAGCAAAATATCTAGCACATAAAGAAGATATGAAAATAAAAAGCAGTATAAATAATAAGCCAATAATAATTTTCAAAGTTTTACCACCAACATATTCAGAAATATCTAAAATATCTTTACCATAAAAAGGCTTAAAAAGTTTACAAATAATAAAAGTAAAAATAATAGCTAAGATACTTACAAAAATAACATTAAGTGTGCTACCTGTACTGGTTGGTAATATAATCATATTAGGTACGTTTAACACAAGTTCATTTATCATTATTAATAATATTAGTGATATGGCCTCAATTTTGCCAATTTTTTCTACTGACATATATTATTTCCTTTCCCAAAACTTCCATTTCATACTTATTTTCCCTTCTTCTCTAGGCCTTTTTGTGTTTAAGAAATCTGCTCTTAAATCTCGCTTCCAGATTGGCTTTACAAAATAAGATAAAGAGGCATTCAAATTTGTGGCTGGAACATATGGTGCTAAATAAGGTGACCCGAAAGACTTTAAGTTCACTAAAACTGCAAGTTGAATGAAAATTCCAACAACTATTCCAAGAAGCCCACATAAATAGCCAAGAATTATATATAAAAATCTAAAAATTCTAAATGAAAAGCTTAATGAAAAATCAGGTATTGTAAAAGAACATAGCCCTGTAATTGCTACAATTATAATTAATATAGGACTTACTAAGTTGGCACTAACTGCTGCTTCACCTAAAATTAATGCACCAATAATTCCAATTGTAGATCCAAAAGGGGTAGGAACCCTAAGCCCAGCTTCACGAATAAGTTCAAATGAGACCTCCATAATTAAAATCTCAACAATAGTTGGAAATGGAACTGCATTTCGAGAAGCGGCAATTGTAAATAAGAGTTCAGTTGGCAATAATTCAGTATGGTAGTTAGTAATGGCAACATATATACCTGGCAATAATAAAGTAATAAATGTGGCAATAAATCTAATAGCTTTTAATAAATTAGAATATTGATGTTTTAAATTCATGTCTTCTGGAGAAGATAAAAAATCTAACAATACACCAGGCATAATAAGAGCATATGGACTTCCATTTACAAGGACAACAACTCTACCTTCGAGTAGATGTAGAGAAGCTTTATCTGCTCTTTCTGTTGCAATTAATTGAGGAAAAGCAACTTTACTATCATCTTGAATTAATTGCTCCAATTGCCCAGAAGAAATGATAAAATCAACATCTAAATTATTAATTCTATATTTAACTTCATTTACTAAATCCGAATTAGCAATATTTTTCAAATAACATACAGCAACACTAGTTTTACTTATTTTACCTACAGTACAATTTTCAATAATTAAGTTTTCATTATTAATTGCTCTTCTAATTATAGAAGTATTCGTTCTAAGATTTTCAACAAAAGCCTCTTGAGAACCTCTAACAACAATTTCATTTGAAGGAGATGAAATGTCTCTTACTTTATATCCTTTTACATCAACAACAAATGCAACATCTAAAGTGTCTACAAGAAGAGCACAATTACCTGAATTTACAGAATGTATTAAATCATCTAAAGTAGATACCGTATCAATAGAATTTTGTGGAACTAAACAATTATATATATAACTAGTTAAATCTATTTTCTTCGATTTTTTTATTTTTACTCCATTATGATTAATTACCTTAGATTTATTAGAGCTACTATTTTCCATTAAAGGTCTTAAAAGAAAATTATTAACAAGCTCTGAGTCAATCATACCATCAATACAAACAATTAATGCATTGTAACTAGTTTGGTTAATATTTAAAGTAAATTCTCTCAAAATAATATCACTATTAATAAATGCATTATAGCGAACTTGCAAATTAGTTAGATTAGTAGCTAAAGATGTAGTTATATTATTAATAATAGAAGAATCTGAAGCATTTTCAAAACTACTATTATGATTTTTCAAAGAAGATTCTTCTGGTAAAGAGAATTTATAAGAATCCGAAGGAGGATTATATAAAAATATTTCTTTTAATTCATTAAAAAACTTGTTCATAACAACAGTTTTTCCAAGAATTTGAAAAATATAATAATTTTAGAAAAAAATTGTAAAAATGTCTTGACAGATTAAATAAAATTTAGTATACTTATTTTCGTCATTGAAATGGGCGTATAGCTCAGCTGGTAGAGCATCTGCCTTACAAGCAGGAGGTCATAGGTTCGAGTCCTATTGCGCCCACCATTTTTTTTGGCCCGGTAGTTCAGTTGGTTAGAACGCTAGCCTGTCACGCTAGAGGTCGACGGTTCGAGCCCGTTCCGGGTCGCCATTTTTTTATAAAAGCATATTTGGCTCGATAGCTCAGTTGGTAGAGCAGGGGACTGAAAATCCCCGTGTCAGTGGTTCGATTCCACTTCGAGCCACCAAACAAAAAGCGAAAGCTTTTTTTTTATGGTTCGAATTTTAAAAGTGGAATCGAAAAGGACGTGCCGAAACGAAGAGAAGGCAAAAACAGTCCAGTGGACTGTTTTTAGGACGCGGCTTGCCGATTCCACTTCGAGCCACCATAAAGAGGTCAACTATGTTGACCTCAATTTTTTTTGAAAAAGTGGAATCGAAAAGAACTGACCCACCGGTCAGCCTTTTTTGCCGTTTAAAACTTGCCATTTTTTAAAATTTGCTATATAATAAACACAACTTATTTTTGAAGAGGTGTAAAAATGGATAAAGAAAGTAAAAAATTATTAAATATGATAATGAAAAATTTCCCGGATAAAAAACATGAAGAGGAAAATTTAAAAGAAATGCTAGAAAAGGGAAATAAAAAATCAAAAAAGAAACTACATAAAATAGAACCAATAACAGATTTAAAAGATATGTTAAATAAATCTTATGATAAATATAAAGATCATGTTGCATTTAAATATAAAGTTGAAAATGGTGAGATAAAAACAATAACATATAAAGAATTTATAGATGATGTAAATGGTTTAGGAACACAATTAATAAAAATGGGATTACTAGGAAAAAGAATAGCAGTAATTTCAGAGAACAGATATGAATGGGCTGTTGCATATTTGGCAACTGCATGTGGAGTTGGAGTGGTTGTACCACTTGATAAATCTTTACCTGCAAATGAAATAGAATCATTAATTATTCGCTCAGGGGTTGAAGCAATATTCTATTCAAAGAAGTATGACGAAATAATGCAAGATATAAGACAAAGAAAAACAACAGATTTAAGATATTACATATCAATGGATTTAACAGAAAGAAAAGATGGAGTGCTTTCTGAAAGAGAATTTATAGAAAAAGGTAAAAAATTAATTGAAGAAGGAGATAGAAAATTCCTAGATGCAGAAGTAGATAGAGAAGGAATGACATTTATGTTATTTACATCAGGAACAACAGCAATGTCTAAAGCAGTTATGCTATCCCATAAAAATATATGTGCCAACATAATGGATATTGCTGCAGTAATAAAAATAACTCCAGAAGACACTTTACTATCATTCTTGCCATTACACCATACATTTGAATGTACAGTAGGCTTTTTATATCCAATATATGCAGGTGCTTCAATTGCATATTGTGAAGGAATAAGACATATTGCAAATAATATAAAAGAATTTGAAATATCAGCTATGATATCTGTTCCAGCTTTATATGAAGGTATGTACAAAAGAGTAATAAAATCGATTGAGAAAAAAGGAAAATTACAAGAAGTAGAAATGATGTGTAAACTTACAAGTGTACTTTCAAGAGTAGGACTAGACTTTAGAAAAGCTGTATTTAAAGAAATACATGAACAAATGGGAGGAAAATTGAGACTACTAGTAAGTGGTGCAGCAGCACTTGATTATGAAGTAGAAAAAGGCTTTAATGACTTGGGATTTAAAATGGTGCAAGGATATGGGCTAACAGAAACATCTCCGGTTATAGCAGCTGGAAATGACTTCGAACAAAAATTGGGTTCAGTTGGAAAAGTATTCCCAAGTGCAAAAGTAAAAATAGTAAACAAAAATGAGGATGGAATTGGAGAAATATATGTAAAAGCTCCATATGTAATGCTTGGATATTATCAAAATGAAGAAGCAACAAAAGAAGTACTTGATAAAGAATGGTTTAAAACAGGAGATTTGGGTTACATAGATAAAAAAGGATTCTTATTCCTATGTGGAAGAAAGAAAAGCGTAATAGTATTAAAAAATGGTAAAAATGTGTTCCCAGAGGAAATAGAAAACGTAATAAATAGAATTGACGGAATAAAAGAATCTTTTGTATATGGAAGACCAGAGCCAGATGATGAAATAGATTTAAAACTATGTGCTAAGATAGTATACGATAAAGATGCAATGAAAGATGCTTACGGAATAGAGACTGAGCAAGAAATCAAAGATAAAATATGGGAAAAAATTAAAGAGCTAAATAAAACAATGCCACCATACAAGTACATAAAAGAAATTATTGTAACAGAAGAAGAACTTATAAAAACAACAACGCAAAAAATAAAGAGATTTGAAGAAATGGCAAAAATTCAATAAATTTTTATAAAAAACAATTGACATCTGTAATAATTTTGTAATAAAATTGTAAAAGAAAAGTAAAACAAATCCTATTGTAGTTTTAAGAAAAAAAATGTATAATTATATTAGTTTATGACGAGCAATAATAGGAACAAAGGAGGGAGTTTACAGTGCTATTTTTTCATAGACCAGGCATAGTAAACGTTAAAATGATAATTACGGAAGAAAAGATTTTATCAAATATTGATAAAGTTCAAAAGATGATAAATCCAAACAATAAAAAGCAAATAATTCAATTAGAAGAAGATGCATTTTTTAAAGATTTAATAGATTCAATAAAAACTTACTTAATTGAATATCCTAAAAAGAAAAACTTTCCAGCAGATGTATATAAAGCTGCTTACGGATTAGTAGAATACACAACAAATCAATTTGAAGAAAATACAAAACAAATAGAAAAATTAATTAGACAAAGAGAACAAAATATTTGTGTATCAAATGAATTAAAAGAAGTTTTAGAAGCTGTAGAAAATAAAGAAAAAGATTGGAAAAATAAGGTAAAAGAAGTTTCAGGAAGAGTACCAGAAGATGCAATAGAAGCCTTAACAATAATAGGAAAAGCAAAGAAAAAAAATACAGAAAATTATGAATCTGCTTTAAAACTTGTTAAAGCAAAAATTTCTAATTTAGAATCAAATTTACATATTGAAATAGATATGGAAAGAATAGAAGACAGATCTAAAGCCTTAAGTTATATAGGAATTGAAATTGCTGAAGCATTAAAAGGAATACCAGCTCCTGTAGTAGAAGAAAGTAAAGCAAAAGTAAATAATATTGTAGAAGATACTGAAGACGAAGAATATATAGAACAAACTAGATTTGAAGTAAAACCATCATTATGGCAAAGAATTAAAAACAGCAAATTAGTAAGAACAATTCAATATATATGTAAAATTAAAGTTGTACTTTCATTGCCAGAAGCATTACCTGAAGGAAACAAACAAAATTAAAAATATAAAATGCTATAAAAAGCAGGAATTTATAAAAAGATTCCTGCTTTATAAATGTAAAGATATATTAATATAAAAAATGTAGGGGCGGGCCCCGTGTCCGCCCATTACTATGTCGGTTAAAAAAATTAAGGAGGAAAAAATGCAAATAGTAGACCCATATATACAAGTAGAAAAAGTAGATGGATTAAAAATAATGAAAAATATAGAAAGAGCTTGTAGAACATGTTACCGCTCAGAAGGAAAAATAAGTGAAGAATCTTATAAAACTCTATTAAATAATTGTATTACAAGAGGACACGAATCTGTACTAGAGCATGAAAAAATAACAATAAGAATGTTTTGTGATATAGGAGTATATAAAGACTTAACAAGACATAGAATTGCATCATTTTCAATTGAAAGTACCAGATATTGTAATTATGGAAAAGAAAAATTTAATAATGAAATAAAATTTATAAAACCATGCAATATGGAGGAGGGAACAGAACTTTATACTAAATGGGAAAATACATGTAAAGAAATTGAGAAAAACTATATAGAAATGTCAAAATTAGGAGCACTTCCAGATCAATTAAGAATGATATTACCACATAGTACTGCAGCAGAAGTAACTATGACAGCAAACATCAGAGAATGGAAACATATATTAAGTTTAAGAGCATCAAGCCATACACATCCATCGATAAGACAGCTAATGATTCCATTATTACTACATTTTAAAGAAATAATGCCAGAAATATTTGAAGATGTTCCATATGATACAGAATTTCCAAAAGAAAAATATGCAAAATTAACTCAGATAGATGAAATATATTAAAAAAATGTTATAGTTCAGTCTGAATTTTATTGATTATTATGATGTCAGCCGTTTTGTATATTTTATAAAAAATTAAATTTGACAGCCCTTTGAGGCGGGGGAAGACCCGCGTACGCCTTGGAGAATTTAATTTTTTAGAAAATCATACAAAAGGTAGGCTGACTAGTAACAAAAAAATAAAAAAAATTGAATATATGTCTTGACATATTCAAAAAAATATTCTATAATAAATCTCGCGTTAAGAAATGCTCCCTTAGCTCAGTTGGTCAGAGCAACCGGCTCATAACCGGTGGGTCCAAGGTTCGAATCCTTGAGGGAGCACCAATTTTTTTGTATATATGGGTAGGTGGCCGAGTGGCTAAAGGCGGCAGACTGTAGGCTTTGATTTAAAAAGTCAGAAATTGCAGCCTATACAAGTGATTGTATAGTGAAAACTAGGCTAATTCGGGGAAGTCTTAACAGAGACAAGCTGATGATAATCCCGAGCTAGAGAAGAAATTCTCGAGTGTAGAGACTTTATACCTAGTATCTAATTTAGATAAAGAGAAAGTCCAGACTACAAACATTAAAAAATGGTAGTGAAAACTATAGTAGTAAGAAATCTGTTCTCATACGAGTACGATGGTTCGAATCCATCCCTGCCCACCATAAAAATAATCTCATAGTGAAAACTATGAGATTATTTTTATGATTTTGGCTTGTCGAATCCTTCCAATATATAAAAAATATATAATATTTGTATAGGGGCGAATGCCCTAGTCCGTCCAGTAAAAGAAGATTTCTTTTGGCAAAATAATTGACAAAAAGTAAAATAAATAATACAATACAAACATAAATTTGAATAAAGGAGACTGAAATGAATTTTATAACTAATAAAGAAAAAGGCAATACTAGTTTAGGGATAGCAATTGCATATTATACTTCTAATGGATATACAGTATCAATTCCACTAAATGATACACAGGATTATGATTTACTAGTTGATAAAAATAATATAATAAAAAAAGTGCAAGTAAAATCAACAGGATGTAAAACTAAATATGGAAATTATCAAGTGGCATTAAAAAGTTGTGGTGGAACAAAAGGTAATACTTACAAAACGGTAGTAGAAACCAACATAGATGAATTATTTATACTAACAGAAGATTTAAGAATGTATATTTTGCCTAAAGAAGAAATACATAATAAATCTACACTCAATATCTGTGATAAATATGTGAAATATAGAGTAAAATAGAATAGTTTTTTTAATTTCCATTTAATGTTATATACTTATAATACGAACATAGACAGCAAGAAGTAGACTTATATTAATATCACCCCAAAATATAGGAAAAATGGACCCCTCCTTTTCCTACAAATAAAAATTAGTGTATAAAAAATCAACTAATTATTTTAATTAGTTGATTTTCAATATTTCTTTTGCTCGTTTTACATCTGCATCTGTTGCAGTTCTAACATCTTCTAAAGCATAATTTAGCCCTAAATTTTCCCACTTGGTTTTACCAAGATTATGGTAAGGTAAAAGCTCTACTTTTTGAACAGTTTTTAGTGAATTAATAAAATCTCTTAAAGCTATTAAATCTTCCTTATCATCTGTTAATCCAGGAACTAATACTTGTCTTATCCAAATAGCAATATTATTATCACTCAAATACTTCGCGAATTCTAATTCTAATTTGTTAGAGGCTCCAACTAAATCTTTACATTTTTCTGGATTTATATGTTTAATATCTAATAAAACCAAATCTGTTAAACTAAGCAATTTTTTTACATCATCATTTATAAAAAACATTCCGAGAAGTATCAATTGCAGTATGATAACCTAATCTCTTTAATTCCTCAAAAAGAGAAATCAAAAATTTAATTTGTAAAAGAGGTTCTCCACCTGAAATTGTTACACCACCATTTGAAAGTTTAATATATTTTTCATATCTATTTATTTCTTCTATTAGTTCTGAAACAGTAACCAAAGTGTTAGCATCTGTAGACCAAGTATCACGATTTTGACAGTATTTACATTGCAAATGGCAACCTTGCATAAAAACAACAAATCTAATGCCAGGACCGGTCTACAGTACCAAAAGTTTCAATTGAATGAATATTTCCTTTTAAATTTTCCATAAAAATCTCCGTTTAAATTCTTTCATGAATTGTTCTGTGAACTACATCTAATTGTTGCTCCCTAGTTAATTTTACAAAATTAACTGCATAACCTGAAACCCTTATAGTAAGTTGAGGATATTTTTCTGGATGATCCATCGCATCTAGTAAAAGACTTTTGTCAAAAACATTTACATTAATATGATGACTGTCTTGAACAAAATATCCATCTAATAAGGAAATTAAGTTATTAACTCGAGATTCTTCATCTTTTCCTAATGTTCCAGGAGTGATAGAGAAGGTATAAGAAATTCCGTCTTCTGAGTGAGAATAAGGAAGTTTTGCTATAGTGTTTAAAACAGCTAAAGCTCCATGAGAATCTCTACCATGTAATGGATTTGCACCAGGACCAAAAGGTTCACCAGCACGTCTTCCATCAGGAGTACTACCAGTATTTTTACCATAAACAACATTTGATGTTATTGTTAAAATTGAAAGAGTAGGAACAGAGTGTCTGTAAGTTCTTTGTTTTTGTAATTTACCCATAAATAATTTAACAACATCAACAGCGATATGGTCAACTCTATCATCATCATTTCCGTATTTTGGATAATCTCCTTCAATTTCATAATCAACAGCTAGACCAGTTTCATCTCTAATTATTTTTACTTTAGAGTATTTGATAGCTGAAAGTGAATCTGCAACAACAGATAAACCTGCAATACCACAAGCCATTGTTCTAAATACATCTGAATCATGGAGAGCCATTTCTAAAGCTTCATAAGCATATTTATCATGCATGTAGTGGATAATATTTAAGGCATTCATATATGTTTTAGCTGTCCAATCAAGAATTGCGTCAAATTTCTTCATAACCTCATCATAATCTAAATATTCAGAAGTAATTGGCTCAAAACGAGTAGTTACTTGCTTTCCAGATATTTCATCTCTACCACCATTTATGGCATAAAGTAGTGCTTTTGCTAAATTACATCTAGCTCCAAAAAACTGCATTTGTTTTCCAGTTCTCATTGCAGAAACACAGCAAGCAATAGAGTAGTCGTCTCCCCAGTAAGTTCTCATTAAATCGTCATTTTCATATTGAATTGAACTTGTTTTAATAGAAAGTTTTGTAGTATATTCTTTAAATCCTCTTGGTAAATTAGTTGACCAAAGAACAGTTAAATTTGGCTCTGGAGCAGCACCTAAAGTTTCTAAAGTATGAAGCACTCTAAAAGAGTTTTTAGTAACTAAAGTTCTTCCGTCTAGCCCCATACCACCAATGCTTTCAGTTACCCAAACAGGGTCACCACTAAACAATTCATTGTATTCAGGAGTTCTTAAAAATCTTATCATTCTTAATTTCATAACAAAATGATCCATTAATTCTTGTAATTCTTGTTCAGTTACAATTCCTGCTTTTAAATCTCTTTCAAAATAAATATCTAAGAAAGTAGAGTTTCTACCAATACTCATAGCAGCACCATTTTGCTCCTTAGTAGAACCTAAATATCCAAAATATAACCATTGAACGGCTTCCTTAGAATCTCTTGCAGGTCTAGAAATATCAAAACCATACATAGAAGCCATTTCTTTTAGTTCATTTAAAGCTTTAATTTGGTCAAAAATTTCTTCACGTTTTTGAATTTCTTCTTCTAAAATATTTGGAGTTTCTAAAACTGCTAAATCTTTTTTCTTAAATTCTATTAAAGCATCTACACCATAAAGAGCAACTCTTCTGTAGTCACCAATAATTCTTCCTCTACCATATCCATCAGGTAGACCTGTTATTAAATGTGAACTTCTAGCAGCTCTTATATCTGGAGTATAAGCAGAGAAAACACCATCATTATGAGATTTTCTGTAATTATGATAAATATTTTCTATTTCTTCAGAAACTTTTACATTTTGTGCTTCACAAGATTTTTCTACTATACGAATTCCACCATTAGGCATAATAGCTCTTTTTAAAGGCTTATCTGTTTGAAGTCCAACAATTTGTTCTAAATCTTTATTAATATAACCAGGTTTATGACTTGTGATAGTAGAAATAGTATCAGCATCTACTTCTAAAACACCATTATTTTTCCTTTCTTGTTCATATAAATCTAAAACTGTATTCCAAAGTTTTTTTGTACTATCAGTTGCATCTGATAAAAAATCTGCATTTCCTGTGTATGGAGTATAATTTTTTTGAATAAAATCTCTTACGTTTATTTCAAAACACCATTCACCAGGATTAAATGAATTCCATTCTTCAAATTTCATAAAATCATCACTCTCCAATTATATTATCGGTTAGATGTTACAATAAAATTCAAATAATTTCAAGAATTTTTAAAAAATATATACAAATTTTGTATTTAAATATGATATACTAATGTCAAACTAAAAAAGGAGTAAAAAAATGAAATTAAATACGAAAAAATTTATAAGAAATATAATAATTTGTTTAATAGCATGGTTAGTAGTATCATTTATATTAAATTATGCACCAGGATTTAAAAGGGACAAGTTTGCAGATGTAACTAATTTAATAATAGATGATGAAGATTTAACAGAAAATTTAAATCATAATATTTATATAAGTGAAAATGGAGTAATTTATTTATCTATACAGGATATTGAAAATATGTTTGATAAAAATATTTATTATGATGAAGAATTTAAAACTATAATAACTACATCTAATACTAAAACTGCAATTATGTCTTTAGAAGATTCTAAAATTATAATAAATGGAATAGAACAAAATTTACAATCAAAAGTTTTAAAAATGGAAGAAATTATTTACATTCCAATTTCAGAATTAGAATTAGTTTATAATATTTCTACAAAATATGTTAAAGATACAGATATAGTTGTAATAGAAAATTTAAATAAAGGATTAATAAAAGCAACGGTAGAAGAAGGGACAACTGTAAAATTTAAGCCAAGATCATTATCTAAAAATGTAGGAGAAATAAATAAAGGTGATGTTGTCAGCTGTTATTATACAACAAGTAAGGGGTGGAGATTAATTAGAAAAGAAGATGGAACACTTGGTTATGTTAAGGCAAATGTACTTGCAGATGAATATATTGTAAGACAAGATTTTGATGATGAAATAAAGACAGCAGAATTAATTACAGATTTAGAAGATGGAAGTATTCTAAATTTATATAATAATCAAGAAACAGAAAAAATAATGATAAAAACGTTATTTAATTTTGAAGCAAATGGAACAATATATGCAGAAGAAGAAAATATAGATACTGATAATTACGCAATTTGGGCAACAATTTCAAATAAAGGGTTAGAAAAATATACAAATGAATTAATAAAAAATTATAAGACGAGAACAGAATTAATAGACAAGGTGGTTAATTTCGTAACTAAATATAGAGTGAGAGGAATGAATATAGACTTCCAAAAAGTAGACGACCAAAATAGTTTTGATAGATTTATTATAGAACTGGCACCAAGATTAAGAGAATTAGGAATTACAACTAATGTAATTTTAAACAATAGTTTTGAAGAAGCAAATCTTGTTGGAGTAGTAGATTATTTAATAAGTGAAAAAGGGGAATAAAAAATGAATAAACTAAAGATTGGATTAATAACAGTGGGCATTTTAATAATAGGAATTATAATAATGTATGTATCAATGTTTACAAAAGTAAGCTCAAGTGATGAGGAAATAGAAATTGCAATACCACTTGGAACAGGAACAAGTGGCATTGCAGATATTTTAAAAGAAAATAATATTATAAGAAGCAAATTAGGTTTCAAAATTTATGTTAAATTAAATAATATAGACAATTTTAAAGCAGGAGAATATAATTTAAGACAAAATATGTCTCTAAAAGAAATAACTGAAAGTTTACAAAGTGGTATAGTATATGATCAAAACTACATAAACTTTACATATTTAGAAGGTAAGAATATGAGATGGCTTGCAAAAAAAATAGCTGAAACAACTAATAATTCTGAAGATGAAGTTTATGAGATTTTAGAAAGAGAAAATTATATAGATTCTTTAATCGAAAAATATTGGTTTATAACAGACGAAATAAAGAATGAAGATATATATTATTCTTTAGAAGGATATTTGTTCCCAGATACATATGCTTTAAAAAATAAAGATGTAAGTGTAGAAGAAATATTTGAAAAAATGCTAGACAAAATGGAAAAAGTATTAGAAGAATATAAAGAGAAAATAGATGCAAGTGATTTAAACGTACATGAAATATTAACATTAGCTTCAATTGTAGAAATGGAATCTGTACATACAGAGGACAGGAAAGACGTAGCAAGTGTAGTTTATAATAGATTAGATAGAAACATGGCAATACAAAGTGATGTAACAACATATTATGCATTTAAAGTAGATATGGGAGAAAGAGACTTATATCAAAAGGAGCTAGACACATACAATCCATATAATACAAGAGGACCTAATATGGAGGGGAAATTACCAGTTGGACCAATATCATCAGTAAGTAAATCAAGCATAGAAGCGGCAATAAATCCTAATAAAACAGATTATTTATTTTTTGTAGCAGACAAAAATGGAAAAGTCTATTTCTCAAAAACAAGTTCAGAACATAACCAAATAATTTCAGAATTAAGGACAAAGGGGTTATGGTTTGAGTATTAAAAATAAGAATTTAGAGGAATAAATATGTTTTTAAAGGCGTAGGGGTCGGTCTTGACCGACCCGCTAATATTGCATTCTTTAACGGGCTGGTCAAGACCAGCCCCTACACCTTTTGCAACAAATTACTCATACAAATTATTATTTATTTAATAAATTGAACAACAATTTCAAGAAATTTTCAAAAAAACATTGACAGACAACTTAAATTAGTAGTATAATTGCAAATGTCGTTAGAGAATAAAACCAGTTCAATATAAACATGCAGATGTGGCGGAACTGGTAGACGCACAGGACTTAAAATCCTGCGGTTGAATAAACCGTGCCGGTTCGATTCCGGCCATCTGCACCAAATAATAAAACCTCGAATATAAATATTCGAGGTTTTTTTATATAGAGAATTGGAAAAGCGAACCGTCCCCAATTTCAATGTCACAAATCCAATTTATGAATAACAAAAAAAATGATAAAAATTAATAGACATATAATTTAAGTACGTGTATAATAGATATTATAATATATAAATTTTTGAAACAGTAAAAATATTTAATACATTCATGGAAGGAGAAAAAATCATACAAATGAAATATAGTGATTATACAACAGATCAAATTGTATCTCCTATGTACGAGAAGGTTGCTAAAGAACTTTTAATCTTAGCGAAAGATGAAAATACTAAAAGGAAAATGGAACGGCATATTATATGAAGGTGGATTTGATAATTTTTCCGTAAATGGTTCTTTTAATATGGAGAAAAAAGTTTTATATAAAAATAATCCAACAATTGAATCTGCCAAAAGATTAAATATGGCTTATTTATTATTAACAAATCCACAAATGTTTGAAGTAATACAAAAAAGCAAAAGTTGCTTCTTTCATGGTACAAATGCGAATGCTCTTCCAAGCATATTAAAATATGGAATAAATAGTGTAGATACATCTATAGAAAATGGTATAGCTGTAACTACCGGAGAACAATGGTCTAGAATTAATGGAAAAAGAAGCTTCGTAAGCTTAACAGATTGCTTAAATGTAGCACTATCATATGCGGATATGGAGCTAAAGGATAATAATTCCACAAATGCATTATTAAATTTTGGCGTTTTAATAGGAGCTTCATTTGAAAATATGAATGGACTTAGAGTCCATGGAGTAAGTTCAGATATATCAGAAATTGGGGTTAGTGGAAATCTGCCAGTAGATCATATAAAACTTATAGCAGTCCCTGATGATAAAGTTGAATTTGTAAAGAAAATTATAGGGCAAAAAGATATAGATGTTGTATCAATGAATATGAGAGATTCCTTTTTCAATAGTAATTTTAGAGAAAAGTTAAGTATATTAGAACAAAGCAAGGAAAATATAGAACCACCAAAGCAACCTTATCCAATATATTTTAAAGAGGATGTTAAACAATTAGTAAAAGAGAGAAAAACCTCAAAAATTAAGGAAATTTTTCAAGCTCTAAAGGCAAAAATATGTATGCATAATAAACAACCAGATGATAAAAACATAAGTGATAGGGGGTAAAAGAATGGAAAATGTTCAAAATATTAGAGATATCTCAAAAGAAACACTTACTTTCTTAGCATTCTTTGACCATAAGATGATTGAAAAAATACCTGGTTATATTATCACAAAATTATGCGATGAAGCTGCTGATTCAAAGTTAGATTTTTATATTGATGTAAACAAAAGCTTTGAAGAACAAAAAATTTCCGAAAAAAGTAAAGATTTAATATCTCTTATTTATTATGATTACATTGCTGAAGAAGAAGAAAAGAAAGAAATTTTAAAGCAATGGAATTTAAACGAGAAAAATTATCAAAATGCTCAAAAAGAAAAATATAACTATGATAATATTTTCGCAAATAAAAAAAATACTACTTGTATTGAATTAATTGAAGTGAAAAGTGAGACAATATTTCAAAAAATAAAAAAATTATTAAAAAGAATAATTAAATAAATATATACAAATGATTTTAAGAATTTGTACCAATTGTTAAGAGAGTCTAAAAGTTGTAAGCAACTACAACAATGGCACCAAATAAAAAAACCTCGAATATAAATTGTCGAGGTTTTTTTATTTAGAAAACTAAATTTTAAACATCTAATTTTTATTATTCTTATCAGGAATATATTCCAGTAATTCAGAGATTTCACAATTAAAAGCTTTGCAAATATTGTCTAACTGTTTAATATCAATTCTCTTAATCTCTTCATAATACATTTTTGAAACAGTAGCAGGACGAATATGAGCAATCTCTGCTAAAGCTTTTTGTGTCATTTTATTCTTTCCCAACAAATCAGATAATTTAATTTTTATCATAAAAAACCCCCATTCAGGCAGAAGCCCTATTAAATTTTTAAACATTTTATCATTTTTTGTCGAGAACACCACAATTTAAGAAACAATATAACGATAAAAGTAATAAAAAATTGTCTAGCAGTAAAGACGGCGACATAATATAATGCATAAATAAACAAAATAAAGTTGTATAAAATGTAAAAAAATATAAATTAGGGATAAAAAAAATTAAAAAACCAATAATAATTAATTATAAGTTAAAGGCAGGAAAATATGTTAAAAAAAATTTTGGTTGGTTTATTGGCAGGAATTGTTTGTGGACTTTTTGCTACTGGAGGCGGAATGATAGTAGTACCTGCATTAATTCACTTATTTAATTTAGAAGATAGTAAAGCAAGGGCAACTTCGGTTTTTGCAATACTACCAATGGTGGTTACAAGTGGAATATTTTATTATAGAAATAATTATATAGACTGGAAACTGGGTATAATGTGTGCAATAGGGGGAATAATTGGCGGATATATAGGAGCAAAATTATTAAAGAAGTTATCAACAAATGTATTAAAAATAGCATTTACATGTTTTCTAATATATGTATCTTTAAAAATGATAATTTAGAAGTACAAATTATTATTTATACAATTAAAATAAGGAGAAATTATGTTAAAAATTTTAACAGGTTTAATTTCAGGGATAGTAAGTGGAACTGGCATGGGTGGAGGAACAATACTAATATTAATATTGTCAGTATTTATGCGGAATAGACCAGCACATAGCACAAGCGACAAATTTAGTTTTTTTTGTGCCAACTTCCTTAACAGCAATATTAGTATCATTGAAAGAACATTTAATAGATTGGAAAAGTGGAATAGTAATCGCAATTTCAGGAATAATTGGAGCAATAATTGGAGCTAAAATTTCTGTTAATATGAATGTAAATTTATTAAAAAAATATTTTGGATGTTTTTTAGGGGCAATTGCAATATATGAAATATATTCTTTAATAAAAGGGTATAGATTAAATAAAAAAACAGATAATAAAAATACAGGAAAATAAAAATAAGGAGGAATTAAATATGAATTTTGTTAAAGGAATGATTGTTGGAAGTGCAATAGGAGTTGGAGTTATGATGATGTATTCAGAAGGAATGTTAAATAAGAAAAAAATGAAACAAATGGTAAAGAAAATGAATGTGCTATAAGATAAATAAGAATTTGTATGAGTAATTTGTTGCAAAAGGTGTAGGGGCTGGTCTTGACCAGCCCGTTAAAAAATGCAATATTAGCGGGTCGGTCAAGACCGACCCCTACGCTTTTAAAAACATATTTATTTCTCTAAATTATTATTTATACCATTAAAATTTAATGAATTTATATACTGCTTCTGCAAAAGCACCTTTTTCAACAGGCCTTTCAGTTACATAATTAGCAACTTGCTTAATTTCAGAATAGGCATTATTTACTGCTATACCTATACCTGCATTTTTTAACATATCTAAATCGTTTAAATTATCTCCTACAGCTAAAATTTCATTTTCATTTATCTGTAAATAATTACTTAAAAACTTAAGGGCATTTCCTTTACTAACATCTTTTGGAATAATATCTAAATATTCGTATTCTTTATCTATAATTTTATCTTTATATTTACCATATTTTTTTATATCAAAAACAGATACATTAAAATTAGAGCATATCATATTTTTTATGCTTTCTAAAGAATTCGTACTAGAAATGACAATTTTGGAAATGTCAGTATCTTTTTTTAGAAGGTATTTTAATAAATTTGGAACAATTTTAAATTCTAATTTATTGTTATAAATATTATTTTTTTGAAGTTTATAATTTCTTAAATCAAGATATAACAACTCCTCAGTAATAATCTGATTTCTGGTATACACATGAACATGTAAATTATTTTCTTTTGCAAGTTTTATAATGTCTAAAACAGTTGATTTATCCAACAAACTTTGGTAAATTTCTTTATCATTTTTTAAATCTATAATAGATGTACCATTCCCGAAAATTCCATAAGAAGCATGGAAAGAAGAACATAAACCTTTATAAATAGAATAAGTTTTTCCAGTACATATAACAAAAGGAATATTACTTTTATTTATATCTGAAATGGCTTTAAAATTATCTTTATTAATATCATTATCTTTATCGATTATAGTTCCATCTAAATCACTGGCAACTAATTTTATCATAATAAGATACCCCCAACGTAAAATATTATACCATAAATTACCATTTATGTAAAGTAAAGACAACTTTTTTCACATTTTATATTTCGACCACTTGCAAAATCTGAAAATTATGATATAATACTACAGTTGAATTATTAACTTATGAAAGGATTGAATTTAAATGAGCGTTAAAGTAGAAAAAACAGATAAAACAAATGAAGTAAAATTAGAATTCACAGTTGAAGCAGCAAAATTTGAAGAAGCTATACAAACTGTATACAAAAAAAGTGCAAAATACTTTAAAATACCAGGTTTTAGAAATGGAAAAGCACCATTTAAAATGGTAGAAAAAATGTATGGAATACAAATATTTTATGAAGATGCTTTTAACGAAATAGCACCTAAAGCATATGAAGAAGGACTAGAAGAAGCAAAGGTTGAAGCTGTAAGCAAGCCTGAAATTGATATTACTCAAATAGAAGCAGGAAAGGACTTAATATTTACAGCTGTTGTACAAACAAAACCAGAAGTTACTTTAGGAAAATATAAAGGTATAGAAATAAAAAAGCATGAGTATACTGTATCTGATGAAGAAGTTGAACATGAATTAGGACATATGGCAGAAAAAAATGCAAGAATAGTTACAGTAGAAGATAGAGCAGTAGAAAATGGAGATATTACTGTAATAGACTTTGAAGGATTTGTTGATGGAAAAGCTTTTGAAGGTGGAAAAGCAGAAAATCATGAATTAACAATAGGAAGCAATACATTTATTCCAGGATTTGAAGAACAAATTATAGGAATGAAAATTAATGAAGAAAAAGATATTAATGTAAAATTTCCAGAAGAATATTTTTCAAAAGATTTAGCTGGAAAAGATGCTGTATTCAAAATAAAATTACATGAAATCAAGAAAAAAGAAATGCCAGAAATAAATGATGAACTTGCAAAAGACATAAGCGAATTTGATACAATTGAGGAACTAAAAAAATCAATAAGAGAAAGCAAAGAAAAGCAGAATGAAACAAAAGCAAAATATGAGACAGAAGATGATGCTATTGAAGCAGTTTGCAATAACGCAACAGTAGACATTCCATCAGGAATGATTGAAACAGAAATAGACAATATGGAAAAAGATATTGAAACAAGATTAAGTTATCAAGGAATGAAATTAGATGATTATTTATCAATGATAGGAAAGACAAAAGAACAATTTAGAGAAGAATATAAACCTCAAGCTGAAAAACAAGTTAAATCTAGATTAGTATTAGAAGCAGTAGCAAATGATGCCAAAATAGAAGTGCCTCAAGACGAAATAACTGCTAAAATCTCAGAAATGGCTAAAGCTTATGGACAAAAAGAAGAAGAAGTAAAAAACAATGAACACTTAATAAATTATGTAAAAGAAAGTTTGAAAACAGAGAAAACAATAGAATTTATAGTATCAAATGCAAAAATAAAATAATAAAAAAGGGCTGGTCTTTCTACAAATAACTTGAAAAAACCTGCCCTAATTTATTACAATAAGGATATTGTTGTACATAAAAGATAAAATAGCCAAACGCAGGGGTCTTATATATTTTAAAAGCGAATTTCCTCGGGGGGACCGCCGTGGGCTGTTAAAGGCGTAGCCTTGTTACAGCGCCGGTGGGAAGAAATGAGCGAATTAAAATATATAAACCCCGACGAGATTTGGCGGACCAAAAAAGATAATTTTAGGAGGTAATATTATGGAAAAAAATAGTTTAGTCCCATATGTACTTGAGCAAACAAGTAGAGGAGAAAGATCATATGATATTTTCTCAAGATTATTAAAAGACAGAATAATATTTTTAAGTGAGGATGTAAATCCAACAACAGCAAGTTTAGTAATAGCACAAATGCTATTCTTAGAATCAGAAGATCCAGACAAAGAAATATCATTTTATATAAACAGCCCAGGTGGATCTATTACAGATGGAATGGCAATTGTAGACACAATGAATTATATAAAATGTCCAGTAAGTACAATCTGTATAGGATTAGCTGCAAGTATGGGCGCAGTATTACTTGCTGCTGGAACAAAAGGAAAAAGAATGGCAACATCAAATGCAGAAATAATGATACATCAACCTCTAATTTCTGGAGGACTTTCAGGTCAAGCAACAGAAATTAAAATACATGCAGACCACATGGTAAAAACAAGAGAAAAATTAAATAAATTTTTAAGTGAAAGAACTGGTCAAAGTTTAGAAAAAATAGAAGCAGATACAGAAAGAGACAATTTTATGACAGCAGAGCAAGCTCTAGAGTATGGGTTAATAGATGAAATATTAGACAAAAGAAAATAATACGTGTATGTAAATGGAAGGAGAAAAAATGGCAAACAAGAAAACAAGTAACGGGATAAGATGTTCTTTTTGTGGGAAACCACAAGAAATGGTTAAAAGAATAATTGCAGGGCCAAATGTATTTATTTGTGATGAATGTATTAATGTATGTAACAATATTATGGAAGATGAAATATATGAAGATGAAAAAGGATATATAGATGTAAAATCTGAAAAAATACCTACACCAGCAGAAATAAAAGCAATATTAGATGAATATGTTATAGGTCAAGAAGAAGCTAAAAGAACTTTATCTGTTGCAGTATATAATCATTATAAAAGAATAAATTGCAAAGAAATTATAGATGAAGTAGAAATTCAAAAAAGTAATGTTTTATTATTAGGTCCAACAGGTTCTGGAAAAACACTTCTAGCGCAGACATTGGCTAGAATATTAAATGTACCTTTTGCAATAGCAGATGCAACAACACTTACAGAAGCAGGATATGTTGGAGAAGATGTTGAAAATATTTTATTAAAATTAATACAATCAGCAGAATATGATATAGAAAAAGCACAAAAGGGTATTGTATATATAGATGAAATAGATAAAATATCTAGAAAATCTGAAAATCCTTCAATAACAAGAGACGTAAGTGGAGAAGGTGTTCAACAAGCATTATTAAAAATAATAGAAGGAACAGTAGCATCTGTACCACCACAAGGGGGAAGAAAACATCCACATCAAGAATTAATACAAATTGATACAACTAATATATTATTTATATGTGGTGGCGCTTTTGAAGGTCTAGAAAAAATAATAAAAGATAGAACTGGAAAAAAATCGATGGGATTTAATGCCCAAATTGAAAGCAAAAAGGAACAACACACGTATGAAGTATTTAAGGATTTATTACCACAAGACTTATTAAAATTTGGTTTAATACCAGAATTTGTAGGAAGACTTCCAATTATAGCAACACTTCAAGAATTAGATAAAGATGCATTGATAGAGATAGTTACAAAACCAAAAAATGCTTTGGTAAAACAATATAAAAAATTGCTAGAATTAGATGGGGTAGAATTAGAATTTGAACAAGATGCACTAAATGCAATAGTAGAAAAAGCAATAGAAAGAAATACAGGGGCAAGAGGATTAAGGTCTATAATAGAAGAGATAATGAGAGACATTATGTTTGATATACCAACAAATCCAAAAATAGAAAAATGCACAATAACAAAACAAACAGTAGAAAACAAAGAACCACCTAAATTAGTAATAAATGAAAACAAAAAATTAGAAGAACCCCAAAGGGAAGTAACAATAAAAAAGAAAAAAGCAGGAGAAAACAAAACCGCATAAAATTTTTATACTCTAAAATTTTACGTAGAGTAGTCTCACGCAGGGGATTATATATTTTTTAGTAGTGAGAAATTTAAAATGTCAGCCGTTTTGTATATTTTATAAAAAATTAAATTTGACAGTCCTTTGAGACGGGGGAAGACCCGCGTATGCCTTGGAGAATTTAATTTTTTAGAAAATCATACAAAAGGTAGGCTGACTAGAGATGTATAATAACCGAAAGGAGAAAACATGACAGAAGCTATTCTAGATGCAATAATAGACAGCATAAAAATATTACCATTTTTATTTATAACATATTTACTAATGGAATACTTAGAACATAAAACAAGTGAAAAGACAAAAAACATTATAAAAAAATCTGGAAGATTAGGACCAATAATAGGAGGACTATTAGGTGCTGTTCCACAATGTGGTTTCTCGGTATCTGCTACTAATCTTTACGCGGGTAGAGTAATAACACTTGGAACACTAATCGCAATATACTTATCAACATCAGACGAAATGCTACCAATACTTTTCTCAAGTGGTACAAATTTGAAACTAATATTAAACATACTAGTTATCAAAATTTTAATTGGTATTATGGTGGGACTAGTTATAGATTTTATTTATAGGAAAACTAAAAAAAATGAAGAAAAGCACAGCATACATAATTTATGTGAGCATGAACACTGCCACTGTGAAGAAGGAATAATAAAATCTTCAATAAAACATACGATTCAAATATTCATATTTATTTTAGTAGTTTCATTAATACTAAATATGCTATTATTTATAATTGGAGAAGAAAGATTATCAACTTTAATTTTAAATAAACCAATACTTGGCCCAATTTTAGCTGGAATAATAGGACTTATACCAAACTGTGCATCATCTGTAATACTAACAGAACTATTTGTAAGCAATGTAATAGGAATTGGCACATTAATAGGAGGACTATTAGTAAATTCAGGACTTGGAATAATAGTGTTATTTAAAGTGAATAAAAATTTAAAAGAAAATATAAAAATAGTTTCAATATTATATGCAATAGGAGTAATTGCGGGAATAATAATTGAATTGATATAAAAAGTGGAACTCGAGGAAAACACTTGTCCCAATTCTTTGGGAAAAAGAATCTTCTCGAGTTCCACTTTAGTTTCTGTTCTATAAATAAATATCCTGAATATAATAAATTTAGGTGATAATTATGGTAAAAATGAAAGAAATTCCTCAAGAAGGAGTAACAAGTAATTTAACAAGAATTATAAAGGGTAGTATAACAGCAATTATTTTAACATTAGTTTTATTATTAATATATTCATGTTTGCTTACATATACAAATATAAATGAGAAAACAATGCCAGTAGTTATAATTATAGTAACAGCTATAAGTATATTAGTAGGAAGCTTAATTGCTAGTAGTAATATAAAGAAAAATGGACTTACAAATGGAGGATTAGTAGGATTAGTATATATTGTTGCTATATACTTACTATCCAGTATAATTGGTAAAAATTTTGCATTAAATATATATTCTTTCGTTATGATTATAGCAAGTGTAGTTGCTGGTGCAGTTGGAGGAATAATTGGAGTTAATAGAAAATAAAAAAATTTTTCAAAAACTATTGACATTTAATATAAATAGGTATAAATTATTAGCAGTCGTTAAAATAGACTGCTAATAATTTAAATTTTAAGGAGGAATGATAGTATGATAAAACCAGTAGCAGACAGAATTTTAATTAAAATGGTAGAAAATGAGGAAACAACTAAAAGTGGAATCATTTTATCAAGTGGAGCAAAAGAAAAACCACAAATAGCAGAAGTAATTGAGGTGGGCCCAGGAATTAATAATATAGAAGGAAAAGAAGTGAAAATGTATATAAAAAAAGGTGACAGAGTAATAGTAAGCAAATACTCTGGAACAGAAGTAAAATATGAAGGAGAAGACTACTTAATAGTAAAACAAGATGATGTACTTGCAACAATAGAATAAAAACGTAGGGGCTGGTCTTGACCAGCCCAAGGGTCGGTCAAGAACGACCCCCTACAATTTAAAAATAAATTATAAAAAGGAGATAGATAATATGTCAAAAGAAATAAAATTTGGCGAAGATGCCAGAAAAAAAATGTTAGATGGAGTAAATACTCTAGCAGATACAGTAAAAGTAACTTTAGGACCAAAAGGAAGAAATGTTGTATTAGATAAAAACTTTGGAGCACCACTTATTACAAACGATGGTGTAACAATAGCAAAAGAAATAGAATTAGATGATCCTTATGAAAATATAGGAGCAAGACTTGTAAAAGAAGTAGCAACAAAAACAAATGATATAGCAGGTGATGGAACAACAACAGCAACAGTATTAGCACAAGCAATAATAAAAGAAGGTGTAAAAAATGTAGCAGCAGGTGGAGACCCAATGGCAATAAAAAGAGGAATAGATAAAGCAGTTGAAACAGCAGTAGAAGGATTAAAGGAAATAAGTTCAGAAATTAATGGAAAAGAAGATATTGCAAGAGTTGCAAGTATTTCTGCAAATAACCAAGAAATAGGAGAATTAATTGCAGATGCAATGGAAAAAGTAAGTAAAGATGGAGTAATAACAATAGAAGAATCAAAAACAGCAACAACAGGTTTAAATGTTGTTGAAGGAATGGAATTTGATAAAGGGTATATATCTCCATATTTTGCTACCGACACAGACAAAATGGAAACAGTAATGGAAAATCCATATATATTAATTACAGATAAAAAGATTGGAAATATTCAAGAAATATTACCACTTTTAGAGGCTGTTATGCAACAATCTGGAAAACTTGTAATAATTGCGGATGATATAGAAGGAGAAGCATTATCTACATTAGTTTTAAATAAATTAAGAGGAGTATTAAATATAGTAGCAGTAAAAGCACCAGGATTCGGAGATAGTAGAAAAGATATGCTAGAAGACATAGCTATTCTTACAGGTGGAGAAGTAATAACTGGAGACTTAGGATTGGAACTAAAAGATACAACTATTGAACAATTAGGAAGAGCAAGACAAGTAAAAGTACAAAAAGAAAATACAATAATAGTAGATGGTTTAGGCGATAAAGAAAAATTAACATCAAGAGTAAAGCAAATAAAAACTCAAATAGAAGAAACAAGTAGTGAATTTGACAAAGAAAAACTACAAGAAAGACTTGCAAAACTTGCTGGAGGAGTTGCAGTAATAGAAGTTGGAGCAGCAACAGAAGTAGAGATGAAAGAGAAAAAACTAAGAATAGAAGATGCTTTATCTGCGACAAAAGCAGCAGTAGAAGAAGGAATAGTAGCAGGTGGTGGAACAGCATTAATAAATGTAATGCCAAAAGTAGAAAAACTAGTAGACACATTAGTAGACGATGAAAAACTAGGTGCAAAAATAGTATTAAGAGCATTAGAAGAACCACTAAGACAAATAGCAATAAATGCAGGTCTAGAAGGTGCTGTAATATTACAAAAGGTAAGAACAAGTGAAGCAGGAATTGGATTTAATGCAGCAAAAGAAGAATATGTAGATATGAAAGCCCAAGGAATAGTAGATCCAACAAAAGTAACACGTTCTGCACTTCAAAATGCAGCAAGTATAGCGGGAATGTTCTTAACAACAGAGAGTGTAGTAACAGACAAAAAAGAACCAAAATGTGAATGTGGAGGACATAATGATATGCCAGCAGGAATGGATGGAATGTACTAAAATTATTGCTTAAATCTTGACTATCTTTAATATTTTCTGTTATACTCATATTATAATAAATAAAATGAGGTGATACTAATGATAATAGACAAAAACGGGCAAATGTTTGAGGATAGAAGAAAAACAGATAAGGCAGTTAGAAAAGATAAAAGAAAAGAAAGCAATAAAATAAAAAAAGATGGCGTGGAAGTTATTAGAAAAAAATAGAGTAGTAGATTATGACTACTCTATTTTTTTCGCTAAAACCTCCTATTTTTCAACAAAGGAAAAGTATTTAAAAAATAGAATAATAATAAAGACAATAAAAGAAGATTATAAAAAGATATGGGCGAAAAGTACTCGCCCATAACTAATGAATAAATTCAATAAAAAACAATTTATAAGGAGGAAAATATGAAGGTTACATATGATAATGAAAATAAGCTATTAAAACTACAAATTACCGAAGAAATTGATCATTGCATGGCAGAGAAAATTAGGAATAAGGCTGATTTTGAGATTCAAAAATATATGCCACAAAAAATTGTAATGGATTTCGGTAATGTGTCTTTTATGGATAGTGCAGGTATTGGAATGATTTTAGGAAGATATAAAACTGCAAAATTAGTAGGAGGGACACTTAATTTAAGTAATGTTAGACCTGAAATAAAAAAAGTATTAGAAATGTCTGGTGTTTTAAAAATAATACCAATAACAGAGGATTAGGAGGAAAATAAGTGGAAGAAAAATATGATAATGAAATGCAAATAGAATTTATGAGCAATCCAAATAATGAGGCTTTTGCAAGAATTGCGGTTGCAAGCTTTGTGGCTCCGTTAGATCCTACAATAGAGGAAATTTCAGACATCAAAACAGCTATATCAGAAGCGGTTACTAATTCAATAATACATGGATACGAAGAAAATAAAGGAATAGTTACAATAAAGGCAAGAATAAAAGAAAATGTAGTTGAAATGGAAATAATAGATAATGGTAAAGGAATTGAAAATATAGAAAAAGCAAGAGAACCATTATATACGAGTAAACCCGAGCTTGAAAGGTCTGGAATGGGATTTACAATAATGGAAAGTTTTATGGATGAAATGCGTGTGGAATCTACATTAGGAAAAGGAACAACAGTTTTTATGAAAAAGATAATAAGAAACTAAAGGAGAAAGCATGTACGAAACAAATACAAAAGACATTATTGAGGCACAAAACAAGTCAGAGGAAGCAATGAATAAAATAGTACTAAATAATTCTGGATTAATATGGAGTATAGTAAATAGATTTTTAGGAAGAGGATATTCAAAAGAAGAATTATATCAGATTGGATGCATAGGCTTAATAAAAGCGGTACAAAGATTTGATACAAGCTTTGAGGTTAAAATTTCAACATTTGCTGTGCCTTATATAATGGGTGAAATTAAAAGATTTTTAAGAGATGATGGACCGATAAAGATAAGTAGAAGCATAAAAGAACTAGGTGCGAAAATAAGAGAGGTACAAAGAGATTATCTTATAAAAAATGGGAAAGATATAAAAATATCTGAAATTGCACGAATTTTAAATGTAAGTACTGAGGATATTGCTGTAGCATTAGATGCAACAAAACCAATAGATTCAATAGATGAGTATGCGTATGAGGGAGAAGAAAAAGAAAGTAAAATATCTAAAATAAGCAATAATAAGGATGATGTAGGAGATTTAATAAATAAAATAACAATAAAAAAATTAATAAAAGAATTAGATTCTAGAGAACAACAAATAATAGTTCTAAGATATTTTAAGGAAAAAACTCAAACAGAAGTGGCAAAAACTTTAGGAATATCACAGGTTCAAGTATCTAGAATAGAGAAGAAAGTTTTATTAGAAATGCGTAAAAAAATTGCAGTTTGATTATTACTATAAATTATAATTTGCGGACTTTTTATATATAAATATAATTTTTTCGTCTCCTTATCAATACGTTCGAAAAGAAAGTGTAATATAAAAAAATGAGCCTCTTTCATTCAGGCTCAAAAGCTAAAGCTTTTGCCCATGAACATCCCTCATTTTTTTATATAACAATTTCTATTTCTCACTCCATATCTAACGTCGACATCAAAAATTATATTTATATATAAAATTTTTGTAAATAAAAAGAGGGGAAATATGAAAAAACTAATATTATTAATTTTAATATTTGTTCTCATATGTTTTGCAATACCAATAATATTTACTAAACAATATAATAGTCAGGAGGTAATTGCAGAAGTGCCAGAGCAAAAACAAGAATATGATTATAAACAATATAGCACTATAAAACTTTTACACCAAGAAACAGGAAAAATAGAAGAAATTGGTTTAGATGAATATTTATATGGAGTGGTTTCGGCTGAAATGCCTGCAAGTTTTGAAATGGAGGCACTAAAAGCACAAGCTACAGTTGCAAGAACATATACAATTTATAAAATTGTAAATGGTAGTAAGCATGAAGAAGCAGATATATGCGATTCGGCAAGTTGTTGTCAAGCGTGGATTTCTAAAGAAAAAAGATTTGAAAGCTGGAACGAAAACGAAAGAGAAACAAATTGGCAAAAAATTGTATCGGCGGTAGAGGAAACAAAAGGAAAGATAATTACATACGAAGGAGAACCAATAAATGCTTTTTTCCATTCTAATAGTGGAGGAACTACGGAAACTGCAACTAATGTGTGGGGAGGTACAAATTATCCGTATTTACAAGTAGTTACAACATCTGGAGAGGATGCATACACACAATATAGTTCAGAAGTTACTCTAACAAAAGATGAATTAATACAAAAATTAAAAGAATATCATTCAGATATACAAATAGATTTTTCAACAGAAGATTCAATAAAAATCTTAGAAAATACAGAAAGTGGAAGAATTAAAAGTATTAAATTTGGAAACATAGAAATATCTGGTGTAGAAGCTAGAACAATATTTGGGTTAAAGTCTGCTATGTTTAGTGTGGTAATAGAAGGAAATAATATAATTTTCAAAGTTTTAGGATATGGACATGGAGTTGGTATGAGCCAAACAGGTGCTGATAGTATGGCAAAATTAGGAAATAATTATGAAGAAATAATAAAACATTATTATACAGGTGTAGAAATTAAAGATGTATAGAATAAAGTAATAAAAAATGGAAATAATTTAACTAAAGATAAAAATAAGGAGGCACGATAACTTTGAGAAGGCAAACGAGAATGAGAAACAAAAGTTATAAATTCTTTTATATTACAGGAGCAGTAGCTATTATACTGGCAATAACACTGGTAATATTATATAGAGTTTATAATAAAAAATTAGATGACATATCAAAGAGTATGTTATCTACAGAACAAATAATAGGATTAGTCCCAAATACCACAGAAGATAAAGAAGGTGAAACTGAAAGCGCAAGTTCAGATTTAAGTAAAAGTATTGAACAAGTACAAGAAAATATGAATAATACTATAGAAAACACAAATACAGTAAATGCAACTACTACTGAAGAAAAGGAAACAACAACAGTAATAGATAAAGAAGAGGAGCAAAAACCAGAACCTAAAAAAGAATTAGTATTTGCATATCCTGTAGAGGGAGAAATATCAAGAGAATTTTCAGTAGAAAATTTAATATATTCTGAAACACTAGAAGAATGGACAATCCACCAAGGAATTGATATCAAAGCAGATAGAACAACAGTCGTAAAAGCTGCAGAAGATGGAACTGTAGTTGCAATAAAAAATGATCCAAGATATGGTTTGACAGTGATAATAGAACATGAAAATGGATTTAAAACGATATATTCAAACTTGTTAACTACAGAATTTGTATCAGAAGATGAAAAAGTAGAAAAGGGACAAAGTATTGGGACAATAGGAAATTCAGCAGTATTTGAAATTGCAGATGAACCACATTTACATTTTGAAATGTTAAAAGATGGAGAATATGTAGATCCAGCATTATATTTAAAATAGTATATATAAAAGGAGGAGCCTATTCGGGCTCCTCCTCGTTGCTGGGAGGGTTTACTTGATTTTTGGTTTCCTCCGCCCGAAATTTTTTCCACAGGTGGATAGCAAGCGAAACTTGCAAAAAGGAAACCAAAGAAATTGCACCAATAATCACAATGCAAAAAATCATCTTGTCCATAAAAAGGTACCTCCCCTTTCAAATTGTTTTGTTTCAATGATAAGTATAGCATAAAAAAATGAGATAGTAAACTATAAAAACTTTTTTAATTTTTCTACACTTTGTTCTTGATAACTTACAAAATCGTTTATTAAATTTTTAACATCAGTGTCTAAATCATTATGTGCATTTAAAATTCTTCTTCCTTCGATAATTCCCATATTTGTACCTTGCATTAACATTTCAGAAATCTTAGAATCACTCTTATCTTTAATAGTATTAGTTTGAATACCATACCAAAGCATAGCTTTATTAGCAAGACTATAATCATTAGGTTCTACTCCATAATTGGAAAAAGCATCATTAACTTTATCTAAAACATTGTTATACATACTATATTCGTGCCTTAAATATTCAGAAAGTCTAGATGTTTGGACTTTGTCTTGCAAATATTCAATAGAATCCATACCCATTTTAACGCCTTTACAAATTTCCTTTAAAGCCTCAATATTTTTATCCATGATAACCTCCTTTGTTTTTATATTATTAATTATTATCTAAAAAACAAAAAAATATACGATTGACAAAAAGTGTCATAAATAATATACTTATCAATGAAAGAAGGAGACAAAAATGGAAAAAATATTAACAATGAAAAATATAATAATATATTTAATAGCTATAAATATTATAACTTTTTTGAGTATGGGAATAGATAAATATAAAGCAAAAAAAGGAAGATGGAGAACAAAGGAGAAAACTTTATTTATGTTGGTAGTTCTAGGTGGAGGAATAGGTCGGAATAGCTGGAATGTATTTTTTTAGGCATAAAACTAAAAAACCTAGATTTTATATAGGATTCCCCATGATTTTAATTTTAGAAATAATAGGAGCTATAATTCTTTTAGTATAATTGTAACGGGATGTTGCATAGCAAGAAAATATTTTGTTATGTAACATTTTTTTTATAAAAACATCAAAGATATTTATAAATCAACAAAAATTGAAAAAAACACCAAACAAAAATAATGTACACATAATTTTGAAAAATAAAAAGTAAAAAAATATTATAAACAAAACAGAAGTTCAAAATGTGAATAATAAGAAACAAATAATATAGTAAAATAAGTTATTCACAGAGTTATCCACAGTATCCACATGTAGAAAAGAATTATTACAAATGAGTTACAAGGGTATACATAAAAATTACAAAAACATTACAGCTTTATTACAAACAGCAAACAAAATTGCCAGAAAATTACAGAAAGATGACAAAATGTTGAAAAATGAGGAAAAATAAATATAAGTAAAAAACTTTAAAATTATTTACTTTTTATTGAATTTAGTATATAATAACACAATAAATTTGAAGGGAGATTGATAATATGGAACAAAACAATAACAACGAACAAATGCTAGATGAAAATCATTTAGTAGCAATAAGAAAAGAAAAATTGGAGGAATTACGAAAACAGGGCAAAGATCCTTTCAAAATCACAAAATATAATAGAACACATAACAGTGAGCAAATAAAAGAAAACTATGATGAATTAGAAGGAAAAGATGTAACAATCGCAGGAAGAATGATTGCAAAAAGAATTATGGGGAAAGCATCATTTTGCCATATACAAGATATGCAAGGGAAAATACAAAGCTATGTTAGCTTAAATGATTTAGGAGAAGAAAACTACAAAGAATTTAAGACATATGATATTGGAGACATTGTTGGAATAACGGGATTTGTATTTAAAACAAAAACAGGAGAAATATCAGTTCATGCAAAAGAAATGGTATTACTTACAAAATCACTAAGACCATTACCAGAAAAATTCCATGGACTAAAAGATACAGAATTAAGATATAGACAAAGATATTTAGACTTAATAGTAAACCCAGAAGTAAAAGAAACATTTATAAAAAGAAGTAAAATAATAAAAGAATTAAGAAGAATATTAGAAGAAGAAGGTTACCTAGAGGTAGAAACACCAATGCTTACAACAGTAGCAACAGGTGATGCAGCAAGACCATTTATAACACACCATAACACATTAAATTTGGACATGTACTTAAGAATAGCACCAGAATTAAACTTAAAAAGATTAATAGTAGGTGGATTTGATAAAGTATATGAAATAGGTAAAAACTTTAGAAATGAAGGAATGGATATAAAACATAATCCTGAATTTACAAACATAGAATTCTATGCAGCATATGAAGACTATAATGACATGATGAACATGGCAGAAAAAATAATATCAACAATTGCACAAAATGTATTAGGAACAACAAAAATAACATACCAAAGTGTAGATATAGACTTAACACCAGGATGGAAAAGAATTTCAATGATAGATAGTATAAAAGAAGTAACAGGAATAGACTTTAATGAAATCAAAACAGATGAAGAAGCAAGAGCTTTAGCAAAAGAAAAAGGAATAGAACTAGAAGAAACAAAACAAACAAGAGGACACGTAATAAATGCCTTCTTTGAAGAATACGTTGAAGATACTTTAGTTCAACCAACATTTATTATAGACTATCCAGTAGAAATATCACCACTTACAAAAAGAAAACCATCTGACCCATCATTGGTTGAAAGATTTGAATTATTTATTGGAGGACGTGAATATGGAAATGCATATTCAGAATTAAACGACCCACTAGACCAATATGAAAGATTTATGAAACAAGTAGAAGCAAAACAAAAAGGCGATGAAGAAGCAGGAGGAATGGATGAAGACTTTGTAACTGCACTAGAAATTGGACTTCCACCAACAGGAGGAATGGGAATAGGTTTAGATAGATTAATAATGCTATTAACAGACTCAGCATCTATTAGAGATATATTGTTCTTCCCGACAATGAAACCTTTGAACTAAAACATTTACCAAAATTCAATGAATTTTAATAACGATAAAAAAACACTTATACCAACAGTTTTAAAGAACATAAGATTATAAGAAAAAATAATAAATTTTAATAAATTATTCCAGTAGGTGTAAAATAAGTGAAAAAAATCATATTATTAAGACTTTCTGAGATATTAATATAATAATAGTTGTAAAAAAACCTAATAGAAATATTAGGTTTTTTTGTTTTCAATCAAATTTAACTAATAGTCGATAAAAAATGTCGAAAATTTGAATTATGATGGACATATAAAGAATTCTATAGAAAAACTAAATGAAACATTAAAAATAATAGTTGATAATATAAAAATTATAGATAATTTCTTGATTGAAGAAAAAGGGAAACAGAAGAAAAATAGTGAAAAAATTGAATATATAGAAAAACTTAAAGTTGTTAATTCTTTAACATTAAATATTCATCTCTTGGGAAAGGATAAAATTTCTATAATTGCAATGTATATTAGAAAAGATAAAAATTTAAGTAGAATTCCAAAGTTTTTTATATCATAATAAAAATATAAAAAAATTAAAAATCTTTTAAAAAGTAGATACTAGAAAGAACCTTGCATAAAATATATCATTGTGCTATAATATAAATAGGGATATTTTACCTTAAATAAAAGAGGTGATTATTATGAATATAAAAACCATTAAAACATTAACTATATTTTTTATTGTCGTATTAATCTTAGGAATTTGTCCACAAAGTGTATTAGCACGCCAAGTTGTTGCAAAACAAAAGAATTTAGCTGGAGCTAGAATATCAATTCCACAAGTACATTATACTTATACAGGAGCGACAATTAGACCACCCGTAACGGTTTATTTAGATGGTTCTGTTGTTGCATCATCAAATTATACTATAAGCTATAGTAATAATATATATCCAGGGACAGCAAAAATTACTGTTAAAGCCACAGGGCAATCCTATATTGGTTCAACTTCAAGAACTTTTTATATTGATTCGCCAAATTCACAAACATCATCAAAAGTAGATGAATATTCTCTTAAAAATGCAACTATTACAAGACAGTATTATTGGACATATACGGGAAAAGAAATAAAGCCAGCATTTACTGTGAGATGTGGAGGAAAATATTTAACAAATGGAGTAGATTATGTATATGAGTATCAAAATAATATAGAACCTGGAATGGGTATGATTATAGTGATGCCAAGAGGCAAATACAAAGATACAGCTATTGCCTATTTTGAAATAAAAAAAGAAACATCTTCATCAAATTCAGGAATAGATGAATATTCACTTAAAAATGCAACTATTACAAGACAGTACTATTGGACATATACAGGAAGAGAAATTAAACCAGCATTTACTGTAAAATGCGGAGAAAAAATTTTAACAAATGGAGTAGATTATGTATATGAGTATCAAAATAATATAGAACCTGGAATGGGTATGATTATAGTAATGGCAAAAGGAAAATACAAAGGTACAGCAATTTCATATTTTGAAATAAAAAAGCAAACATCTACACCACAGCCTACTAAAGTATCAATTGCAGACCCAAAAGTAAATATAATACTAAGTAAAACAGAATATACGTATACAGGAAGTGTAATAAAACCAAATATGACAATAACTTATAATTCAAAAACATTAAAACAAGGAACAGATTATACATATAATGTTTTGAATGGTGTTAACCCAGGAACAGCCACTATTCAAATATATGGTATTGGTAATTTCTATGGTTCTACAACAAGAAAGGTAACAATTAAATCAGCAGGACAAAACAAAATAAATATAAACAATTGCAAAGTTTCCTTATCTAATGAAACATTTTTATACAGTGGTGCTAAAATAGAACCAAAAGTTACAATTTACTATGGCTCAACAAAATTACTTAATACTACAGATTACACAATAGTATATAAAAATAATATTAATGCTGGAACAGGACAAGTAATAATTTATGGTAAAGGAAAATATAATGGTACCAAAACATGTAATTTTAATATAACGCAAAAATCAATTAATGTTTTAGAAATAGCTTGCTCTAATTCATATATTTATACTGGATCAGAAATAAAACCAAATCCTACAATAGTACATAATGGTAAGAGACTAGTTTTAAATAAAGAGTATACAGTTACATACACTAATAATAAAAATGTTGGAACAGCAACCATGAAAATAACAGGTATAGGAAATTACAAAGGTTCAGTTCAAAAAACTTTTGAAATAAAACAAAAAAATATAGCATATTTACAAATAAATGTTAAAACTACATATGTATATACTGGATCATTAATTCAACCTGAAATAAAAATAATGCATAATAAAGAAACATTGAAAATGGGAATAGATTATACATATCAAGTTTATAATGGAGGCACGAACGTAGGAAACGCAATAATTCAAATACTAGGAAAAGGTAATTACTACGGATGCAAAAATATAAAAATTACAATAAAAGCAAAAGACATTAGCAGTTTAACTATTTATACTAAACAGTCAAATTATGTTTATTCGGGTAATGAAATAAAACCAACATATATAATTAAGGATAATAAACAAGCATTAAAAGAAGATAAAGATTATACTATTACATACAAAAATAATAAAAATGCTGGAACTGCAATGGTAATAATTAAAGGTAAGGGCAATTATTCAGGAACACTTAAAAAAGAATTTAAAATTGAACCTAAAACCATAAATGATCTTTATATTGAACCGATAAAAGCTTGCGAGTTTAGAATAGATAAATATGGAAATACAGCATGTGAACCAAATGTATCAATTAAACATAATCAAAAACAATTAATAAGGGATACTGATTATGAAGTTACTTATAAAAACAATACTTTAATTGGAACGGCTCAAGCAATAATAAAAGGAATAAATAATTATCAAGGCACAGTGGAATTATATTTTGAAATTAAGAGTGGAGAAGATGCGAAATCTAATGTTGTAGAAATTGCATTAAGCTTCATAGGAACTAAGTATGTTGCAGGAGGAAAATCTCCAGAAGATGGAGGATTCGATTGTGCGGGATTTGTACAATATGTATATCAAAAGGCTGGATATACAATCCAGAAAAAATGTATATACGACCAGGCTGATGGAATTCCTGTTGATAGAGAAGAATTACTACCTGGAGATTTAGTCTTCTTTGATACAGAAACAGGACATGTTGGTATTTACATTGGAAACAATCAATTTATACATGCACCAAAACCAGGAGATGTTGTTCAAATAACTGAACTAATTGAAGGCCAATATTTTGATGAGCATTATATTGGAGCAAGAAGAATTATTGATGAATAATAATATATGTTTTTAAATAGAGTCTTTATAAGACTCTATTTAATTTTTATATTATAGCATAATCCTATAATAAGCACTATAATACAATCCCTTAGTTTTTTTGCTGTATAATATGCAAATAAAAAAAAGAGATATTGTAAAAACAAGGTAAAAGATATTTCAAAAGATCAAATAGTATTACAATAAAATACTTAACACCAAGAGGGGAAAAGCAGAATTAGAAATGTTTGGAATGATTAACTGTGCAATTTAATTATAATGATTAAAATTATTTTATATTTTTGTTTCACATCATTGACACTATAACAGAGTTTTTTTGAGAATATTAATAAGAATAATTGATTATTTTTAAAATTATGATATAATATTGCAAGTAAAAAAGTATTTAATAAGTTTTAATACATGCAATGACATAGGTTGAGAATAGGCGCTTTGAGAGAAAACAAAATAGTTAAATACTTAAAAATGAAAAGTTTTTGCGAAGATTTCGAAGATTGTTCAATGACACCACTGACTTAAAAAGAATGAAATTATAAAAGGAGATTTTATGTTTAATTTTAATTTTGATAGAAAAGCAATTATAGCCGTTATTGCAATAATGTTAGTTGCATGGATTATTTCAGCAGGTACAAATGGAATTTTAGGAATACTTCTATCTTTACCAGGAGTAATAATTGCAATGACATTTCACGAATATGCACATGCACTAGCAGCATATAAACTAGGTGATGATACACCAAAAATACAAGGAAGACTTAATCTAAATCCATTGAGCCATATAGACCCAATTGGCTTAGTCCTTCTTATGGTTGCAGGTTTTGGATGGGGAAAACCAGTACAAATAGATCCTAGAAATTTTGATGGTAAATATTCTCTTTCAAAATCAGAAGCAATAGTAGCAGCTGCAGGACCTATAATGAATTTTATATTAGCATTTGTATTTGCAATTATTTATTATATTTTATTTGTTGCAACAAATGTATTAAGTGGTTTAAGTGCAAGTACACTTTCAGTTTTATACACTATAATAATACAAATTATATCAATAAACATAGGACTAGGAGTATTTAACTTAATACCATTACCACCGCTAGATGGATCAAAAGTATTAATGCATTTCTTAAGTTACAACGCAAAACAATGGTTTTATAACAATGAGAGAATATTCTATATAGCATTTTTAATACTTTGGATAACAGGATTACTTTCAAGCTTACTATCACCAATATTTTCTGGAGTATTTTCAGGAATAACTTGGTTAGCATATAAAATAGTATCTATTTTTATGTAATTTACAATATTAAATAATTTTATAATTAGACAGCCCAACGCAGGAGTTTCATTTTTCTTTTTTTAGGAGAATCTGAGTAGGGATTACTTAGAGGAGCCTGAAAAAAGAAAAATCAAACTCCGACGAGATTGGGCGGATTGCAAAAGCATATAGGAGAAAAAATGAAAGAAATAGTAGTATTAGGAATAGAATCAAGCTGTGACGAAACATCAGTATCAATTGTAATAAATGGCAGAAAAGTTCTATCAAACATAATAAATTCACAAATAGATATACATACAATGTATGGAGGAGTTGTACCAGAAATAGCATCAAGATGCCATACAGAGGTAATAAACCAAGTGACTAAACAAGCACTAAAAGAAGCAAAAATGACTTTTAATGATATAGATGTAATATCATGTACATATGGACCGGGACTAGTTGGAGCCTTACTTGTAGGAGTATCTTATGCAAAAGGGCTAGCATATGCATTAAATAAACCATTAGTAGGAGTAAACCATATAGAAGGGCACATTGCAGCAAACTATATAACATACGAAAATCTTAAACCTCCGTTTTTATGTTTAATAATATCAGGAGGACACACACATTTAGTACATGTTAAAGACTACTGTGATTTTGAAATAATAGGGAAAACAAGAGATGATGCAATTGGAGAAGCATTTGATAAAGTCGCAAGAGTAGTAGGACTTGGATACCCAGGAGGACCAAAAGTAGAAAAAAAAGCAAAAGAAGGAATTCCTTCAATTGATTTACCAAAAGCAAATATAGAGAATTTAGACTTTAGCTTTAGCGGAATAAAAACAGCAGTTATAAATTTACAACACAAAAATCCAGAAATAAATAAAGCAGACCTTTGCGCAAGTTTTGAAAAAGTTGCAACTGAAATGCTTACACATAATACAATAAATGCAATAAAACAAATAAACCAAAACAATGAACAAAAAATAAATAAAGTAGTACTTGCAGGGGGAGTATCAGCAAACTCATATATTAGAGAACAATTTCAAAAAATTGGAAAAGAAGAAAAATTGGAAGTGTATTTCCCAGAACTAAAATTATGTACAGACAATGCAGCAATGATAGCATCAGCAGGATACTACAATTACATTGAAGGGAAAATATCGGACTTAAAATTAAACGCAATACCCAACCTAAAAATCGGAGGATAATATATGGCGATATTTGCAATTTCAGACCTACATTTGTCATTTGGCGAAAGCAAACCAATGAACATATTTGGTGAAAACTGGACAAACCATGAAGAAAAAATAAAAAAAGACTGGCAAAAAAAAGTAAAAGAAAGCGACTGGGTATTAATGCCAGGAGACTTTTCGTGGGCAATGTATTTAGAAGACACATATAAAGACTTTGAATATTTAAATTGCCTTCCAGGGAAAAAAATACTATTAAAAGGAAATCATGATTATTGGTGGACAACCCTTACAAAAATGAGAGCATATCTAAAAGAAAACGGACTTAAAAATATAGACTTTATATATAATAATAGTTATCTTTGCGAAAACAAGATAATAGTAGGAACAAGAGGCTGGTCTGAACAAGAAGAAAAACCAGAAAAAATAATAAAAAGAGAAATTTTAAGACTAGAAATGTCTTTAAAAAATGGTGTAGAACAATATGGAAAAGACAAAGAAATAATAGTATGTATGCACTATCCACCATTTAATAGTTATGAAAAGCAAGAATTAAGCTTTATAGAAACAATGAAAAAATATAATGTAAAAAAATGTATATATGGTCATATACATGGATTAGAAGCACAAAAAGAAGCATTCAACCGGAGAATATAAAGGAATAGATATAAAGCTAGTCAGTTGTGATTATACTGGATTTGAACTCATAAAAATTTAGAAAGAGCTGTAAAAACAGTTCTTTTTTTTTATTATTTTTTCTTGTAATATAAATACTATTATGATAAAATAATAAACGTAAAATTAGATAGAAGGAAGAATTATGCTAAAAGATAATATAAAAAATTACAATTTAGGAGAATTGCAAAAAATAGTAGAAGATTTAGGAGAAAAGAAATATAGAGCAGAGCAAATATTTAATTGGATATATAAAGAAAATGTTACAAGTTTTGATGACATGGTAAATTTGCCACAAACTTTAAGAGAAAAATTAAAGGAGAAATTTGATTTACACATATTTAAAATAATTACAAAACAAGAATCAAAAGATGGAACTAAAAAATATCTTTTTGATATTTTGGACGGAAATGCCATAGAATCTGTTCTTATGGAATATAAACATGGACATACAATTTGTGTATCTTCACAAGTAGGATGCAAAATGGGATGTAAATTTTGTGCATCAACAGGAGTAAAGTTTGCTAGAAGTTTAGAGGCGGGAGAAATTGTTGAGCAACTTCAAGCAATAGAAAGAGATACTGGAATTAAGATATCAAATGTTGTTTTTATGGGAATAGGAGAACCTTTAGATAATTTCGATAATGTTCTAAAAGCAATAACTCTTATAAATAATCAAAAAGGAATTAATATTGGAGCAAGACATATTAGTATATCAACAAGTGGAATAGTTCCTAAAATTTATGAATTAGCAGATAAAAATTTACAGTGTACATTATCAATTTCATTGCATAGTGCTTCTAATGAAAAAAGAAGTGAAATGATGCCAATAAATAAAGTATATAATATAGAAGAATTGATGAAAGCTTGTAAATATTATATTGAAAAAACAAATAGAAGAATATCTTTTGAATATGCATTAGCAAAAGAAAATAATGACAATTTAGAAGATGCAAAAGAGTTAGTAAAATTATTAAAAGGTATGCTTTGCCATGTTAACTTAATTCCAATTAACAAAATAGATAATGGTAAGTTTAACAAAAGTACAAATGAAAACATAATGAAATTTAGAGATTATTTAAATAATCATGGAATAGTTGCAACAATTAGAAGAGAATTAGGTTCAGATATAGATGCAGCATGTGGACAACTAAGAAAAAAAGAGGTGAAAAAATGTTGAGCTTTGCAAATACTAGTGTAGGTAAAGCAAGAAAGACAAACCAAGATTACTATTATATAAGTGAAGATGGAGCTTTAAATGTTCTTGCAGATGGAATGGGAGGATATGCTGGTGGAGAAATTGCAAGCCGTCTTGCTGTACTTTCAGTAGTTGAATATATAAAAGAACATTTTGATAAAAATAAACAATATGAAAAAGAGGAAATTTTAGAAATAATAAAAAATGCTATGGCATATGCGAATTCTAAGGTCTATCATAAAGCAAAGGAAAATGAAGAATTAGAGCAAATGGGAACAACTTTAGAGGTATGTTTGATATATAAAGAAAGAGCTTTTATTGGACATATAGGCGATAGCAGAGTATATAGACTAAGAAAAGGGATAATGAGAAAATTAACTAAAGACCATAGTTATGTGCAAACATTAGTAGAAGATGGAACCATAACTAAAGAAGAAGCCGAGCATCATCCAAAGAAGAATATGCTTATAAAGGCATTAGGATGTGAAGAAACTGTAGAAGTAGATGTAATGGTAAAAGGTTTTATAAAAGATGATATAATTTTAATTTGCTCAGATGGATTAACAAATATGGTATCAGAAGAACAAATTTATAATACAATAAATAATAATTTAGAAAATGCGGCTCAAAATTTGATAAATGAAGCGAATAATAATGGTGGGCTAGACAATATAACTCTTATTATTTTAAAAAATTAATTTGGAGGTAAAAAATGAAATTAGAAGGTAAAATTCTTGGAAATAGATATGAGATAATAGAAAAGATTGGTACAGGAGGAATGGCAACAGTTTATAGGGCAAAATGTCATGTATTAAAAAGAGATGTAGCTGTAAAAATTCTAAGAGATGAATTTACAACAGATAATGAATTTATAAAAAGGTTTAATGCAGAAGCAGAATCTGCAGCAAGTTTAACACATCCTAATATTGTATCTGTATATGACGTAGGACATGAAGGAAATCTATATTATATAGTTATGGAGCTTGTAAAAGGTAAAACTTTAAAAGAAATAATAGTAGAAGAAGGAAAACTACCTTGGAAATGGGCAGTAAATTTGTCAATTCAAATTGCAAGAGGATTGGAAAAAGCCCATAAAAATAATATTATTCATAGAGATATTAAACCACATAATATTATTATTACTGAAGATGGAACAGCAAAAGTTACAGATTTCGGAATTGCTAAAGCAGTCTCAAATTCAACAATTACAGCTTTTGGAGCAACAACTGGGTCAGTACATTATTTCTCACCAGAACATGCGAAAGGTAGCCGTACAGATCAAAAATCAGACTTATATTCTTTAGGAGTTGTAATGTATGAAATGGTAACAGGAAGAGTACCTTTTGATGCAGATACACCAGTATCAGTAGCCTTAAAACATATGCAAGAAGAACCAGTAGAGCCAAGAGTTTTAAATTCTACAATACCAATGAGCTTAAATAAAATAATATTAAAAGCAATGCAAAAAGATCCAAACATGAGATACCAAACTGCAACAGAAATGATTAATGATTTAGAAATGTGTTTAAAGGATGAAACAGGTAGTTTTGTAAAAGAAAATTCAGATATAGACGAATTTGCAACTAAAAGAATTTCTTTAAATTATGGAACAGAAGAAAAACATAAAAAAGAAGGAAAAATAGAAAAAATAAAAAAACATTTCGAAGAACATCCAGTGCAAAAATGGATGGCAATATTACTTTCTTGTGTATTAGTGTTTATTTTAGCAGTAGTAATAACATTAGCTGTGCTAAATGCAGGTAAAGTAAAAGATGTAGAACTTCCAGATTTTGTTGGAATGACTTTAGAAGAAGCAAAAATTGCTGCAAGCGAGGCAGGCTTAAAATTAGAAACTGAAGAAGCATTTCATGTAGAAGTAGAAGAGGGAAAAATCATTAGCCAAGAACCACCTTACCAAAAAGAGTATAAAGTGAAAGAAGGCTCAACAGTAAAACTAGTTATAAGTAAGGGTCAAGAACTTGTAAAAGTAATAAAAGTTGTAGGAAAGCAAAAAGATGAAGCAGTTAAAGAATTAAAAGAAATAGGACTAATTGCAGAAATTGAAGAAGAATATGATGATAAAGTAGAAAAAAATTATGTAATAGAACAAGATATTGCAGAAAATGAAGAAATACTTGCAGGAAGCACTATAACATTAAAAGTAAGCTTAGGAATAGAACAGGTAGAAGTTCCAGATTTAACAGGAATGACAGAAGAAGCAGCAAAACAAGCATTAACAAATGCTAAACTAAAATGGAAAAGCACAAGTACTATATCAGATTCAAGTAAAGGTGCAGGAGTAGTGGCACAAACATTATCTCCAAAAAGTATGGTAGATAAAGACACAGAAGTATCTATTACAATAAATACTTATAGTGAATTAAAAACAGGAACAATAAACATAAATGTAGCATCTATAACAGGATATAAGCCAGAAACAGAGGAAAACGAAAATGGTGAAACAATAACAAAAGAACCTGGAACAGTAGAATTAAAAGTAACTGTAGATGGAGAACAAGTAGAATCAAAAACAGTAAAAAAAGACACAACAAATGTTAAAGTTACAATTAGTGGAAGAGGAACAGTTGTTGTAAAAGTAATAATAGATGGAAGCACAAAAAGAACACAAGAATTCAATTTAAACACACAAACAGAAATAACAATAAATTAATAAATTTAATAATGTAGGGGCTGGTCTTGACCAGCCCGAATAAAATATAAATGTGATTTTCAGGTCGGTAAAGGCTGACCCTACAATATTATAGGAAAGGAAACATATATGAACAAAGTAGACCCAAGAACATTACCAGGATTTATGGAATTAATGCCAGACAAGCAAATATTATTTAACCAAATGAAAGAAAAAATACAAAAAACATATGAAAAATATGGATTTTTGCCAATAGATACACCAGTAATAGAAGCTTCAAAAGTATTACTTGCAAAAGCTGGTGGTGAGACGGAAAAACAAGTCTATTCTTTTACAAAAGGGGATAGTGAATTGACTTTAAGATTTGACCTAACAGTACCACTTGCAAAATATGTAGCCGAATATCAAGGACAACTTAGTTTCCCATTTAGGAGATATCAAATTGGAAAAGTATATAGAGGAGAGCGTGCACAAAGGGGAAGATATAGAGAATTTTATCAATGTGATATCGATATTATTGGAGATGGAGAATTAAATATAATAAATGATGCAGAAATTCCAAGTATTATTTATGACGTATTTAATGAATTAGGATTAGGAAAATTCACAATAAGAATTAATAATAGAAAAATATTAAATGGCATATTCGAATACATAAATGCAAAAGAAGTAAGCCAAGACATAATGAGAACAATAGACAAAATAGAAAAAATCGGAGAAGATAAAGTAAAAGAAGAATTAGAAGAACTAAATTTATCAAAAGAAAATGCTGAATTTATATTAGACTTTATAAAAATAAGTGGAACAACAGATGAAAAGCTAGAAGCATTATCAAAATTAAATGTGGAAAATCAAAACTTTGTAAAAGGTTTAGAAGAACTAAAAGAAGTTGTAAAATATATTAGGGCATTTGGTGTTCCAGATGATTATTTTATGATAGATTTAAGTATTGCAAGAGGATTAGATTATTATACAGGAACAGTTTATGAAACATTCCTAGATGAATATAAATCTATAGGAAGTGTGTGCTCAGGTGGAAGATACAATGATTTAGCAGGATATTATACAGAAAAAAAACTTCCAGGAGTAGGAATGTCTATTGGACTTACAAGATTATTCTTTGTTTTAGATGATTTGGGACTAATAAAAACAAATAAGAATTCAATATCAGATATATTAATAATATCAATGGTCGAAGATTTAACACCATCAATTGAAGTTGCAAATAGCCTAAGAAAAGCAGGAATAAACACAGAAATTTATTTTGATAATAAAAAAATAAAAGCAAAATTTAAATATGCAGACAAACTAAAAATTCCATATGTAATTGTAATAGGAGAAGATGAAATAGCATCTGGCAAATTAACGTTCAAAAATATGGAAACAGGAGATCAAGAACAAAAAACAATAGAAGAAATAATAGAATTTATAAAATAATATTTATATTTAATATAAGATTTAAAATGATGAAGTGAGAAGTGTGAGGTGGGAGGTGTGCTGATAGAGAAAATCTTCGAAGATTATCTCTAAAGGCAAACATCACACATCTCACTTCCCACTTCAATAATAAAGGAGAACAAATTATGAAAATCGGAATCGTAGGACTACCAAATGTAGGAAAAAGTACAATGTTTAATGCAATTACAAAAGCTGGAGCAGAATGCGCGAACTATCCATTTTGTACAATAGAGCCAAATATAGGAATGGTACCAGTACCAGACGAAAGACTAGATGAGCTTACAAAAATGTATAATCCACAAAAAACAACACATGCAGTTATAGAATTTGTGGATATTGCAGGATTAGTAAAAGGTGCAAGCAAAGGTGAAGGATTAGGAAATAAGTTCTTATCACATATAAGAGAAGTAGATGCAATTGCTGAAGTAGTAAGATGTTTTGAAGATTCAAATATTGTTCATGTTGATGGAAATATAAATCCACTACGAGATGTGGAAACAATTAATTTAGAACTAATCTTTGCAGATTTAGAAACAGTAGAAAAAAGACTAGATAAAGCAAATAAAATGTTAAAAGCAGATAAAAAATACCAAATAGAAATAAATGCATTAACAAGATTAAAACAAGCTTTAGAAGAAGGAAAATCTGCAAGAACAGTAGAAATATCAGATGAAGAAAAAGAATTTTTAAAAGATTTATTTTTACTAACAAATAAGCCAATTATATATATTGCAAATATATCAGAGGAACAATTAGCAAATGTAAATAATGATGAAAATGTAAAAAAAGTTGCAGAACTTGCAAAACAAGAAAATACAAAATGTATACCACTTTGTGCAAAAATAGAAGAAGAATTATCAACACTAGATGATCTAGATAAAAAAGAAATGTTAGAAGCCTTAGGCTTAAAAGAATCTGGATTAGATAGAGTAATAAAGGAAAGTTATGATTTATTAGGATTAATGTCATTTTTAACAGCAGGTGAACCAGAGGTAAGAGCATGGACAATAAAAAAAGGAACAAAAGCACCAGAAGCGGCAGGAAAAATCCATTCAGATATACAAAGAGGTTTTATAAAAGCAGAAATAGTATCATATGATGACTTAATGCGAGAAGGTTCAATGGTAAATGCTAGAGAAAAAGGCTTAGTTCGTCAAGAGGGAAAAGAATATATAATGCAAGATGGGGATATTGTATTATTTAAATTTAATGTGTAGAATGACGTTACATATATAGCTCCATGAAAGCAATATTCTAACGAAACAAGTGGTTATAGTTTAATATAACCATTTTTAACGTTTTATGATAATGAAAGGAGATTTTACAAAATATGATTAAAACACTTGCAAAATCAATTAGAGAATATAAAAAGCAAACAATTCTTACACCAATATTTGTTGCACTAGAAGTAATAATGGAAATTCTAATTCCTTTTGTAATGGCAAATTTGGTGGACTATGGAATTTATGGTAATAATATGTCTATGATATATAAATTAGGACTACTATTACTTTTATTAGTTGTGTTTTCATTAATATTTGGAGTACTTGCTGGAAAATTTGCAGCAACAGCTTCAACAGGATTTGCTAAAAATTTAAGACATGATATGTATTACAAAGTACAAGATTATTCATTTGAAAATATAGATAAATTTTCAACAGCAAGTATTATAACAAGAATGACAACAGATGTAACACATGTTCAGCAAAGCTATCAAATGCTTACAAGAATTACATTTAGAGCACCATTAACACTAATTTTCGCATTTATAATGTCATTTATAATAAATACTAAATTATCTTTAATTTTTTTAGCATTAGCACCAGTACTTGCTATAGGACTATATTTTATAGCAACACGTGCATATCCAATATTTGAAAAAGTATTTAAAACATATGATAAATTAAATAATGTAGTACAAGAAAATGTAAGGGGAATTAGAGTAGTAAAATCTTATGTTTTAGAGGAAGAAGAAAAAGAAAAATTTGGCAAGGTGTCTCAGAGTATATATGATAATTTCTCTAAAGCAGAAAAGCTAATTGCGTATAACTCTCCACTAATGCAATTAGTATCATATGCAGGATTACTTTTAATTTCATGGGTTGGCGCAAAATTAATAGTAGGTTCTGGAACATTAACTACTGGAGAGTTAATGAGTTTAATTACATATGCTATGCAAATTCTTATGAGTTTAATGATGATTTCTGTTGTGTTAGTTATGCTTACAATTTCTATAGCATCAGCAGAAAGAATTGTAGAAATACTAAAAGAAGAACCAGCACTTAAAAATAAAGAAAATCCAATAAAAGAAGTAAAAGAAGGAAGTATAGAATTTGAAAATGTAAACTTTAGTTATGTAGGAGATAAAGATAAAACATGTTTAAAAAATATTAATCTTAAAATTAATGCAGGAGAAACAGTTGGAATTATTGGTGGAACAGGAAGTTCTAAAACTACACTTATTCAACTAATACCAAGATTATATGATACAACAACAGGAACAGTTAAAGTTGGTGGAGTAGATGTGAAAGATTACGATATAGAAACCTTAAGAAACGAAGTAGCAATAGTTCTTCAAAAAAATGTACTATTTTCTGGAACTATAAAAGAAAACTTACGTTGGGGAAACAAGGAAGCAACAGATGAGGATATGGTAAGAGTATGTAAACTTGCTCAGGCAGATGGATTTATAAATGAGTTCCCTAAAAAATATGATACATATATAGAGCAAGGAGGAACTAATGTATCTGGAGGACAAAAACAGCGTTTATGTATTGCAAGAGCATTACTTAAAAAACCAAAAATATTAATTTTAGATGACTCAACAAGTGCAGTAGACACAAAAACAGATAAATTAATTAGAAAAGCCTTTAAAGAAGAAATTCCAGATACAACAAAAATAATTATTGCTCAGAGAATAGATTCTGTAAAAGATGCAGATAAAATAATTGTTTTGGATAATGGTGAAATAAATGGAATAGGAACACATGAAGAGTTAATGAATATAAATGAAATATACAAAGAAGTATACACATCTCAAAGAAAAGGAGATGATGAGTAATGGATAAACCAAAAATAAATAAGGATACATTGAAAAGATTATTAAAATATATAACTGCAGATTACAAGAAAACACTTATATTGGTAGTGATTTGTATTATAATAAGCTCAATTGCGGGAGTTGCGGGTTCACTATTTATAAAAATTTTAATAGATAATTATATTACCCCATTACTCGGAACAGAAAACCCAGTATTTACCGGACTCTTAAAAGTAATATTCATAATGGGAATAATATATTTAGTAGGTATTCTCGCAAACTTTATATATAATAGAAAAATGATTAATATATCTCAAGGTGTACTAAAAAAGATAAGAAATGAAATGTTTGCTAAAATGCAGCATTTACCAGTAAAATATTTTGATACACATACACATGGTGAAATTATGAGTTATTATACAAATGATACAGATACTTTGGAACAAATGATAGCTCAAAGCCTTCCAAATGTAATATCTTCAGCAATTACAATTATAGCAGTGTTTTGTGCAATGGTATACTTAAATATTTATATGACTGTTTTAGTAATAGCAGTTGTAATATTAATGCTGTTTGTAGTATCAAAAGTAGGAGGAAATGCATCGGGTTTTTTTATAAAACAACAATCATCAATTGCTAAAGAAAATGGCTATATAGAAGAAATGATAAATGGACAAAAGGTAGTAAAAGTATTTTGCCATGAGAAGGAAGCAGAAAAAGAATTTGATAAGATAAATGATGAATTATGTGAGGCATCAACTAAAGCAAATATATTTGCAAATATTTTAATGCCTATTATGGGAAACCTAGGACATTTGCAATATGTTTTAGTTGCTATGATAGGTGGAGCATTAGCATTAAAAGGAATTGGAGGAGTAACAGTTGGAATAATTGCTTCGTTCTTACAACTAAGTAGAAGTTTTACAATGCCAATATCACAAGTAGCTCAACAATTAAACTCAATTATAATGGCGCTTGCGGGTGCAGAGAGAATATTTAAGCTAATAGATGAAGAACCAGAACATGATGAAGGATATGTAACATTGGTAAATGCAAAATATATAGATGGAGTATTAACAGAAGTCCCAGAACACACAGGGATTTGGGCATGGAAACATCCACATAAAGACGGAACATTAACATATGAAGAATTAAAAGGACATGTGGAATTCTTCGATGTTGATTTTGGTTATGAACCAGACAAAATAGTTTTACATGATGTTTCGCTTTATGCAAAACCAGGGCAAAAAATAGCATTTGTGGGAGCAACAGGGGCTGGAAAAACAACAATTACAAACTTAATTAACAGATTTTATGATATAGAAGACGGAAAAATAAGATATGACGGAATAAATATTAACAAAATAAAAAAGGATGCTTTAAGGCGTTCACTAGGAATAGTTCTTCAAGATACTAATCTTTTCACAGGAACAATAAAAGATAATATAAAATATGGAAAATTAGATGCTACAGATGAAGAAGTCATCAACGCAGCAAAACTTGCAAATGCACATGACTTTATAATGAGACTTCCAAACGGATATGATACAGAACTTACAGCAAATGGAGCAAATTTATCTCAAGGACAAAGGCAATTACTAGCGATAGCAAGAGCAGCAATAGCTGACCCACCAGTTATGATATTAGATGAAGCAACATCTAGCATAGATACACGTACAGAAAAACTAGTACAAGATGGAATGGATAAACTAATGGAAGGAAGAACAGTATTTGTAATAGCACATAGATTATCTACAATACAAAATGCAAAAGCAATAATGGTACTAGAAAATGGAAGAATAATAGAAAGAGGAGACCATGAAGAATTAATAGCACAAAAAGGAAGATATTATGAACTATACACAGGAGTATTTGAACTAGAATAAGACGAGACCTAAGTCAAATAGACTTAGGTCTCTTGCATAAAGTTAACTAGGAATTAGTCTCCCATTATGCACACCTCCTAAAAGGATTCCTTCTCTTCCGAGAAAGTAGCAATATTATATCATAGGTCAACATGATTTGTAATAAAAAGGATTAAACTTTTTAGTTTAATCCGATATAGTTAGTTATATGATACTCCTAATTTTCTCCACAATCATATTTAAAGCAACTTGGTTATATCCACCTTCTGGAACAATTATGTCAGCATATTTTTTACTTGGCTCTACAAATTGTTCGTGCATTGGTTTAACGGTTGTACAATATTGCTCAACAACAGAATCTAAAGTACGACCTCTCTCCTGAACATCTCTTAAAAGTCTTCTAATAAAGCGAATATCTGCATCTGCATCTACGAATATTTTAATATCCATCATATCTCTTAAAGTTTTATTTTCGAAAAGTAAAATTCCTTCTACAATAATTACCTTTTTAGGAACAACTTCGTATGTTTCTTTTTCTCTTAAATGCTCTACAAAAGAGTAACTAGGTCTTCTAATTGTTTCACCTTTTTTTAATTTAGTTAAATGCTCTATAAGTAAATCTGTTTCAAAAGCATCTGGGTGATCATAATTTAATTTTTTCCTTTCTTCCAAAGGTAATTCACTATTACTTTTGTAATAATAATCATGAGAAAGCATTGTAATGTTATGTTTAAATTCTTTTTCAATATTTTCTGCAAGTGTGCTCTTACCAGAACCAGTACCACCTGCAATACCTATAATAATTGGGTTAAGTTCCATAAATGTACCTCCATAATACACATTGAGTATATTTTAAACCAAATTTCGAATAATTGCAATAAAAAATGACAAAAAATAATATAGTTCAGTTCAAATATTGCTGATTACTATAATGTCAATGTCAGCCGTTTTGTATATTTTATAAAAAATTAAATTTGACAGTCCTTTGAGACGGGGGAAGACCCGCGTACGCCTTGGAGAATTTAATTTTTTAGAAAATCATACAAAAGGTAGGCTGACTAAAAGCATTTACTGAAAATTAACAAGATGTTAAACAATAATATTTTATAATGGTATAAAAATTATTTAATTTTAAATAATAAAAAATAATTGAAAAAATAAACAAGATATGTTATAAAAATAAAGAAAGGGAGGAAGAAAAATGAGCAAAGACAGAGAAGTAATAGATAGCATAGAAAGTTTAAGCAAAGCATTAGAAAATGTTAAGAAAGCACAAAAAGAATTTGCAACATTTAGCCAAGAAAAAGTGGATAAAATATTTTTTTATGCAGCTACAGCTGCAAATAAAATGAGAATACCACTTGCAAAAATGGCAGTAGAAGAAACTGGAATGGGTGTTGTAGAAGACAAAGTAATTAAAAATCATTATGCAGCAGAATACATTTATAATGCCTATAGAAATACAAAAACATGTGGAGTAATAGAAGAAGATAAAGAATTTGGAATAAAAAAGATAGCAGAACCAATAGGTGTTATTGCAGCAGTTATTCCAACAACAAATCCAACATCAACAGCAATTTTTAAAACATTATTAGCATTAAAAACAAGAAATGGAATAATAATAAGTCCACATCCAAGAGCAAAAAAATCAACCATAGAAGCTGCAAGAATAGTTTTAGAAGCAGCAGTAGAAGCTGGGGCACCAGAAGGAATAATAGATTGGATAGATGTTCCATCACTAGATTTAACCAATATGGTAATGAAAGAGTGTGACATAACTCTTGCAACAGGTGGACCAGGAATGGTAAAAGCTGCATATTCAAGTGGTAAACCAGCAATAGGAGTTGGCCCAGGGAATACACCTGCAATTATAGATGAATCTGCAGATGTAGTTCTAGCTGTTAACTCAATAATACATTCAAAAACATTTGACAATGGAATGATATGTGCATCTGAACAGTCTGTAATTGCTGTAAGTTCTGTATACGACCAAGTAAAAAATGAATTTGAAAAAAGAGGATGCTACTTCTTAAATGAAAAAGAAATTGAAAAGGTAAGAAAAACCATAATTATAAATGGAGCATTAAATGCTAAAATAGTTGGACAAAAAGCCCATACAATAGCTAGCTTAGCAGGAATAGAAGTGCCGGAAAACACAAAAATATTAATAGGAGAAGTAACAAGTGTAGAACTTTCAGAAGAATTTGCACATGAAAAACTATCACCAGTTCTAGCTATGTATAGAGCAGAAAATTTCACAGATGCTATTTCAAAAGCAGAACATCTAATAGCAGATGGAGGATATGGGCACACATCATCTTTATATATAAACACAATAACACAGCAAGACAAGATAGAAGAATTCTCAAGAAAAATGAAAACTTGTAGAATTTTAATAAATACACCATCTTCACAAGGAGGAATAGGAGATTTATATAATTTTAAACTAGCACCATCACTAACTTTAGGTTGTGGCTCTTGGGGTGGAAACTCAGTATCAGAAAACGTAGGAGTAAAACATTTATTAAATATAAAAACAGTAGCTGAAAGGAGAGAAAATATGCTTTGGTTTAGAGCACCTGAAAAGGTATATATTAAAAAAGGTTGTTTACCTGTAGCATTAGATGAATTAAAAAATGTAATGGGAAAGAAAAGAGTATTTATAGTAACAGATACTTTCCTATATAAAAATGGATATACAAAAGTTATAACAAATAAATTAGATGAAATGGGAATAGAGCATAGTACATTTTTCAATGTAGCACCAGATCCAACACTTGCAAGTGCAAAGGAAGGAACAAAAGAAATGACAGCGTTTGAACCAGATTGTATAATAGCAGTTGGTGGAGGAAGTGCAATGGATGCAGCAAAAATTATGTGGGTAATGTATGAACATCCAGAAGTAGACTTCTTAGATATGGCAATGAGATTTCAAGATATAAGAAAAAGAGTGTATACATTCCCAAAAATGGGAGAAAAAGCTTACTTTATAGCAGTACCAACATCAGCAGGAACAGGCTCAGAAGTAACACCATTTGCAGTTATAACAGATGAGAAAACAGGAGTAAAATATCCTTTAGCAGATTATGAATTAATGCCAAATATGGCAATTGTTGACTGTGATATGATGATGAATGCACCAAAAGGACTAACATCAGCATCAGGAATAGATGCAGTGACTCATGACTTAGAAGCATTAGCATCAATGATGGCAACAGATTACACAGATAGTTTGGCATTACGTTCTTTAAAAATGATATTTGAATATCTACCAAGAGCATATGATGATGGACCAAATGATGTAGAAGCAAGAGAAAAAATGGCAAATGCTGCAACAATGGCAGGAATGGCATTCGCAAATGCATTCTTGGGAGTTTGTCATTCCATGGCACATAAATTAGGAGCATTCCATCATTTACCACATGGCGTAGCAAACGCACTTATGATAGATGAAGTATTAAGATTTAATAGTAGTGAAGTTCCAACTAAAATGGGAACATTCCCACAATATGACCACCCACACACAATAGAAAAATATGCAGAAGTTGCAGATTATTTAAATTTAGGTGGAAATACAAACGAGGAAAAGTTAGAAAACTTAATAAAAGCTATAGATGAGTTAAAAGAAAAAATAGGAATAAAGAAAACAATAAAAGAATATGGAATAGGTGAAAAGGACTTTTTAGATACTTTAGATGAGATGACAGAGCAAGCATTTGATGACCAATGTACAGGAGCAAATCCAAGATACCCATTGATGTGTGAGATAAAAGATATGTATTTGCGTGCTTATTACGGGGATTGAAAAAATATTAAATTGTAATTTGTATGAGTAATTGCTTTATTGAAAATATCAAAAGACGACCGCCAAATCTCGTCGGGGTTTTTATATTTTAAATTGCTCGTTGCTTCCCACCGGCGCTGTAACAAGGCTAACGCCTTTAACAGCCCACGGCGGTCCCCACGGAACAATTCGCTTTTAAAATATATAAAACCCCTGCGTTTGGCTACTTTATTGCTATGAAATT
>JBJFFE010000029.1:0-12677 GCA_051891435.1 Clostridia bacterium | reverse complement strand
ATTATTTCCCCTTAACAATAGAAATTACTGTATTTTCTTCTTTAAAAACATCTTTTAATACATTTTCTATATATTCTTTTGTTACAGTATTAAATTCTTCTAAGTAGTCGAAGCTATTTATTCCCTTAAAATAATCTGATACAAACATTCTTGCAATTGATGCCACATTATTATATTCTTTTATATATCCACCATATATCATGTTTTTTATTCTTTTAAAATGTTCTTCGTTTAAACCTTGTTCTCTAAATTTTTTTATTTGGTTTTGTATTGTTTCTAATACTTTTTTGGGTTCTTTAGATTGACCCGTAATTGCTATATGTGCATATGTTTTTTCAAATTCATATTCTAAATATGGTTCAGACATTATCAATCCTTGTTCATATAGTTTTTTATATGTTTTTGAGCTTTTACCTATTAACATATTTAGTATTACTTCTATTGCAATATGTTTTTTTATTACATTTTCTTGTTCTCCAAAATTTAAGTCTTTTATGCCAATGACAAATATAGGCATACTTACTTCCATTGTTTTTTCTATTTCTTTTCTTACTATTTTTTTTGGTTCTTCTTCATGTATTCTTTTTATTTCTCCTACGGCTTTCTCGTTTTTAACAATTCTTTTCTTTATTTCTTCTACTAAATTTTCTGGTTCAAAATCTCCCACAATACACATTACCATGTTACTTAAATTATAAAATGTATTGTAGCATTTATATAAAATTTCTTTATTTATTGGTTTTATTGATTCTACTGTCCCTGCAATGTCTATTGTTATTGGATTTTTTGAATACATGCTTCTTATTGCATTCATATACACTTCCCATTCTGGGTAATCATCATACATCATTATTTCTTGTGAAATAATCCCTTTTTCTTTTTCAACATTTTCATCTGTAAAATACGGATGTTGCACATAATCCATTAGTTCATCTAATGCTGGATAAAAATTATCTGTAGCTTCAAAAAGATATGCTGTATGATTTGTTGTAGTATATGCATTTGCATCTACTCCAAGTTCTGTTAATGCATCCAAACTATTTTTCCCATTCTCTTGTTCAAACATTTTATGCTCTAAATAATGTGCTACCCCATTTGGTACCTCTGTTATTTCTTTTTCTCCTGGAATTATAAATTTATTATCTAATGAACCATAATTAGTAGCCCACATAACATATTTTTTTTGTATTCCTTTTTTAGGTATTATCATTATTGTTAATCCATTTTCTAATTTATCTATATATAGTTTTTCTCTAACTTTTGAATTTTCTATTATCTGCATTTTTCCCTCCTTCAAAACAATGTTAAAATTATTATTTTTTTAATTCCTTAAAAAATAAATAGTATTAATTTTTATGTTTTGAGCAACTTTTTGTATATCTTCTTTTGTTACTTTTTTTATTTGCTCCTCATATTCCTCAAAAGATGTAAACTCATTTGATAGTTCTTGACCAAAATAATATGAAAGCTCTGCATCCTGTTCTTCCCTTGTAGTTTTCAAACCTGCTATAACGTACTTTTTTGCATTTTCTATTTCTTCCTCTGTAAATTTGCCATTTTTCATATCTTCTAATTGCTCTTTTATTACGGATACTGCTTTTTCGTAGTTTTGTATTTCTATTCCACATCTTATATATATATTATTTTTTTGTCTTATATAATTAGATCTTGCAGTGTATGCAAGGCTTTCTCTTTCTCTTACATTCTGAAATAATTTTGATGTTGCCCCTTCTCCTAGTATAACATTATATAATGAAATTTTATATTTATAGTTTTCTTCGTTAAAGTTGACATCTGTTCCTATAACTAGTTTTCCTTGTGTTACCTCCATTTTTTCTTCTACTAATCTAGGTTCATTTACGTCTTCTACTTCTCTTGTACTATTTATAACATGTATATCTGTTCTTTCTGATATTTTATTTATATTTTCATTTTTCTTAATTTCTTTTAATACTTCCTCTTTATTAATATCTCCTGATACAAAAATATCTATTTTTGCTGTTGCTATTAATTTTTTATATTGTTCATATAAATTTTTACTATCTATTTTTTCTAAATCTTCTATATATCCATATTTATATAAACCATATATTTTATTTTTATACATTTCTTCTATACATCTTTCAAATGCATATCTATCCTTATTATCTATTTTTGCTTCAATAATACGTTTTAAATTTTCTTTTTCAGTTTTTACGTACTCGTCTTTAAAGCTATCATTCTCTGCCAAAGGATTAAATACTAAATCTAACAATAAACTTATTCCTTTATCTAACATTTGCCCATCGTCTGGCAAAAATTCATCATTTACCATTTCTAAATAGAATTTTAGTATCTGGTTATCACCCGTTTTTTCTACACCACAATCAAATGTTGCGCCATACATATTTTCTAGTTCTATGCTTATCTCTGCTTGTGTTTTTAGGTTATTTGTTCCTCTTCTTAATACTGCTGGTATAAGTGCATTTGCTGTTACAGTTTTTTTATTAAGTGGTACACTTAAAAATACTGATAATAAATTTGTTTTAAATTTATCTGTTTCAATACAGTGTAATTTTATATTTTTTTTTATTTCTTCTGTTTTATATGACATAATTTCTCTCCTTTACTTTAGTTTGCTTTTTTTTTATAAAAGTATTCTTTTAAATTTAAAATATAATTAATATATTAAATTAGGACGCAATTAGGTTATTCTCACAGGTATTCCTTACCGATGGCACCACTAATTTCTAACTTCTAATCTCTATTTATTAAAATAAAAAGGCGAAAAGTATTTTCTTTTAACCTCTCACCTCTAATTTCTATTTTAAAATTTTCTTTTTCTAGCTGCTTCTGATTTTTTCTTTCTTTTTACACTTGGTTTTTCATAATGTTCTCTTTTTCTTACCTCTTGTAGTACACCATTTCTTACACATTGTCTTTTAAATCTTCTTAATGCGTCTTCTATATTTCCATTATTAACTTTAATTTCTGCCATTTTTTTGTTTCCCTCCCCCCGCTTTTTCCGTTTTCCTACTGCTGGGATTATCATAACTTTGTATATTATACATAAAAATGTTTTTTTTGTCAATAGTTAGAGAAAAAATCGAGGTGGAAATCGGGACGGTTCTCTTTTCCAAATTCTTTTGGAAAAGAGAACCGTCCCGATTTCCACCGATTTCCACTTTTTTATTTATTTATCATATTCAAATAAATCTCCTAATGGTTTTTCTTCGTTTATTCTTTTTATTGCTTCTGCAAATAGTGGAGCTATTGAAACCACCTTTATTTTATCTATTTGTTTTCCTTCTTCTAATGGTATTGTATTTGTTATAACTAATTCTTTTATTGGTGAATTTTTTATTCTTTCTATTGCTGGTCCAACTAGTACTCCGTGTGTTGCTCCTGCATATATTTCTTTTACTCCATGTGCTTGTAAAATGTTTGCAGCTTCTACAAGTGTTCCTGCTGTACTTACCTCATCATCAAATATTAAAGCTGTTTTTCCTTCAACATCTCCAATTATATTTGTTGCTACTGCATTATCGTTATTTGATTCTCTTCTTTTATCTATTAAAGCAAGTGGACATTCAAAAAATTCTGAATATTTGTATGCTTTTTTAGAGCTTCCTGCATCTGTCGCAACAACTACTATATTTTCTAAGTTTTTATTTTGAAAATACTTCTCTAGCAAATGTTTACCTGATAATCTATCACAACTTATATCAAAATAAGATTGTATTGCAGAATTATGTAAATCACAAGTTATTACTCTATCTGCTCCTGCAGCTTCTAATAGTTGTGCCATTAATTTTGCTGTTACTGGTATTCTTGGTTGGTCTTTTTTGTCTGATCTTGAATACATATAGTATGGCAATACTGCTGTTATTCTTTTAGCAGATGCTCTTTTTACTGCATCAATTGTAATTAATAATTCCATAATTCTTTCATTTACTGGTGGCTGAGTTGTTTGTACTATGTATACATCGTAGTCTCTTACAGTTTCTTTTAATTGTACAAAATTGTTATCATTTTTAAACTTAAAAGACTCTCTTTCCCCCATTTTTAGTCCTAAGCAATCGCAAACTTCTTCTGTAAATTTTTCTGCTGAATTACAAGCAAAAATTTTAATTTTATTCACAATTATTCCTCCTAAAAGTTAAATTTTATGTCGAAAAAACTCATGTGCTCCTTTATTGTAACACGATTTTGTATTTATTTCAATAAAAAAGTAATAATAAAATATATTAATTAAATAAATTGTAATTTGTAAGGATGAATTTATTACAAAATGTGTAGGGGCTGGTCTTGACCAGCCCGTTAAAGAACGTCATATTAGCGGGTCGGTCAAGACCGACCCCTACAACATTCGCCATAAACATTTCCCTAACAAATTACAATTTATCTTATTATAATACGCACATAAATACAATTTTGGGGCGCAATCTTGCGCCCCTACAGATTTTAATTCATATAATCCCTTAATTTTTTACTTCTACTTGGATGTCTTAATTTTCTTAATGCTTTTGCTTCTATTTGTCTTATTCTTTCTCTTGTAACCATAAACTCTTTTCCCACTTCTTCTAAAGTTCTTGGTCTTCCATCTTCTAAACCAAATCTTAATTTTAATACTTTTGCTTCTCTTTGAGTTAATGTATCCATTACTTCATTTAATTGCTCCCTTAACAATGTATATGCTGCAGAGTCTTGTGGAGCAGGACTATCTTCATCTTGTATAAAGTCGCCTAAATGGCTATCATCCTCTTCTCCTATTGGTGTTTCTAGTGATACTGGATCTTGTGCTATTTTTTGTATTTCCATTACTTTATCAACTGTAATATCCATTTCTTCAGCGATTTCCTCTGGTGTTGGTTCTCTACCTAATTGTTGTAATAAGTGTCTTGATGTTCTTATTAATTTATTTATTGTTTCTACCATATGCACTGGTATTCTTATCGTTCTTGCTTGGTCTGCTATTGCCCTTGTAATGGCTTGTCTTATCCACCATGTTGCATAAGTACTAAATTTATAACCTTTAGTATAATCAAATTTTTCTACTGCTTTTATTAATCCCATATTTCCTTCTTGGATTAAGTCTAAGAAAAGCATTCCTCTTCCAACATATTTTTTAGCAATACTTACAACTAACCTTAAGTTAGATTCAGAAAGTTTTTGTTTTGCTTCTTCGTCTCCATCCATAACTCTTTTTGCTAATTCTGCCTCTTCATCAAATGATAATAATGGAATTTTTCCTATTTCTCTTAAATACATTCTTACTGGGTCATCGACATTAATACCTTCAAAATTCATTGTATTAATATCTTCTAATTGAATGTCCTCTACCTCTTGTAAGTCTTCCAAGTCTGGCTCCTCTATGTCCACATCTTTTGATATATCTACTCCTAAAGCCTCCATTTTATCAAATATTTTATCTATTTGTTCTGCATCTGCTTCTCCAAGTTCACTTGCAAGCTCTCCATATGTGATTTTTCCTTTTTCTTTTGCCTTTTTTAATATTTCGTCTACTTTTTTATTTGTTTCTTCTTTTTTATCTATTTCGTCTGTAAGTTCTTTTTCACTTTTTTCCATTCCTACCCTCCTATTTAATTCTAGCTAGTTTTATTATTATATTGTTTAATTCTTCTTCTAATTTTTTTATTTCTTCAGCATCTTTTGTATTGTTTAATTTTTGTATTATTTCAGTTTTTAATATTGTTAGCTTTTCCTTTTCATAAACATTTATTATATTATCAATTGTTTTTTTATCTAATTGTTGTTCATATTCATCTGCCATTATTTCTGTAATTTTATTTACAGCTTCTTGATCTTCAATAAATAAATCTATGATATTATTTGCAATATTATTAGTTTTTTCGTATTCATTATACACTTTTTCCACAATTCTTTTATTAACTTCTAATTTCATATCCTGTGGAGAAATTCTACTTTTTATTTGGTTATATATTTCATTATCCCCATTTATTAAAACTGCAATAATTGCATTTTCCCTTTTTTGTAATACCATTGGAACTTCTTGATTAATTTTTTTGGATATAATATTTTTATTTTTTTCTAATATTTTTGCTCCTACCTTATTTCCTGTTTGCTTATTTATTTCTGCATATATTGCTTCCTTAGAAACACCATGTTCTTTAGCTATTTTATCTATATAAATTTCTTGTTCAATTTTACTATCAACATTTTTTAATAATTTTGCAACTTCTTTTAAAAATTTAATTTTATCATTTACATTTTCTAAATCTAAATTCTTCTTTAGCATTTTTGCTTTAAACTCTACTAATGAAATTGCTTTTTCTACAAGTAAATTAAATCTACCATTTCCATATTTAATAACAAATTCGTCTGGATCTTTAGCACCTTCCATTTGAAGTATTCTTACATCACAACCTATATTTTTTAGAATTTCTAGGCCTCTAAGTGTTGCTGCTTGTCCTGCTCCATCAGAATCATAAGATATTATTACTTTTTCACAGTATTTTCTGATAAGTCTTCCTTGATTTTCTGTAAGTGCTGTACCTAATGATGCAACAACATTTGGAATTCCTCTTTGATGCAGTGAAACACAATCCATATATCCTTCCACTATAATAATATTATCTAGTCTTGCATTTTTTGCAACATTTAATCCATACAGGTTTCTTCCTTTATTGTATACAATTGTGTCTGGTGAATTTATATACTTAGGGAGTGAATTATCAAGAACTCTTCCTCCAAAAGCGATTACTCTATTTCTAACATCCATTATTGGAAACATTAATCTATTTCTAAAAGCATCTAAATAGCTATTATTGTATTTTTTTACTAATGTAGATGCTAATATTTCTTCTTCCTCAAATCCTTGTTCTTTTAAATATTTATATAAAATATTCCCATTAGGTGCATAGCCTATTTTAAAGTTTATTAAGGTTTTATTATCTAATTTTCTTTTTTTTACATATTCTTGCGCTGGCTTTGCTATAGGCTTATATAAAGTTTCATGATACAGATTTGCCACTAATTCATTTATTTTGTAAACTTTTTCTTTTAATTCTTGTTTTTTTAAATCTTCTCCGGCATTTATTGTTGGCAATACAATACCTGCTTTATCTGCTAAAAATTCTATACTTTCTTTAAAATTTACATTTTCTATTTTACTTATAAAGTGTACTACATTTCCTCCTACGCCACACCCAAAGCAGTGAAAAATTTGTTTGTCCGGAGAAACAGAAAAAGAAGGAGTCTTTTCTTTGTGAAAAGGACATAGTCCTAAGAAATTTCTACCACTTCTTTTTAATGTTACATATTGTGATACTACATCTACTATATCGTTGCTACTTATGACTTCTTCAATTATATTATCACTATATCTCACCATTTTTAGCACCTTTCTTTTACATAATTATATTATTCGACAACTAATTTTTTTTTCCTTCTGTTTTTATTACGGGTTTTAGTAATTTAATAAATTGGAATTTGTGTGACTATTTTTAATAATCCGCTCCCAGGGTGTTATATATTTTAAATCGTTCGTTGCTTCCCACCGGCGCTGTAACAAGGCTAACGCCTTTAACAGCCCACGGCGGTCCCCACGGAACAACTCACTTTTAAAATATATAAGCACCCTTCGCGCTACTCTATACAAATAAACTAATTGCATAAAACTAAAGTAGCCAAACGCAGGGGTTTTCATTTTTCTTTTTTAGGAGAATCTGAGTAGGGATTACTTAGAGGTGCCTAAAAAAGAAAAATCAAACCCCGACGAGATTTGGCGGATGTCTTTTGATGTTTTTAACAAATACGTAACCCACACAAATTGCAATTTATTAAATTATTTTTGTGTTAAAAAGAAATCCTAATTTCTTAGGATTTCTTGAAATGTATTCTATTTTAACCAATATCTTCAGTTGTTCCAACTGAGTCAAAAGAAATAAATTTCTTTACTGTTTTTGCTGATGTTTCTGTTTTATCTGCTTTATTATATTCCATAAAAGAAATATCTATTTTACTATTTACCATTTCTTCTATTTCTTCTTTTTTAGAATTTTCTGCAAGTGTAAGCTCGCTAACTAATATTTGTTTTGCATTTAATAACATTTTCTTTTCACCTGTTGAAAGTCCTTTTTCCTTTTGTTTAAAACTCAAATTTCTAACAACATCTGCGACTTCATATATGTCTCCACTTTTCATTTTTTCCATATTATCTCTATATCTTTTATTCCAATTCATAGACATTTCTGTTGAATTTGTTTCTAAGACATGAAATACCTTGCTTGCTGTATTACTATCTATAATATCTCTTACTCCAACATCTGCTGCTTTTGCTGTTGGAACCATTACTTTAACTTCTCCTGGCATTTTTATAATATAGTAATTTTGTTTTTCTCCTAAAATATCCTTTTCCTCAATTCCCTCAATAATTCCTGCCCCATGCATTGGGTATACAACTTTATCTCCTATATTAAACATATAATCGTCACTCCTTTGTGGTATTCTTAAACCTTTTTTATTATACCACAAATTTCCATTTAAGTCAAAGGATTTTTATATTTATTTTACATAATACAAGAACTAATTTTTGCTAGTAGAACCGAAATCCTCCTGTTCTTGTACCTTCTGCCAAATCGTTATCAATAGTTAAAAATTTTTGAAAAATTCCTTGTCCTATTGCATCTCCTTTTTTTATTTGTATATCTTCATCTTTTATATTAAAAAATGCAAACATTATATGCCCATCATTATCTGGATTGCCATAATAGTCACTATCTATTACACCTATACTATTAGCTAAAATCAATCCTTTTTTACCAGGATTAGAACTTCTATTGGCTAATATTAAAACTTCATCCTCCATCATATATGCCTTAATCCCTGTTTTTACAAGTGTTGGTTTCATTCCTTTTTTAAATGTTGGAATTACACAATCTTCTGCTGCCTCAATGTCATATCCAGCTGAATATTTTGTTTTTCTAACTGGTAAGTTAATTCCAGCATTTTCAAAACCTTTTACTATTTCAAATCCTCTTTTTCTTTCCATATCTATATTCTCCTTTTTTCTTTTTTTGCTATTATATATTTAAAATTTTATAATGTCAACAAAAAGCGAGCTGGTCCAATTCAGGACCAGCTCGCAAAGGATTAAGCTACTGCGAAGTAGAGTTTTGCCCACTCCGCATCGTCCGGATTCTCCTGATTAGAAGAGAGGCTAACAACCTCCTTCTTCAGTTCAAGTCCGAGTTCCCCGGTAGTTACTCCTTTCAGAGTCCAATACACCTGGTTATACCATAACGTATTTTCCGTTTTCTTTTTCTGGAAAAGAAGAAGCCCCTCTGGGGAATCTTGCACCCCGAGATTTTCCTTCTTGATAATTTCTTTGATCCATTCCAGGTTGTAGGTCAGCATCGGAAAATCTACAACAATATAGTTGTTGCAGATAATCGCTAACTCTGCTCCGTCCAGAGCCTCTTTTAGCTCTTTAAAATGCCCATGAGCCCTAGGTCGAAGCCATGTTCCTTTCGGAGTAATGAGGTATCCATTGGCATCAATAACACCAATAACACCTCCAGCAACCCGATGGTAGATAGCCAAATCTCTGGCCACTGTCTCCGTCAGCTGTAATCCCTTAAAAATCTCTCGCTGCATCATTAAAAAGTTACCTCCTAAAGATTTTTTTGCAAATTTTGATGCCTTGACATTATACAACAAAATTCGACAAAGTGCAAGATTTTTATCTATTTTCTCCGTCATCATGTTCTTCATTTTTTCTAGCTGGCATAAAAGTTTCAAGTTTTGATTTTTTTGTAAATTTTATTCTTTCTCCAAATATATGTTGCAATTCTTTTTTTAGTTCATTAATCATTTTACTACTTTCTGGGCATTTTATTTCTATTTCTTTATATACTCTTCCTTCTTTATCAGTTACTGTATCACTTGAAAATGTAACTGATACTCCCTTTATATTCCTTATATAATTTGCTCTTCTAACGTCTAATTCTATTATTGGTTTATCTGAAATAACTCCAGCCTTTAGCCCTGGATTTTCTATATTAATTTTTTTTATCATACTTTGTATTGGCAATCCTTCTGCATCACTAGTTTCGTATTTATGTCTGTTTACTGGTTTTACTTTCTTAACAACAGGTATCTTAACTGTAAGTCTTTGCTTATCCATGCCTTGTTCTTGTCTAACACATATCGTTCTTCCTGGCTCATTAGGTTCATAGTATCTATCAATATATCTTTGTCTAGTAACTGTTCCTTCATCCTCTAATTCAAGTGCTGCTAGAATATCTTCAATTGATAAATTTGCTGTTTGTTTAATTTTTAGTTGAGTATCTTCTGTTTTTCTTATTTTTTCTACATTCTTTATTTCCTCTTCTGTCATTACACCTAGTTTAGAATAAACCTCTATAATATCTGAATCAGTCGCATTATCTAACTCTTTTTTAGTTCTTCTAACTATGTTAGCAATTTGTTCTTTTCTTTTACCGGCTAAGTTTCCATTTCTTTGTATTTGCATATATATTTGATTTTTTACTGCTTCTATTTCTTCTTTTGTTACTGGTGCTTTTCCTTTTAATTGATCATCAGATAAAACGGTTGTTTCTTTAGCATATTGTAATAAATCAATTTCTCCCATATTAGTTATATAATCTACTGCAGCTTGTCTTGCTTTTTCTTTGTCTCCATTAAATTCTTGTAAAAACTGGTTTGTCACTTTTACAAGAACAAATCTTGCCATTTTTTCCATTTTTGGTCTTTTTTCATCAATTCCCATACTTTTTCTTGTTTGTTTTGTTCTTTTAATTATCTGAAGCATAAAATCCCAAATATCTTGATTTACATCATAATAATCATGTCCTCCATGTTTTATAGTTCTTATCGAATTTATTGTATTTACAACTGCTCTTCCATATTTTCCTTCTTTTAAAGGTTCTAAATATGTATTAACTGTTTTACTTACTTCATCATATAAGTATGGCTTATCTGCACACACTTGAGCTATTGCGTCTTTTATCCAATTATCATCTAAAATATTTATTGACTTATTTGGCATAGTCTTGGAATATTTCATTAAATCGCAAATATCAGAAGCAACATAATGTATTTTATCTGCTGCCCTTGGCAATTGTACAGTTACTCCGTTTCCTCTTGTTTCACTATTAGTTCTGCTATGCTCTTCAACCGCTTTTCCTATCTCATTTTTTTTAAATTCTAAAATTTTTTCTATTTCCTCTATACTAACATTTGGTAAATATCTTCTCACATTTTGAGACAGAATTAATTTGTTTTGTTCGTAAATGAGATTTATAACTCTTCTTCCATTTGCTTCATGGGAAAAGAAACCTTCTTCATCTTTTATCACATCCTCCATTATATGTGATAATGGAACATGCCCTATATCGTGTGATATTGCTGAAATCATACAAGTTAATTTTTCTCCCAGAGAAGTCCCTATTTGTGAACTTTTACATGCAAGCCCTGATCCTAGCATAACTTGCTGTGAATGGCTTAATCTATTCGTTATTGCTTTATCATCTGCAAAATACGCTTTATCTAAAAAGTCTGCTAATACTTCATCTGCTACTTTATAGTCTACATCTGATAAAAGCAAGCAAAACATGTCTTCTATATCTATCTCATCTTTAATTTCATAAGTTCCACTTTGTAATAAATTCGCTATACCTTCTTTTTCTATTATACTTTTTGGAACTTGTATTTTATATTCACCTTTTTTTATTGACTTTATCCTATCTACTAAATAATCAAAATCCTTAAAATTATCTAGTTGTGGAATAGTAGGTTTATCATATCTATGTAATATTTGTCCTTTATATTGTAGTTTATCAAACTGTGTGCTTCTTAATATCTGTGTAAATAATGCACATGCAGATAATTCTTCCAAAGTCAACTTTTGTTCTGTTATTTCCTTCTTTGTTCTAGCATATTTAGATAAGGTATTTTTCGATGTCTGCTCTGGAAATTTTTCATTTATCGTTTCATATATTGTAGTTAAATTTCCTGGATTTCCTTCTATTGTTTCAAATTCTATTTCAGGTTGAATATGATATAATTCTCCGTCTCCATCTTTTCCTTGTAATGTGTCAAAAGCCATTTCTACAACAGTTCCATCTTGGCAAACTAAATTAGTTTTATTTCTGTCATTTATTACTGTTAAAATTTCTCCCATATCTTCTGGAAATTTTATTTCTGGATATTGTTTCTTTAATAACTCTATTGCAGTTTGCATATCAATTCCAGTTTTCATATATTCTTCTGGCACAGTTATCTCATATTCTTTTCTTTGCTTATATTCTGTGTCTGATTCTATTGGCATTTTATAAGTTACAGCTATTTTATCCTTTTTTCTTCTTATTCTAAAGCTTCCGCCTGATTTTTCTAATGTTCCATCTTTGTCATCAAAATAAGTATCTTCTTGGTGAACCATTTTTCCTTCTTTTTGAATAACAACTCCTTTTGGGGCTAACATTTTAATTATTTGTTCCCTTGATATTTCTTTAGTTGGAATTAATTTTAGTTCGCTTTCTATATTCATACAAACCTCCAATACAATTTTACATAATACACATATATTATACATTATTTTTTAAAATTTATCAACTTTTTTAGAAAAAACCTCCGGCATTATAAATTGCAATATTAAGTGTCCGCTTTTTTATACAATGTAAAGTAATTATTAT
>JBJFFE010000028.1:0-2545 GCA_051891435.1 Clostridia bacterium | reverse complement strand
AATTATGGACATTTTGGAAGAGAAGGTTTTTCTTGGGAAGAGGTTAAACAAATATAAAATAAGTGATAGAAAACTATTAGAAAGAATTGGAATAAGACTTGTATAAAGTTTGAACAAGAGTTAACATACAACACAAACTTTATATAAGGTCTTTTTTCTTTGGAAAGGAAAGAATTATGTATTTATTAACATTTATAGGAGGAGCAATGTTTGGTGGAATTGTAACACTATTTTTACATTGTTGTTTAATTTTAGGAAAGGAAAGTGATAAAAAATGGGAGGAAGAACAGATTACGAAGAAAGAAGAGAAGCGAGAAAGTTAAGATATGAGGAACTTTCTAAAAAAGCAGAAGAAAGATCAGCTCAATATAGTAATCGGGGTAGCTAATAGAATTTTAGCAATGACACCACGGACAGCCAATAATAATAGGACATCATTCAGAAAAGAAAGCTAGACGATTACATGAGAGAGCTTGGGAAGATACTAGAAAATCAATTGAAGAAGATAAAAAGAGCAGGTATTACAAAGATAGAGCAGAGTCAGTAGAAAATAGCAAAGTGATTTATAATGATGACCCTAATGCTATTAAAAAACTGAAAGATAAACTTGAGTATCTTGAAAAGCAAAGAGAGTTAATAAAAGCAGATGAAGATCATACATCTTGGCAGTTACAGAATATTGGAGCTAGAATACGAGAAACTAAAAGGAGAATTACAAGACTTGAAAAATTAGAAGAAATAGAGTTTAAGGACATAGAATTTACAGGTGGAAAAGTAATTCATAATAAAGAAATTAATCGTATTCAATTTATTTTTGACAATATACCTGATGAAGAAATAAGAAAAGAATTAAAAGGAAGAGGCTTTCATTGGTCAAGAAAAGAGGGAGCTTGGCAGAGAGAATTTAATGACAACACAATAAGAGCTACTAATATTTTAATAAGGGATGTTCTAAATAAAGAGCAAGAACAGGAGGATGAAGAAGAATTTGAGTAATTTATAAAGGGAAAACTACTCTAATATGAAATAAAAAAGCCACAAAATCGATTCTCGTGCGAGAGAAGTTTAAGGAGGAAAGATGGTTTATATAAGATTAGACATAGTAAATAAGGAAGAGTATGAAACTTCTGATATTTATAGAGAAATAAAAATTTTAATACCAAGAGACTCAGAAGACCTAGAAAGAGACTTTGAATATTTAGGATTGGATTATAGGAATTTAGATATACAAGATACGCATATAAAAGAGTGTGAAATTGTATGTAAAAACGATCCTGCATTTGCATCTGATCTATCAGATGAATTAAATATGTTGATAGATAGAGCAAGTAATTCAGGATATACAACACCGTTTAATGATATGAGAGTTTTATACGAGTTACTTAATAATATAAAAATATCTGATAGAGATAAATTATTAGCTGTTCTAAAAACAGAGAGAGAACGAATTACTAATATTAAGGATGCAATAAAATTTGCTAATAATATAGATGAATATCATTTGGATGGTGATTCGCATTCACTAGAAGAATTTGTAGAAAATGAAATTCATTTAGGTGAATTATATATGGATGATGTAATTCAATATATTGATTTAAAAACCTTAGGAAAAGATTTAATAAATCAAAGAAATGGAAAATTAACAGAGTATGGAGTATTGTGTCGTATGGATGAGGGAATGGAGAACTATCAAGAAGAGGAGGAATTTGAATAATGGAAAAACCAAAATGTGCTTTGATAGGACAAGATGGAAATATATTTAATTTAGTTGGAATTGCATCGAGAACATTAAAAAGAAACGGAATGCAAGAAGAATCAAAAGAAATGACTAATAGAGTTTTTAGTTCTCATAGTTATGATGAAGCTCTCAATATTATAGGAGAGTATGTTGAGATAACTGATGAGGCAGGACTAGAAGGTGAGGAAGAATATGAATAGGAGGTATTTTATTTGAGTAAAAAAACAATAAAAATAAGCGATATAAGAGAGGACTTGTATGATGCAAATTTAGATACAGAATATAGAGAGGCATTAGCTCATAGTTTGATGACATTAGAGTATATAAATGACTCTCCATTAAATTTATATTTAGGAACTGAAAAAGAAAAAAAGGAATTAGAAAAATTAGAAAAAATGCCATTAAATTCTAACCAAATAAGTGAAATAATACATTTAATGATGTACGAAATGAGAGACGATTTTCAATATGGCAGATTCAAACCAGTTGTTGACAAATATATCAATATTGCAAAACAAATGGAAAGAGAAAACTTAAAAGATAACAGTGCTAATAGAGAACTACAAAAACCTATATGCAATATTTATGGAGCAGTAGTACTACCTGAAATATTAGGATTAGTATCTAAAACATTAAAGCAAAATAATATGTTTGATGAGTCAAAAGAGATGATAGAAAGAGCAACATTATCATACAGTTATGATGAGGCTCTTGACATTATTGGAGAATATGTTGAGGTGGTCGAAGAACGAGAAGAAGAGGAAGAATTCGAATAAATATACCAAATTTAAGGGGAGACTAAAAGTC